>CACHFK010000019.1 GCA_902579085.1 uncultured Pelagibacteraceae bacterium | reverse complement strand
TAGAAGAATAACCATATAAGTCTTTTATAAGTCTATTATAATCAAGTATTCTTGCTTGACTCGTAGGAAATATTGCAATCATAAAATAATTATATTCTTCTTTTCCTGTATGATTAGGGTTTTGATGTTGTTTAATTTTTGATAGTTTTAATAATGCATCCATCCTATGATGACCATCAGCAATATAAATTCTGTTTATTGAATTAAACAAATCACATATTTTAGAAATTTTTATTTCATCATCTACAACCCACATCTCATGCGTGCTTTTATCCATTCCTTCAAATGAATAGGCAGGAGATTTAATTAATTCATTTTTCACTAAATCGTTAAGTGTCATATTATCGGGATAAACAGCATATATAGGACCTATTTGAGCATTTAAATTATCCATTTGTTTCATTCTTTTTTGAGACCTTTCAAAAAAAATTTCTTCATGACCTCGAATATGTAAATTATCATAAGCACTTAATTTTGCAGTTCCAACAATTCCAACTTGACTAAAATTATCTTTAGAAATTTTATACAAATAAAAAGATAAATTTTTATCTTTTTTTATTATTGATTTTTCTTTCATTAATTCGAATTGTTCTTTTGATTTTTTTTCATCTTCTGCATTAAAAACATTTAGATAACTCCATGGATTTTTTTTAAGAAGATCATTTTTCATATCTTCAGACAAATGATCAGTGCTTGCTATAGTAACCGATGGAGCATTTTCTTTCGTTGGTCTTAATCCTTTGAATGGATTTATAAAAAACATATGGTTATTTAATTAATATTAAAGAACAGTACAATTAAAATTTTATATATATAATTTAAAAGCATAGATGGACACTATGCAATTTTAGGCAGTTCCTCTAAAGCTTTATTCACTCCAGCTTCGTCGTATTTATCTTCAGCCAAATTATTCTCAAAATAATCTCCATATGCTTTCATATCGAAGTGACCATGACCACATAAATTGAATAAAATTGTTTTTGACTCTCCATTTTTTTTACATTCCATAGCAGCAGCAATAGCACCTTTAACCGCATGAGTTGCTTCTGGAGCAGGAACTATTCCTTCAGATCTAGCAAAATTTACACCTGCTTCAAAACATTCTTTTTGACCAAATGATTGAGCTTCTATTGCTCCAATTTCTTTTAAGTGACTAACCATAGGCGCCATTCCATGATATCTTAGACCTCCAGAGTGTGTTGCTGGTGGAATAAACTGTGAACCAAGTGTGTGCATTTTTACTAATGGAGTAAGTCTTCCTGTGTCTCCAAAATCATAAACATATTTACCTTTTGTTAATGAAGGACAAGATTTTGGTTCACAAGCAATTACTCTTGTATTTTTATTCTCTCTAAATTTTTCTCCCAAAAAAGGAAATACTAATCCTGAAAAATTACTTCCTCCTCCAGTGCAACCAACTAATATATCTGGATAATCTCCAGCCATTTCCATTTGCAGCAAAGCTTCATTACCAACTATAGTTTGATGCATCAATACATGGTTTAAAACACTTCCAAGTGAATATTTAGTGTTAGGATCTTTTGCTGCCATTTCAACCGCTTCAGAAATAGCAATACCTAAACTACCTGTATTGTTTGGGTCTTTAGCAAGTATTGCTTTTCCACTATCTGTTCTATCAGAAGGGCTGGCAAAACAACTAGCTCCATATGTTTGCATAATTAATTTTCTATAAGGTTTCTGTTCAAAACTAACCTTGACCATATATACATCTAGTTCGATTCCAAATATTTGACATGCATATGCCAACGAACTTCCCCATTGGCCCGCACCAGTTTCAGTAGTAATTTTTTTAGTTCCTTCTTCTTTATTAAAAAAAGCTTGAGCTACTGCTGTATTTGGTTTGTGACTACCTGTTGGACTAACTCCTTCATATTTGTAATAAATTTTTGCTGGCGTATCTAAAAACTTTTCTAAATTTCTTGCTCTAAATAAAGGAGAAGGTCTCCATTGTTTGTAAATATTTCTTACTGGCTCTGGAATTTCAATTTCTCTATCTTGAGAAACTTCTTGACCAATTAGTGCCATTGGAAATAAAGGAGCAAGATCATCAGGTCCAATAGGTTTTAAAGTTCCAGGATGTAGAGGTGGCTCCATTGGTTTAGGCAGATCGGCAGCAATATTATACCAAGTTTTTGGCATTTTGCTTTCTTCTAGAAAATATTTTAACTGGTCAGACATAATTTTATAAATACATTTTCTAGAAAATTTAAATAAAAAGCAAGCTTAAATAACTTGGATAATTATGATAAATATTATTTAGAAAGTTTCTAATTTGAATTAATGAGCAAAGTCAAAAATATACTGTTTATAATGGCGGACCAATTGAGATGGGATTACCTTTCTTGCTATGGGCATCCACATTTGAAAACTCCGAACATAGATAGTTTAGCAAAAAAAGGAGTTATGTTTAATTCTGCTTATGTACAGGCCCCAGTATGTGGCCCATCAAGGGCTTCTTATTATACAGGTCGAACTGTTTTTAGTCACGGCTCAACGTGGAACCAAGTTCCATTACCAATAGGTGAACTAACTATTGGAGATTATTTAAGGAAATCTGGAATTAGAACTGGTGTAGTTGGTAAAACTCATATGAGACCTGATACCGAAGGAATGAGTAGATTGGGTATTTCAAAAAATACTGAAATTGGTTTAATTGTTAGTGAACCGGGTTTTGATCCTTATGAAAGAGATGATGGATTGCATCCTAATAATCATATTAAAAACTCTAAAAAAAAATTATCATATAACGAATGGTTAAATAAACTTGGTTATGATGGAGATAATCCATGGGACAGCTGGGCAAATTCTACAGAAGGTGAGAATGGTGAAATTTTAAGTGGATGGAGATTAAGAAATTCTAACAAACCAGCAAGGATACCTGAAAAACATTCTGAAACAGCTTTTATGACTAATAGAGCAATGGAATTTATTGAAGAAAGCAATGATAAACCATGGTTCTTACATTTATCTTATATTAAACCACATTGGCCTTATATGGCGCCAGCACCTTATCATAATATGTTTTCTTCTAATCAATTTTACCCAGTACAAAGAACTGATTTAGAAAAAGAAATTAATCATCCAGTCTATAAAGCGTTTATGGAGAATAGTATTTCAAAAACATTCTCGCGAGATGAAGTTCGCGATACTGTGCTGGCGGGCTATATGGGATTAATTAAACAAATAGATGATAATTTAGGAAGATTATTTAAATTTTTAGAAGATACAAAAAAAATGGAAGATACAATGATTGTATTTACATCTGATCATGGTGATTATCATGGTGATCATTGGTTAGGTGAAAAAGAATTATTTCATGAACAAATTGTGAGAGTGCCAATGATAATTTATGATCCAAGTTCATTAGCTGATAATAATAGAGGCATGAAAGAAAAAAGATTTGTCGAAGCAATTGACTTACTTCCAACTTTTTTAGATGCAGTAGAAAGTTCTGAAAGTAAGCATCGATTAGAGGGACAATCGTTAATTCCAATTTTAAGAGGTGAAAAAATTTTAAATTGGAAGGAAAGTGTTTTTAGCGAAATTGATTATTCATTTAACGAAGCAAGAAAAATTCTAAATTTAGGAGCATCTGATGCAAGGGCCTATATGATAAGAAATAATAAGTGGAAATATATATATTATAAGGGTTTTCAACCGCAATTATTTGATTTAGAAAATGACCCCAGCGAATTTAAAGATTTGGGACAATTAGAGAAGTATTCAGAAATTAGACAAGAAATGAAAGAATTGCTATTACAAAGAATAACAGGTAGAAAAAATAGAGTAGCTGCTAGCGATGAATTTGTTCTTAAAGAAAGAGATTACACCAAAGAAAATGGAATAATGATAGGTATTTGGTAGTACATGAATCCCTTAATTTTATCTTTAATTTGTTTAATATTAGTCGCTGCTTCTGGTAATTTTTTGAGTTTTGTAAAAAACAATAAGACAGCTTTATATCTTTCACTTTTACCTTCTATTTATATATTTATTTATGGCTTTTATTTAACCCTAGGCCCTATTGATTTATATGAAGATGGTTCTAAAAATTTTTTTATACGAAACCCAAAAGAAAAAGAACTACCAATTGTTTTCATACTTTTAAAATTTTACCAATATATATTGATAATTATTGGAGCAGTATTTAGTTATTTGTTTATAAAATATTTGAGAAATAAAAAAGACTAAGAATTCATTAAACTTGGTAAATACAAGCAAATAGCAGGGAAAGCTATAATTAGACCAAGCCTGATAACATCAGTTATTAAAAATGGAAGAGTCCCAAACCAAATTGTTTGTAGAGGAGTTTTTTGCATTACACCTTTTATAACAAATAAATTCATTCCTACCGGAGGTGATATCAATCCAAATTCAACTACTATTACTGCGAAAATCCCAAACCAAACAGGATCTATACCAGCATCAACTATTACAGGATAAAACACTGGAATTGTTAAAAATAACATCGCAAGAGAATCCATAACAGTTCCAAGAACTATATAAATTGCACAAATTACCAATATAATTCCTAGTGGTGTGAGTTGTAAGCTATTTATGAAATCTACTACTGCAAAAGGTAATTGTGTAACTGTAATTAAATAATTAAATATACTAGCTCCTATTACTATTAAATATAAAGAGCCTACTGTTTTAATACTTGTCCAAACAGCATCTTTTAAAAGGCTTAACGTTAATTGACCTCTAAAAAATATAAATATTAAAACTAATATAACTCCAACCGCCGCGCTTTCTGTTGCTGTAAAGAAACCCAAATATAATCCACCCATCATTATTACAAAAATTAAAAAAATTGGAAAAACTTTTGATATTGCCGCAACTCTTTCTTTGAAAGGCATTTTAATCCCATATCCTCCTTCTTTAGGATAAATTATGAGATACGTTCTAATTGCTATCATATACAAAATGACAGCTATTAAACCTGGCACTAAAGCAGCAAAGAAAAGTTGTTGAACAGATTGTTCTGTCAAATAAGCATAAATAACAAGAATTACACTTGGTGGAATAATTATTCCCAAAGTTCCGCCTGAAGCAATTGATCCACTAATTAATGCATCGCTGTATCCATGTCTTCTCATTTCTGGACCAGCCATTTGAGACATTGTAGCGGCAGTTGCAATTGAAGATCCACAAATCATTCCGAAACCAGCACAAGCTCCTACAGTAGACATTGCAAGACCTCCTTTATAATGGCCGACAACAGCATATGCTGCATCATATAGGTTTCTTGATAAGTTAGAACTGTTTGCGAGATTTCCCATTAAAACAAAAAGAGGAAGTACTGATAAAGTATATTTTGATACCGCATCAAAAGGAGCGGTACCTAAAACAAAAATTGCTGGATCAAATCCTGAAATTAATGCAAAGCCAGTAAATCCAACAACAAGCATTGCAATACCAATAGGTATGTTTAACGCCATTAACACTAATACAGCTGCAAAAGAAATACCACCGTTTATAACTGCTTCAATTCCCATTAAATTTTACTAGATTCAGATTTGTTATCTTTAATAGCTTTAATGAACCAAACAATTATTGCAATTACACTTAGCCACATTGCAACAGCACAAATAAAATAGAAAGGATAAAAATATAATTCAAGATCGAGAGTCACTCTTTGATTATTCATGAATTTATATGAGGTAATAGTTGTAGCGTAAGCCATTAAGGACATTATTATTAGCATTAAAACAAATTTAAGAATAACGAGATAAGTTTTAAAATTACCAAGATTTAAATTATTAATAAAATCTGCTGATACGTTAGCATTTAAAAAAAAGGCTCGAGGCATTGCTAAGAAAGCAACAACGGCCATACCAATTTCAACTAATTCAATTGTTCCTGTAACGGGTGAGTTTAAGAATCTTCTTCCAAAAACATCAGCAAAAGTTAATAACGCAAGAGAAAGTAATACCAAACCTGATGCAGAAGCGGAATAATCAAATATTTTATCTATTTTAAATTTCATAACAAAATGTCACTTCAAATTTAATAAACTTTAACATATAAACCATTTAATAAACAGAAAGCTTTAAATATGAAATTCATTTCTTTTTTACATAATAAAGAAGCAAAATTTGGAATTATAAATAATGAATCTATTACGGATCTTACTGGTAAAATTTCAGGCGCCAATACTTTAAAAGAATTAATTCAAAACAAAGGTATTTCAGATGCAAAAAAGCATGCAAGTGAAAACCCTGGAAACATTAGTTTAAATGATATTGATTATTTACCTTTATTACCCAATCCAGGAAAAATTATATGTGTAGGTTTGAATTACAGTGAGCATGTAAAAGAAACAAATCGTACAGTAGAAGAAAATCCAGTTGTGTTTCATCGTTTTCCTGAAAGCCAGACAGCCCATTTGCAAGCTATACAAAGACCCATTGTTTCTCATAGTTTAGATTACGAAGGTGAGATGGCAGTTATAATGGGAGAAGGAGGCAAACATATTAAACCTGAAGAGGCATTAAATCATATAGTTGGATATTCTTGTTATAATGAAAGTACTATTCGCGAGTGGCAAAGACATACAAGGCAATTTGGTATGGGAAAAAATTTTGAAAAAACAGGAAGCTTTGGTCCACATATGGTTCTAGCTGAGGATATTAAAGATTACAAACAGCTTACTCTTGAAACAAGGTTAAATGGACACGTCATGCAAAATGCAAAATTAAGTCAACTTATTTTTGATATACCAATATTAATTTCTTATGTATCTAAAGCTATGGCCTGGAGAGCAGGAGATGTTTTGGTAACAGGAACACCAGGAGGAGTTGGTTTTAAAAGAAATCCTCCTATTTTTATGAAACCTGGAGATAAAGTTGAGGTAGAAATCACAGAAATTGGTCTATTATCAAATACAATTAAGGATGAAATAATCTAAATTTCAAGTTAAACTTTTAAATTAATTTTTAAAATAAGAGAGGAAATAAATATGAAAAAAAATTTTATTGGATTTGTTTTAGGAGTTTTTTCTTTAAGTATAATTAGTGCTGCTTCTGCTAATGAGCTTAAATTAGCAACTTTTGAACCTCCAAAAGCTTTTATTGCTAGTAAAATACTTGCAGCATGGGCTAATAAAGTTAACACATGCTCAAATGGAGCAGTTAATGTAAAAATGTATGCTGGGGGTGTACTAGGAAGTCCCCCTAAACAGTATGATATTGTAACTTCAGGTGTTGCGGATATTTCTTGGACTGTTCTAGGATATATTGGAGGGCAGTTTCCATTAAGTTCAGTAATTGAGTTACCGTTCCTTACAAAAACATCTAGAGCAGGAACTACAGCTTTAAACACAATGTTTGCTGAAGGATACTTAGATAAGGAAATGTCTGGAATTAAAGTTATTGGGTTACACTCTAACCCGGGCTACCAAATTCATATGAAGTCAGTTAAAGTTGTAAATCCTGCTGACTTTAAAGGTAAAAAAATGAGAGTACCAAGCAAGATTGCTGGTACAATTCTTAAAACTTTAGGAGCAACTGGAGTTAAAGTTCCAGCACCAGGTACATCGGAAGCTCTTAATAAAGGAGTAATTGATGGAACCCCTTTTCCTTATACTGCGGTAGGTTCATTTAGATTATTTGATGTAACTAAGTACCATACTGAAGTTAACATTACCAATGCAACATTCGGCTTAATTATGAATAAGGATAAATATGATGGGTTACCTTCAGCTGCAAAATCTTGTGTTGATAAATACAGTGGCCATGCATTTGGAGATTGGGCTTCAAGATTGATAGATAATCAAAATGCAATTATGAAAAATGAGATTTCTAAAAAAGAAGGTCATGAGATTATTATTGCTTCAGACTCAGTAATAGCTGAATATAAAAAAATATTAGCTCCTATAGAGGCTGATTGGCTAGCTGAAATGAAAGGTAAAGGCCTTGATGGTGAAGCTGTTCTTAAAAGAGCAAGACAAATCATCAAAGCTATTGACGGTTAAATTTAAAAACAGATCGATTGAGCCCGCATTATTCATAGCGGGCTCAAATATAATTTAGTATAATATCATCATGGCAATAAATGCATTAAGTTACCTAGGCGTAAATTCTGATAAGATTGATGACTGGTCAGATTATTCTGAAAAATATTTAGGAATGCAGAGAGTTGATAAGGGAAAAGGAACTCTATCATTTAGAATGGACGATCAAAAACAACGTTTAGCTATTACTGGAGATACTGGAGACAGTCTGGCTTTTATTGGATGGGAAGTTGAAAAAAAAGAAGATTTACAAACTTATGCGTCCAAATTAGAAAATAATAATATTGCAGTCACATTAGGAAATTCTTCTTATTCGGATAAAAGATTTGTTGAAGAATTGATACATTTTAACGATCCCCAAGGTAATCGTATAGAGTTAATTTATAAACCTATGCAAGACTCTGAACCATTTAAACCAGCACGACCAATATCTGGTTTTAAAACTGGTGCTTTAGGAATGGGGCATGTAGTTCTGTATGTAAAAGATTTTGATAAAGTTGTACCTTTTTATAAAAATTTATTAGGTTTTAAAATAAGTGACTACAGTAACACACCTATATCTTTATGTTTTTTTCATGTTAATGGTAGACACCATAGCATGGCATTATTTGGTTCAAACAAATTAGGGTTTCATCACTTTATGGTAGAATACAATAATCTTGATGATGTAGGTCAAGGATATGATTTATTACAATACAAGGATAATGCTATTGCTTATACAATGGGTAGACATACTAATGATTATATGACTTCATTTTATTCAATTACACCATCAGGTTTTTTTGTAGAAAACGGGTGGGGTGGAAGAATAATTGATCCTAATACTTGGCAACCAATAGAAACTTTCGAAGGACCAAGTTTTTGGGGTCATGAAAGATTATATTTGCCCAAAGAAGAAAGAATGAAATTTAGAAACAAAAGAATGGAAACAGCCTCAGAAGGAAAGCAAGCACCTTTATTAATTGATTGTCCATGGCTTTATTCCAATATTACTAAGAAAAAATAAATTTATATTCAATCAATTTTATAAAATGAAACAATTTGATGTTACTATAATTGGTTTAGGACCAACTGGAGGAACTTTAGCAAACTTAATTGCTTTACATGGATTTTCAGTTTTAATTTTGGAACGAGAAAAAAGTCACTACAATCTTCCAAGAGCAGTACATTTTGATGATGAGATTATGAGAGTATTCCAAACAATTGGTATAACAAAAGATTTTTTAAAATATACAATAATAAACAAAGGAACTAAATTTGTTAATTCAAAAGGAAAAATAGTTCTTGATTGGCCTAGGCCAAGAAAAATTACGGAGAATGGGTGGTACCCAAGTTATAGATTCCACCAACCAGATTTAGAAAGAGAATTAAGAAAAAAACTTAATAAATATAATAAAGTTAAAATAAAACATAATTCTATTGTGAAAAAGATTAAAAATTATAGTGATCACGTTAAAATTTCTTTTAACAACACAAAATTAAATAGTGTTCATGAAGTTAAATCAAAATATTTGATTGGATGTGATGGAGCTAATTCAATTACTAGAAAAGAAGTGAGCACAAAAATGCATAATCTTGGTTTTACTCAAAAATGGGCTGTAATAGATTTAATTTTAAAAAAAGATAAAAAAAATTTACCAGATAGAACAATTCAGTACTCAAACCCTAAACAACCAGCTACTTATTGCAGAAATGTAGGCAAAAGAAGAAGGTGGGAATTTGCTATAAAGAAAAAGGAAAATGAACAAAAAATATTGTCTGAAAAATATATTTGGAGTTTTTTAAAACCTTGGTTGAAAAAAAGTGAAGCCTATTTGGAGAGAAAAACTATCTATACATTTAAGTCTGCAATATCTAAAAATTGGTTCAAAGGAAGGATTTTTATTGCTGGAGATGCTGCACATTTAATGCCTCCATTTATGGGTCAAGGAATGTGTGCGGGAATCAGAGACGCTTCTAATCTAGCTTGGAAAATTGCCAGATGTTTAAAAAACAAGCATGATGATAAATTTTTGAGAAGTTATCAGTCTGAAAGAATTTCAAATGTAAAAGAATATGTTGAAACAACTATGAGAATGGGTGAGTTTGTTAATGCAGCAGAGTCTATAGAAATTACAGATAATATTTCATCTGGATCAGATGGAACTAAAAGTATGCAATCTATAAAGCCAGTTTTAGGAAAAGGATTAGGTAATAATAATGATATTAACAGAGGTAAAATTTTTCCACAAATAAAGTTAAAAAATGGAAAAACATTAGATGATAAGTTTTCATGTTCTCCAATTTTAATATTATCCTCTGAATTAAAAAATAAAAAAAAACTAAGCAAATTTAACACAATTAATGAAAGTGATGTATTGGGACTATCAGAATTATTAAAAAGCTATAATTCAAAAGCAATTATTGTAAGACCTGATAGGTTTATTCTTCAATCTTGCAAGTCAGTTAAAAGTTTTGATACGTTTATAAAATATTTTAATAAATTTTAATCAAACAATTTTTTTATTGCTTTAACTTTTGACTCATTGTTACGAGCTATTTGGCCGTCAGGCATTAAAACAGAATTTTCAAAACCAACTCTAATTTTCCCACCCAATTTAATTGCAGTTTTAAGACATGATAGTTCTTCTTTTGCAAAAGCACATACTGCCCAATCAGCATTAATTTCATGTTCTTCCAATTTATCTAAAAAAGGAGAAATATTTTTAGGGTTGCTTGGTATTCCAGAATAATGGCCAATAACTAACATGCACCAAGTATCTTCTTTAGAAATATTAGCTAAACTTAATAGATTCGATAAAAGATCAACATCTTTTGGATCATAGCATATATGTTGAATTTTAGTGCCTACCTCTGTCAGATATTTATATAGACTTATATCTTCAGAAGTAGGAGAGCGTGAAGGTATCATTTCACGGATCCCAATTGAAATTCCAGGAGGCATTACATCAAAAGCAAGTTTACGCATAGCATCGGGAGAATATTTTCCAACTGCTTCAGTTGTTACTTGTAAGTGCATTTTTGGTACTTTTTTTTGAAGTTCAATCAAAGCTTCCTTGCAAAGCCCAGAATCTAAAATATGTTGACCATTTTCGTCACGCATATGAAAATGTATTCCATCAGCTCCTGCATCAAAACAAGCTTTAGCAGTTTTAACAGTTTCGGATATTGTTATCGGAACAGCATCATGATCTTTTTTTGATGGTCTTGCTCCATTAGGAGCTACCATTAATTTTGGTAATTTTTCTGGTTTATAGAAATTCATTTTTTTATCTTAAAGAAGCAGCGATATTTCCACCATCAACTGTAAGAACAGCACCTGTAGTTTTTTTTGATACCGCTAAGTGAAAAAAAGCTTTAGCCACGTCTTCCGCTTTAACTTCATTTAAAAGCAAATTTCCTTTCATATATTCATCAGCTGAAACTTCTCTTGCTTTTGCCCTAGATTTTATCATATTGGGGTTTAATAGCCCGCTTCTTATTCTATCAGCATTAACTCCGTTGGATCTTATTCCATAAGAACCATAGTCAACAGCATATTGTTTACACAAACTTAATAGTGCAGATTTAGGAAGTCCATATGGACCAAAGTTTTTACCTGGATTAACTGACTGTTTTGAAATATTAAACAATAAACATCCATTAATATTTTGTTTTTTCATTATTTTAACAGCTTCAGAAGCACAATTTTGATGGGAAAAAAAGTTCTCTTCAAAGCTTTTTCTTAATATTTTATCATCTACATCAGCTATAGATCCTCCTATAGCTGTACCGGCATTAGATATTAATATATCTATTCCACCGTAAGTCTCACATATTTTTTTAAAAGCTTTATTAATACTATATTTGTTTGTTACGTCACAATGCAAACAAAGGTCTTTAGATTTTTTTTTTAATTTTTCAATTTTTTTTAAATCATAATCAAGAAGAACAACTTCGGCTCCATAATCTTTAAATAGTTTATAAGTAGCTAAACCTATTGCACCAGCACTACCTGTAATTACAACAACATTTCCTTCTAAAATTTTTTTAGCTTTTTTTATTTTAGCCTGTTCTAGCGACCAATATTCTACATCAAATTGATCCTTTTCAGGTATAAATTTATATTTTGATGTTTCTTCAACAGAAGAAATTACTCTTGCATTAGTTTCTGTTAAATCGCCTGCAATTTTAGATGCATTTAAATTATTTCCAACACTAAATAAGCCTACATTTTGAACCAATATTACTCTTGGCGAAGTGTCAAGCATAGTCTTCTTTTCTTTGACCTTTTTTTTATTATTATTGAAATATTTGATATATTTCTTTCTATAATCTTTAAAAGCTTTTTCAGCTAAAATTTTGAATTCTTCAATTGTAGAATTTTTCTTAGGTGTGATTATAACTGGAAAAGGTTTTACTCTAATTACGTGATCAGGAGTAGCAGTTCCTTTAGTAGAGTAGTTTCTTATATTTTTACCATTAATAAAATAATTTAAATTTCTATTCGTTCTATAATTAATGATAAATTTTTGATCTTTATTCTCAGATAATAATCCTCTTAAAATAGGCGCTATTTCGTCAGGACTAAATTTGGTTTTATAATTTTTAATTTGTTTTATCTTTTTCGTTTTAAGTTTTTTTATTGCTTTTTCAGCTTCTGAAACATATTTGATCATTAAATCATAAGATTTTTTTGCATCATTCGCAAAAGTAAAAATTCCATGATTGAGAAGTATTAAACAATTTATATTTGGGTTATTTGAATAAACTTCATTGATTTTTTTTGCCAAATCAAATCCTGGCATCACATAAGGAACAATACTTACCTTACTACCAAATATTTCTTTACAAAATTTAAGACCGTTAGGTCTATTTGTAACATTCATAATGGCATCCGAATGAGTGTGATCTACGAATTTAAATGGCAAAAAGGCATGAAGAAATGTTTCAACAGATGGATTTGGTGATTTTATATTTATTAAATTTCTTTTTTGATAAGCAACCATATCTTCATCTGAAAGATTTTTTTTATTTTTTAATGCTAATAGAGGTTGCAATTTAACAGCCGGAAGACCCTCAGGTTCTATTTCAGCCATATCCCAACCACTACCTTTAACGCATAATACTTGATATTTATTTCCATCAATATCCTTTATGTCAGTTTTAACTGATGTATTTCCCCCACCATGAAGAACTAATTCACTATTTCTTCCTAATAATCTAGTTGTATAAACCCTTAAAGCCATATCCCTTGAGTAACCAAGTTTTTTATACTTGCCCACATATTTTTTAGCTTCTGAATTTGACCAATTATTTTTCAAAGTTTTATCCTTATAAAATTATTATATTAGTTTTTTATTTGAAAGAAGAGTAAAAATTTGATTATTTGATCTTTATGGAGAATCGGTAATGACAAAAGTAGGTGAGCACATAACATTAGATATTGTTGGAACAACAAAAGAATATAGTCCTGAATTTTTCGAGAAATTGGTTTACAGAATAGCCAAACTAGCGAAAGTAACTGTTTTAGAAATATCAAAATATAAGTTTGAGCCACAGGGTTTTACCCTAGTAGCCTTATTAGCCGAGAGTCATATAAGTTTTCACACATTTCCAGAAAAAGGAATTATTAGTTTCGACTTTTTTACTTGTGCAAATGTTTCACCCTCAGTAGCTGTAAATATTATTAAAGATGAGATAGAACATACTCATATAATTAAGAAAGAATTTAATAGAGATACAATAGATTTATATCATGATAATTATAGCTCTCTAGGATTACGAAAATCTTATGTTGTTAATAAAGTATTAGAAAATTTTAAATCTAAAGCCGGACAATATATTGAAATTTTAGAATTAGAGCAATTTGGCAAATCACTATTTATAGATAACGAAATACAAGTGGCGGAAAGTGATGAGCATTTATACAGTTCTACATTTGTGAACTCAGGATTAAATTTAAATCCAAAAAAAGAAAAAGCTGCAATTATTGGAGGTGGTGATGGAGGAGTTGCAAGGGAATGTATTTCACAAAATTTTGGATTTATAGATTGGTACGAATTAGACCCTGAGGTCGTTGAAGTTTGTGACAAACATTTAAGCAAGATTGGTGAAAAAGCCTCTGAAAAAAATTCAGTTAAGTGTGTTTGGGGTGATGCATTTAAAAGTATAAAATCTATCAAGGATGATACTTATGATCAGATTTATGTTGATCTAAATGATGATCAGTTTTGTATAGATCTAGCTGCAAAAAATATGGACTCTTTAGTTAGAATACTTAAACCCAAAGGAGTTATTACAGCTCAAGTAGGAAGTCAGGATAAAAAACCAAAGCAGGTTGATAATTGGATGAACGTTTTTAATGAAAGTTTTGGAAATACTAAATTATCAAGAGTTTATATACCAAGTTTTGATTGTTCTTGGAATTTTTCCTCATCAATAAACCATTAATTTTTCTTTTTAATTCCTAGAATTTGTGAAATAATATTTTTTTTTAATTAAAAGGAGAAATGATGAATATATTCAAAAAAACTATTTTTTCAGTTCTAGCTTCTTTATTAATTATTGGTAGCGTAAGTGCTAATGATAAAATTAGAATAGGAACTGAAGGTGCCTATCCTCCATGGAATTCAAAAGATGCTTCAGGAAAATTAATTGGTTTTGAGGTTGAATTAGCTTGGTCGCTTTGCAGATATATGGAAAGACAATGTGAAATTGTTGAACAAGATTGGGATGGAATGATACCAGCTTTGGTTATGAGAAAATTTGATGCAATCATGGCCGGTATGTCAATTACTGCAGAAAGACAAAAAACAATTACTTTCTCACAAGGATATGCAGATGAAGTTGCTCAGTTAGCAGTAATGAAAGGATCTAGCTTAGAAGGAATGGACACACCGTCTGGAATAAATTTATCTATAGGTGGTTCAGATGTTAATAAAGCTCTTAAAACTTTAACAACAGCATTAGCTGGAAAAACTGTTTGTGTTCAAACTGCAACTATTCACCAAAATTTCTTAGACTCAGGTGATGTTGGAAGTGTAAATGTTAGAACTTACAAAACTCAAGATGAAGTAAACCTAGATTTAACTGCTGGAAGATGTGATGCTGCACTTGCTGCCGCTGTTGCATTTACAGACTATGCTGACAAGTCAGGAAAAAATGTTGTTCTAGTTGGACCAACTTTTTCAGGTGGAGCATTTGGTAATGGTGTTGGTGTTGGAATTAGACAAGCAGGAGATGATGCTATTGGTAAGAGAGACGCTCAACTATTGAAAGATTTCAATAAAGCTATTGATCAAGCAAGAAAAGATGGAGTTATAAGCAGAATTGCAACTAAGTGGTTTGGCTTTGACGCTTCTATGTAATTAATTTTAGATTTGGCGACTATAATATATAGTCGCCAGTCTTTATGGAACTACTAGCATTTGGAAAAACTGGTTGGGGTGACGAGCTATTTTATGCAACCTTAATGACTTTGGCTGTATCTGTTACAGCTATGATAATTGGTTTTTGTTTTGCACTGATATTTACACCTTTAAAGTTATCTAAAAATAAATTTCTTAGTTTAATTGGAAATTTTTATACTACTGTTATCAGAGGAGTACCCGAGCTTCTTGTAATTTATTTATTTTTTTTTGGAGGAAGTGGTGCAATTATGTATGTAGCTTCTATTTTTGGATACAATGAATATATTGAAATTAACGCATTCATAACTGGCTCTTTTGCAATTGGCATAATTTCTGGAGCATATTCTACAGAAGTTTTTAGAGGTGCAATTCAATCTATTGATAGAGGTCAATTTGAAGCTTCTAAAGTTTTAGGAGTAAAAAAACATATTCAATTTTATAAAATTATTTTGCCTCAAATGTTAAGATTGGCAATTCCTAATTTAAGTAATGTATGGCAAATAACTTTAAAAGATACATCACTTATTTCTGTTACTGGATTAGTTGAAATAATGAGACAATCTTATATAGCCGCTGGATCAACAAGAGATCCTTTATTTTTTTATTCATTCGCAGCAGTTTTGTATTTATTACTTACATATATTAGCATGAAGTTAATAAATAGATTAGAAGTTAAGTATAGCAGGGGATACTAATGGACTTTGAGTTAATGATTAATAGTTTTCCAAAGCTACTTAGCGCAACTATAATTACATTAAAATTATTGTCAGCATCATTATTTTTTGGATTATTTATTGGTCTTTTATTTGCTATTTTGAGAATGAATAAAAATCTAATAATAAATAAATTTGCTTATGGATATTCTTATGTTTTTAGAGGCACTCCACTTTTAGTACAAATATTCATTATTTATTTTGGATTAGGTCAGATAGAGTATTTAAGATCAACAATATTATGGATTATATTAAAAGAACCATACTGGTGTGCAATCATTGCATTTGCACTTAACACAGGCGCATATACATCAGAGATTTTACGCTCAGCATTTCAAACAATAAAACCAGGATATATAGAAGCAGGTAAAAGTCTTGGAATTTCAAATAAAATTATTTTTTATAAAATTCAAATACCTATAGCTATAAGACAATCTTTGCCTGCTTATGGTAATGAAATAATATTAATGCTTAAAGGAACTTCTTTAGCCAGCACAGTAACATTAATGGATCTTACTGGTGTTGCAAAATATATTATTTCAACAACTTTTAAACCAATAGAAGTTTTTATTGTTGCCGGTAGTATATATTTGTTTTTGACTTTTTTAGTTCATACTACAATAAAGTATTTAGAGAGAAAGTTTAGTTTTTAGTATATTTTAGTTATAAGTATTTAGTGTATTCTTTTATTTCTTTAATTTTTGATCCAGTATAATTATTAATTTCTAGTTTTAATTTAGCTCGATTATCATTCAGCAAATGAACATCTCTAGATAACTTAACAAACTTCTCACCAAAATCAGAATTTTTTTCACATAACCTTTTATCGTCTTCAATAACCCAAAGTCTTGAGTTAATTTCTTTTAAGACATCAAATAGTTTTTCTAGTGTGACATCTGATTTAACATTTTTATCAAATTCAGATTTTAAAATTTTATATTCTTCATTAATAAATTTAAGCTTATCAATATCTTTAATTTTTTCTTTTTTAATTTCTAGAATTGATAATTTATCTAAAAGTTCGCCAACTGATACTTCAACTAGAATTTTGTTCATAAAGTTTTATAGTATGTTAAATTGTTATAAATATGTCCAATATTCTAATTATAAAACATGGATCTTTAGGAGATATAGCCCAAGCTTGTGGTGCAATTCAAGATATTTCAGAAAATCATATCAAAGATACAGTATACTTGTTAACAACCAAACCATATTTTGATTTATTTAAAAAAAATAACTATGTAAAAGATGTAATTTTAGACAAACGTCTTTCTAGATATAATCTGATTTATTTATATTCTTTGATGAAAAAAATCAAAAAATATAATTTTACAAAGGTATATGATCTTCAAAATTCTACACGTACATCTTTTTATAAAAGTATATTATTTCCAAACTCAAATTTAAATATTTGGTCATCATCTATTACAACCCTACCTTCAGGAAGTTCAAAAGAAGAATTTGATAAAAAACCTGTACTGGATAGATTTGATCATCAGCTTAAAGTTTCTGGATTAGTAACTAAACACACTATGTCACCAGATTTTTCATGGAGCTGTTCTGATATATCAAAAATTAAATCTGAGTATAAATTAGAAAAATATATTACTCTTTTTCCATTTGCTTCAGCTCATTTGACTTCCAAAAGATGGCCTTATTACAATGATCTTATCAGTTTAATTAAAGAAAAATATAAAGATGAGTATAAAATCGTTGTAGCTCCTGGCCCAGATGAAATTAATGATGCAAAAAAAATTAATGCTCTCTGCATATTGGACAATGGTAGAGCACTTGATATTTCACAATTATCAACTTTAATAAAATCAAGTTCATTTGTTGTAGCCAATGATACTGGGCCAGCTCATATGACCGCACATTTGAATACTAAAGGTATAACTTTATTTGGTTCGCATAAGTCTGCATTTTTACAAAGTATAGAAAGAGATAATTTTAAAGCAATACAAGTTTCTGATTTGAATAAACTTTCTGCAGATAAAGTTTTTGAAAATTTATTAAAATCTTTAAATTAATGGAAATTGATTCCCTTTTTTTTATAAGTGTAGTCCCTGCAATTATTTTATACGGGATAGCAAAATCTGGTTTAGGTGGCTCAATATCATTAATATCCGTTCCTTTAATGACTATTGTAATGCCTTTACAACAAGCTTTAGCTATTATTCTGCCTATTTTAATTTTTTCAGATTTAATAGCCGTTTACAGATTTAGAAAAGAGTTTGATTTTAGTATTCTTAAGGTAATTGTACCATTTGCAGCAGTTGGAATTATAATTGGTTCTTTTACATTTAACAATTTCTCAGAGGATTTGCTTAAACTAATAGTTGGGATAATGGGATTCTTGTTTGCTGGACATTATTTTTTGTTCAAAAAAGAAAAGACAATTCCAACCAAAAAAAATTTTTTAAAGGGAGCAATTTGTTCATCAATTGCTGGTTTTTCAAGTTTTTGTGTTCATGCTGGTGGAACACCAACAAGTCTTTATTTGTTACCATTAAGATTGAAAAAAGAAATTTATGTAGGAACTAGAATTCTTTTTTTTAGTTGTGTTAATCTAATAAAATTACCTTTGTACATTTATTTATCAATGATGAATTTTGATACTTTATATCAATCTATCATACTTTTTCCTCTAGCTTTGGTTGGTATATTTATTGGATATAGATTATTGAAAATTATAGAGGAAAATTTATTTTATAATATTCTTTATGCATTAATTCTTGTAAGTAGCACAAAGTTAATAATTGATTTTATTTAATCACTAATTATTTTAATCTATTTATTACCAAATTTTTTAAGTAAAAATGGAAGAAAAGCTACAATTATTAATATTCTCAAGAAATGATGATAGCTAACAAAAATTGGATCAATACTATAAGCAACGCTTATAACCACCATTTCATGAATTCCACCAGGTGCAAAACTCAAAAAAGTTGGAATAAAATCAAAACCTAAATATTGTAAAAGATATGCGGTAATCATTGCAACAATTACAAGTATGGAACTTACAATTATTCCATGAAAGATAAAAAAAAATAATTCCTTAAGTTTTAATCCATTTAATCTACTGCCTAGAGCTGTGCCTAAAAAAACAAATGCAATATTTATTATAATATCTGGAAATCGAGAATTAACTATTTCAAATGTATAAAATAAACCAGATAAAGCCATTGCCCCAACAAGTATTGGGGAGGGAATTTTTAATCTTTTTAAAAATACAGAAAATAAATAACAAATAACTATTAAAAATAATATTTCTAAAAAATATCTTAAATCATATAAATTTTCATAGTTGTATCCGGAAATTTCAGAAAATCCTAAATTACTTATAAATAATATTGGAACAAAACTTACAATAAATATAACTCTTGTAGCTTGTGGTATTAAAACTTTTTTATGATTTTCTTTCTTTCCATATTCTAAAAGAGCAGCAGCTATTGGTACAAATGCACCTGGCAATGCTGCTAATGTAGCAATAAATTTATCAAATTTACAAATTTTTACAAAATAATATCCTGCTAAAATTGTACTTATAATTGTACATAAAACCATAGCCAGAGAAGAAAAAATCCACAAATGAATTTTATATAATAAAGAAACATTTAAGGTTCCACCTAAAATGATACCAACAAATAAAAAAATTGGATTAAGTAATTTGGTA
>CACHFK010000018.1 GCA_902579085.1 uncultured Pelagibacteraceae bacterium | reverse complement strand
GATAATTTAATTGTTAAAGCTAAACTTAAGTTGGTCACAGTCAATCAAGAAGGAAAGCCAATTAAAATTCCTTCGATTTTGAAAAAGAAATTAGCAATCATTTAAGTTAATTTTAGAACTTTATTAAATAAGTTGGTCATTTTTTTTTCATTAATTCTTCCAGTATTCACATTTCTTGGACTTGGATGATAACAGCCAACAAGTAATATGTCGCCAGGAAGTTTATAAACTTTATCGTGAGCAAAATTAATTTTTTCATTAAGTTTATATTTTGATTTATAAAAATATGCACATGCATCAAAAGCTATTTTGCCTAAAGCAACAATGACTTTTAAATTTTTAAGGTATGTAATTTCAGAATTAAAATATTTAAAGCAGTTGTCTAATTCATTTTTTTTTGGTTTATCTCCTGGAGGCACGCATTTAAGAGCAGTCGTTATATATGCATTTTTAAGTTTTAAACCATCATTTAAATACTGAGATTTTGGTTGATTTGAAATATTCGCTTTGAACATACATTTATATAAAAAATCAGACGACCTATCTCCTGTAAATACTCTTCCAGTTCTAGTTCCACCATGGGCAGCTGGAGCCAGACCTACAAATAATATTTTTCCATTTTCGTCACCAAATCCTGTAATAGGCTTCCCCCAATATGTTTCATGAAGATATTGTTTCCTTTTTTCTGTTGAAATTTTTTTTCTAAATTTAACTAATCTAGAACATTTATTACATGCAATAATTTTTTTATTTAATTTTTCGAAAATTTTATTATTGATCTTTTTTATCGGCATAAAAAAGCGCAACTATTAAGAGTGCAGTCCAACCAAGGGCAATAAGTCCCTTTTTTATATTAGTTTCAGCACCCCAAATATCTAAAAATAAAGCACCAATTATTACACCCGCTATGTATATTAAAATTGCAATATTACTTTGTTTCATTAATAATTTTTTTTTTTAATAAAGATATACCATGCTTTGTTTTATGATTGTAAGACTCTTTAAAGCTATCTAATTGCCAACCATCCATTCTACTTTGAATTTCTACTAAATTTTTTTTTTTCCATTCATCTGTTGTTTTTGCATCTTTCCATATAATTTTTTCTTCATTATTTCTTCCACAACCATAACAATATCCAGTAACAGGATCAGTTTTACAGATGCTAATACAAGGTGAAACAATCATTTTTTTTATATAATTATATCTTTTTACACTATTATTCGGATTGGACAAATTAGAACAATAATATATAAAGCAGCAATAATTCGGGCGAGTGGCGGAATTGGTAGACGCGTTGGTCTTAGGAACCAATAGTGCAAACTGTGAAGGTTCGAGTCCTTTCTCGCCTACCATTATTTATTATGAAAGTAACAGTTGAAAATAAAAAAGGTTTAGAAAAAGATATTAAAGTTTTTATAGATAAAGAAACTATAGCTGGTTATTTAGATACAAAATATGAAGAAATCAAAAAAGATGTAGTGCTTAAAGGATTTAGGCCAGGAAAAGTACCGACAGAAGTTTTAAAAAGACAATTTGGTAAAGCAGTTTATGGAGAAGTAATAGATAAAGTGCTTAAAGACACAACAACCAAAGTTCTTGAGGAAAATAAAATCAAACCTGCTGGACAACCAAAAATAGATCTAAAATCATTTGGTGAAGGAAAAGATCTTGAGTACATAATTTCAGTAACTGAACTTCCAAAAGTAGATGCAGCTTCTTTGAAAAACTTAAAAATAGATGAATATGTTGTAAAAATTAACCCTTCTGAAACAGATAAACGAATAGAACAAATCGCAAAAACACAAAATAATTTTAAAGACGCCACCGAAAATTATTCTTCAAAAAATGATGATCTAGTTATTTTTGATTATAAGGCAACAGTTGATGGAAAAGATTTTAAGGGTAACGAAGGAAAAGAAACACAATTAGTTATAGGAAAAGACTTATTTATTAAAGGTTTTGACAAACAATTAATTGGAGTAAAAAAGAATGAAAATAAGAAAGTTGAAGTAAGATTGCCTGAAAGTTTTCCTGAAAAAGATTTAATAAATAAAAAAGCAATTTTTGATTGCAACATCACTGCTGTAAAAAATCCTGAAAAAGTAAAAATAAATGACGAGTTTGCAAAAACTCTAGGTGCTAAAGACTTAAACAATTTAAGAGAATTAATTTCTAAACAGATTAATGATGAATTTAAAAATTCATTAGATATGATTTCTAAAAAACAAATTCTTGAACAATTAGAAAAACAAAAATTAGAAAATTTACCAAAAAACCTAATAGATCAAGAAGTTAAAATATTATCCCAAGGAATGAAGCAAGATGAATTATTGAAAAATAAAAAATCATTAGAAAATCAAGCTATCAAAAGAATTAAAACTGGATTAATTTTAAATGCATATGGAGAAAAAAATAAAATTAAAGTTTCACAAGAAGAAGTAAATAAAGAAATAGAAAAACAATTTAGAATGATGCCTGGTCAAGAAAAAATGATAAAAGAATATTATGAACAAAACCCTTCAGCGATTGATGGTATTAGAGGATCTATATATGAAGAAAAAATTATAGAACAAATTAAAAAAGATTCAAAAATAAATAAAAAAGAAATTACTAAAGAAGAAGCAGAAAAAATATTAAAAGATGAAAATGAAAAAAATTTGAAAGATCAAGCAAAATTGTCAAATCAAACTAATGAAGAAAACCTAAATCAAAAAGATAAAGTAAAAAAAAAATCAACATCTTCAAAAAAAAATAACGTAAAAAAAGCCAAACCTACGGTCAAGAAAAGCAAATCTATAAAAAAAGTTAGCAAAAAGTAATCACAAGTTGTATAAGTAGATCGAATCAAATTATGACATCAAAACTTAATGAACACATGAACAATCTAATCCCAATGGTTGTCGAACAATCAAGCAGAGGTGAGAGAGCGTATGATATTTATTCAAGATTACTAAAAGAGAGAATAGTATTTGTCGTTGGTCCAATAAACGATAATGTAGCTTCATTAGTTACTGCTCAATTATTATTTTTAGAATCCGAGGACCCTAAAAAAGAAATTTCTCTTTATATTAATAGTCCTGGTGGTCTAGTTACAGCGGGTCTTGGTATATATGATACTATGCAGTATATAAAACCAGAAGTTAACACTTTATGTATCGGGCAAGCTGCTAGTATGGGATCATTTTTATTAGCCGCTGGAGCAAAAGGTAAAAGATTTTCATTACCAAACTCTAGAATTATGGTACATCAACCATCTGCAGGCTTTCAAGGTCAAGCAACTGATATAGAGATACATGCAAATGAAGTTTTGTCTTTAAAAAAAAGATTAAATGAAATTTATTCTAAACATACTGGCAAAACTGCTGAAGAAATAAAAATATCATTAGAGCGAGATAATTTTATGACTCCAGAAGACGCAAAAGAATTTGGATTAATAGATAAAGTAGTAGAAAAAAGATAATTAGTCACAACATATAGTTTTTTCACAACCTCTACTTGATTAAAGCAACTTACTTGTATTAAAGTATAAAAATTGATTCGGTATAAAAAATATGAGCAATAATAAAAATATACTCTACTGTTCCTTTTGCGGAAAAAGCCAACATGAAGTGAGAAAACTTATTGCTGGTCCAACAGTATTTATTTGCGATGAATGTGTTGAATTATGCATGGATATAATAAAGGAAGAGAGTAAAGATACTTTTGTTAAACATCAAGACGGACTTCCGTCTCCTAAAGAAATTTGCACTGTTTTAGACGATTATGTAATAGGCCAAGCGCATGCAAAAAAAGTTTTATCTGTAGCTGTCCACAACCACTATAAAAGATTAAATTATGAAAACAAAACTAGTAAGAATGTGGAGTTATCAAAGTCAAATATTCTTTTAGTAGGACCAACAGGTTGTGGTAAAACGTTATTGGCCCAGACATTAGCTAGAATTCTAGACGTACCTTTTACAATGGCGGATGCAACAACTTTAACTGAAGCAGGCTATGTTGGAGAGGATGTAGAAAATATAATTTTAAAGTTACTTCAATCCGCAGATTACAATGTTGAAAAAGCACAAAGAGGAATAGTTTATATAGATGAAGTCGATAAAATTAGTAGAAAATCTGAGAACCCATCTATTACAAGAGATGTATCTGGGGAAGGGGTGCAACAAGCTTTATTAAAAATTATGGAAGGTACAGTTGCTAGTGTTCCTCCACAAGGAGGAAGAAAACATCCGCAGCAAGAATTTTTACAAGTTGATACAACCAATATATTATTTATTTGTGGAGGAGCATTTGCTGGTTTAGACAAAATAATTTCTCAAAGAGATAAAGGTTCATCTATTGGCTTTGGAGCTGAAGTAAAAAGCATTGAAGATAAGAAAATAGGTGAATGGATGAAAAATTTAGAACCAGAGGATTTGTTAAAATACGGATTGATACCAGAATTTATTGGAAGATTACCTATAACTGCAACCCTAGAAGATTTAGATGAGAAGTCCTTAATAAAAATTTTATTAGAACCAAAAAATTCATTGATTAAACAATATCAAGAATTATTTAAATTAGAAGGAACTAAACTAAATTTCAAAGAAAATGCTGTTAAAGAAATAGCAAATAAGGCAATTAATAAAAAAACAGGGGCAAGAGGACTAAGATCTATACTTGAAAATATATTACTAAAAACAATGTTTGATCTCCCAAGTCAAGACAATATAGAAGAAATAATTGTCGATTCAGGTGCAGTAAAAGGAACTTCTCAGCCTATAATTGTACATTCAAAGAACAAAACGAAACCAGATAAAACGTCTGCAGCATAAAAGCAGTTAATAAGCTTTTATTTTCTATTGCATTATAAATTATAATAACCATATTTGTACTATGGAAGTAAAAATTACACAACCATTGTTACCCCTGAGAGATATTGTTGTATTTCCAAGCATGGTTATACCTTTATTTGTAGGAAGAGATAAATCAATTACAGCATTAAATGAAGTAATGAAAGGTAACAAAAAAATAGTTCTTATCACTCAAAAAAATTCTGAAGTAGATGACCCTAAAAAAAATGATATTTTTACTTATGGATGTGAAAGCAATATTTTACAATTATTAAAATTACCAGATGGAACAGTCAAAGTTTTAGTTGAAGGAATTAAAAGAGTAAAAATTATAGATTTTAAAGATGATGAAAAATTTATTTCATGTTCCTTTGAGTATCAAAAAGATACTATATCAAAAGACGAAGATCTTTTGCCTTTAGCATTAACTGCAGTTAGAAGATTGGAAAAACTTACCTCTATAAACAAAAAAATTTCAACAGAAACAATAAATAATATTAAACAACTCAAAGACTCCTCTAAAATTGCTGATAATATCGCATCTCATTTAAATTGTACAATTTCAGAAAAGCAGCAAATATTTGAAACTTTAGATGTTAAAAAAAGATTAAACAGCATAATTAAAATAATGGAAAATGAAACAAGTATAATTGGAGTTGAGAAGAGAATTAGAGGTAGAGTGAAAACTCAAATGGAAAAAACCCAGAGAGAATACTATTTAAATGAACAATTAAAAGCTATTCAAAAAGAGCTTGGAGAAATTGAAGATGGTAAAGACGAAACGACTAATTTAAAGAAATCAATTCAAAAAGCAAAAATGCCAAAAGAAGTTGAAAAAAAATGTATGGCTGAGTTAAAGAAGTTAAAAAATATGAGTCCTATGTCTGCAGAAGCTACTGTAGTTAGAAACTATCTTGATTGGATGGTGGATATACCTTGGTATAAAAAAGATAAAGTTGATATAAATTTAAACAAAGCCTTAAAAATTCTTGATGAAGATCATTATGGTTTAGAAAAAATTAAAGAAAGAATAATTGAATTTTTAGCTGTTCAAAAAAGAATGGAAAAAATTAAAGGCCCAATATTATGCTTAGTAGGACCGCCTGGTGTAGGAAAAACATCATTAGGAAAATCTATAGCCAAAGCTACTAACAGACAGTTTATTAGAATGTCACTAGGAGGCGTAAGAGATGAAGCTGAAGTTAGGGGTCATAGAAGAACTTACATTGGGTCATTACCAGGAAAAATTATACAAATGATGAAAAAAGCAGGAACAAAAAATCCTCTTTTTTTACTTGATGAAATAGATAAAATTGGAAATGATTATAGAGGTGACCCTTCGTCTGCACTACTAGAGGCTTTAGACCCAGAACAAAATACAACATTTAATGATCATTATTTAGAAGTTGACTATGATCTTTCAGATGTAATGTTTGTAACTACTGCTAACACACTTAATATTTTACCGCCCTTACTTGATAGAATGGAAGTAATTAGAATCCCGGGATATACAGAAGATGAAAAAATAAATATCGCTGATAAATACTTGTTGCCAAAACAAATTAAAGATAATGGCGTTAAAAATGGAGAAATGAATTTAAAAGATGGCACAATTAAAGAAATTATAAGAAATTATACAAGAGAATCTGGTGTTAGGAATTTAGAAAGAGAAATATCCAAAGTCACAAGGAAAGTAGTTAAAAAAGTTGTTAATGAAGAAGAACAAAGTGTAGAGGTTAATGATAAAAATATTTCTGATTTTTTAGGCGTCAAAAAATTTAAATTTGGAGAATTAGAGACACAAAATAAAATAGGTATTGTTATTGGTTTGGCCTGGACAGAATTTGGAGGAGAAATATTAAAAATAGAAACAGTTAATATGCCAGGAAAAGGAAGAATGCAAATCACTGGTAAATTAGGTGATGTGATGCAGGAATCTGTAAAAGCTGCAAAATCATATGTAAGATCTAAAAGTTTAGAATATGGAATAATTCCACCTATTTTTGAAAAAAAAGATTTTCACATTCATGTACCTGAAGGTGCAACACCAAAAGATGGACCTTCAGCAGGTATAGCAATGGTTACATCAATAGTTTCTTCTATCACAAACATTCCTGTAGATAGAGAAATTGCTATGACAGGTGAAGTAACAGTTACTGGACAAGTATTACCTATAGGTGGATTAAAAGAAAAATTATTAGCAGCGCACAGAGCTGGTGTAAAAAAAGTTTTAATACCTAAAGAAAATGAAAAAGATTTAGTAGATGTTCCAAAAAAAGTAAGAGAAGATATTAAAATTGTCCCTGTTGAAAGTGCAGATGAAGTTTTGAAGATAGCACTAACAAAAGAACTTAAAGCTGTTGAATGGACAGAAGTAGAAAAATTATCTGATAATAAGAAAGACGAAAAATCTCAAGCTAGCATTCAGTAATAAACAATTTACATTATTAATTTGTTGATGTATTAGTACCAAGATTTTGGGCGGTTAGCTCAGTTGGTAGAGCATCTCGTTTACACCGAGGGGGTCAAAGGTTCGAGTCCTTTACTGCCCACCAAAATCGGGGGTGTAGCTCAGTTGGTTAGAGCACGTGCCTGTCACGCACGGGGCCGAGGGTTCGAGTCCCTTCACTCCCGCCATAAATTAAAATAAAAAACCATAATATATGTGACTTATCTACTCTTTTAGATGCTATAATAGCTGTTATATAGATTCTAATGCTTGCGGATTTTTTAAAAGATTATTTACCCATAATTCTATTTTTAATAATAGCTATAGGTTTAAGTGTTGTTTTTATTGCCATAAATTATTTGGCATCCCCTAAAAATCCAGATCCTGAAAAATTATCAGCTTATGAATGTGGGTTTGAACCTTTTAATGACTCTAGAATGGAATTTGATGTAAGATTTTATCTTGTAGCAATCTTATTTATAATTTTTGATCTTGAAATTGCATTTTTGTTTCCTTGGGCAATTTCATTAGGTCAAATTGGTATATTTGGTTTTATTTCTATGATGATATTTTTATTTATTTTAACTGTTGGATTTATTTATGAATGGAAAAAAGGAGCATTAGATTGGGAATAAAATGAATTTAGAAGAGAAAAAAAAACAAATTCCAGATGAATTTAAACAGCTTGCACAAGATTTTAGTGATAATGGTTTCATAACTACTTCATTAGATAACCTTGTAACTTGGGCAAGAACAGGATCTCTTCACTGGATGACATTTGGGTTAGCATGTTGTGCGGTTGAAATGATGCAAACATCAATGCCACGTTATGATCTTGAAAGATTTGGAGCTGCCCCAAGGGCATCGCCAAGACAGTCTGATGTTATGATTGTTGCAGGAACTTTAACTAATAAAATGGCGCCTGCACTTCGAAAAGTTTATGATCAAATGCCAGAACCAAGATATGTAATATCCATGGGCAGCTGTGCAAATGGGGGAGGTTACTATCATTATTCTTATTCAGTCGTAAGAGGTTGTGATAGGATAGTTCCTGTTGACGTTTATGTACCTGGTTGTCCACCTTCCGCAGAAGCTCTTTTATATGGAATTATGCAACTGCAAAAAAAAATAAGAAACAAAGGAAGTTTGGAAAGATAGAATGAAAGAACTTGATAGTCTTGAAAAAATAATTAATTCTGAATTAACATCTAAAATTATAAGTTCAGAAATTAAACATAATCAAATCCTATTAAATATTGATGATAATAATTTAATAGAAGTTTTATTATTTCTTAAAACAAATTTTGCTACTAAATTTAGACAATTAATTGAAATTACAGCTGTTGATTTTCCACAAAAAGATAAAAGGTTTAAAATGGTTTATCTTCTATTAAGTCATGAAATAAATTCACGAATTGTAATTTCTTATAATATCAAAGAGGGTGAAATTGTTCCTTCAATTACATCAATTTATCCAGCAGCAAATTGGATGGAAAGAGAAGTTTTTGATATGTATGGCATTGAATTCAAAGATCATCCTGACTTAAGACGAATTTTAACTGACTATAATTTTAAAGGCCATCCTTTAAGAAAAGATTTTCCTTTAACTGGTCATAACGAGGTCCGTTATAGTGAGGAAGAAAAAAAAGTAATTTATGAACCAGTAAAACTAGAACAAAACTATAGAAATTTTGATTACGAAAGTCCTTGGGAAGGAACCAAATATATTAAAGAGCAAACTAAAGATTAATGGCTAAAGAAACTAAAAAACTAAATTTAAATTTTGGTCCTCAGCATCCTGCTGCTCATGGGGTTTTAAGATTAATTTTACAATTAGATGGTGAAGTTGTTGAAAAAGCAGATCCACATATAGGATTACTTCATAGAGGAACTGAAAAACTTATAGAAAACAAAACTTACACTCAAGCCGTACCATATTTTGATAGACTTGATTACGTTGCCCCAATGAATCAAGAACATGCATTTGCCCTAGCAATTGAGAAAATTTTAAAAATAGATGTACCAATAAGAGCCCAATACTTAAGAGTTATATTTTGTGAGATTGGCAGAATACTTAGCCATATTTTGAATGTAACAACTCAAGCAATGGATGTTGGTGCCTTAACTCCTACTTTGTGGGGATTTGAAGAAAGGGAAACTTTGATGGGTTTTTATGAAAAAGTTTCTGGATCACGTCTACATGCAAATTATTTTAGAGCTGGGGGCGTTCATCAAGATTTGCCAACAGGACTTGATACTGAAATAGCTCAATTCTGTGAAAAATTTCCTAAAATAATTGATGATCTTGAATCATTACTGACTGACAATAGAATTTTTAAACAGAGAAATGTAGATATAGGTATTGTTTCTAAACAAGATGCTTTAGATTATTCATTTTCTGGTGTCATGCTTAGAGGTTCTGGAGTTCCCTGGGATTTAAGAAAATCTCAACCATATGATTGTTACGATCAATTAAAATTTAAAATTCCTATTGGAAAAAATGGTGATTGTTATGATAGATATCTTTGTAGAATTGAAGAGATGAGAGAAAGTGTCAATATTATTAATCAATGCTTAACTAATTTGCCTACTGGACCAATAAAAACTAATGATGGTAAAATTTCACCTCCACCAAAAAAAGAAATTAAACAATCAATGGAAGCGCTAATTCATCATTTTAAACTTTTCACCGAAGGTTATAGAGTTGCTAAAGATGAAATTTATACTGCTGTAGAGGCACCGAAAGGTGAATTTGGTGTTTATTTAATTTCTGATGGATCTAGTAAACCTTATAAATGCAAAATAAGAGCTCCAGGATTTTCTCATTTGCAGGCAATGGACTATCTAATAAAAGGTCACATGTTAGCTGATGTTCCAGCGGTTCTAGGATCAATGGATATAGTTTTTGGAGAGGTTGACAGATGAGTTTAAAAAAAATCTCAAAGAATCAACCTAAAACTTTTGAATTTAATATTCAAAGTTTAAAAGAAATTGAGAAAGCAATATCAAATTATCCTAAAAATAAAGAACAAAGTGCTGTCATGTCTCTATTATATATTGCTCAAAAACAAAATGATAATTGGATACCTTTAGCTGCAATGAAACTTATCGCTAAAACTCTAAATATGCCATACATAAAAGTTTATGAAGTAGCAACTTTTTATACAATGTATAATTTAGCTCCAGTAGGTAAATATTTTTTTCAAGTTTGTACAACAACACCTTGCATGATTAGAGGAGCTTATAAACTTGTAGATGTTTGTAAAAAAAAAATATCTAAAAATGAGTCAATGATATCAAAAGATGGTAAATCTTCATGGTTAGAAGTTGAATGTTTAGGTGCTTGTGTAAATGCACCGATTGTTCAAATTAATGAAGATTATTTTGAAGATTTAGACCCTGAAAAATTATCAAAAATAATAGATAAAATAAGTAATAATGAAAAACCAAAACCTGGTTCTTATAGAGGAAGATTAAGTTCAGAACCCGAAAATATAAGAAAAACTTTGTTGGGTAATAAAAATGCTTAAAGACGAAGATAGAATTTTTAAAAATTTGTATAATGATTTAGGAGCAGACATTAATTCTGCTAAACAAAGAGATGATTGGAAAAATACTAAAGAAATATGTTATAAAGGTCGAGAATGGATAATAAACGAAATTAAAACATCTGAACTAAGAGGACGTGGAGGAGCAGGTTTTCCAACTGGATTAAAATGGTCATTCGCTCCTAAAGAAGTTGGATCAAGACCCCATTATCTAGTTATAAATGCAGATGAATCAGAACCTGGAACTTGTAAAGATCGTGATATTTTAAGATTTGAACCACATAAATTGATTGAGGGATGCTTAATTGCTTCATATGCTGTTAATGCGCACATTTGTTATATTTATATAAGGGGTGAATATTTTAACGAAGGTCAAAAACTACAGCAAGCAATTGATGAAGCTTATAAAGAAGGTTTACTAGGAATAAACGCCTCAGACACAGGTTGGGATTTAGATATCTATATTCATTATGGGGCTGGCGCTTACATATGTGGAGAAGAAACTGCTCTTTTGGAAAGTTTAGAAGGTAAAAAGGGTCAACCAAGATTAAAACCTCCTTTTCCTGCTCTAATTGGATTGTATGGATGTCCAACAATAGTAAATAATGTTGAAACTATTGCTGTTGTGCCAACAATATTAAGAAGAGGTGGAAAATGGTTTTCATCTTTAGGTAGAGCAAAAAATACAGGAACAAAAATTTATTGTATTTCAGGAAATGTAAATAATCCATGTAATGTTGAAGAAGAAATGGGCGTTCCATTAAAAGATTTAATTGAAAAACATGCTGGTGGTGTTGTAGGAGGATGGGATAATTTAAAAGCAGTCATCCCCGGTGGTTCTTCGATGCCATTATTACCTAAAAAAATTTGTGATACTATTAAAATGGATTTTGATGCTTGTGTTGAAAATAAAACTGGACTTGGTACAGCCGGTATAGTTGTTATAAATAAAGATCAAGACATAATTAAATGTATGGCTAGAATTGCCAGATTTTATAAACATGAAAGTTGTGGACAATGTACACCTTGTAGAGAAGGTTCAGGATGGATGTGGAGAATGTTGGAAAGAATGGCTAAAGGTGAGGCTACTAGAGATGAAGTTGATATGCTAATGGATGTAACCAAACAAATCGAAGGACATACAATTTGTGCATTTGGTGAAGGATCAGCTTGGCCAGTTCAAGGGTTGATAAGAAATTTTAAAGACGAAATTATTGAAAGAAACAAATTTGATCCTGTTATTAAACAAAAAAAAAATGTTCCTTATTTAGTTGATCAACATTTATTAGAAAAAGAAAATGCTTAAACTAAAAGTAAACGATATTGATGTAGAAGTTGAAGAAGGCTTAACTGTATTACAAGCATGTGAATTGGCAGGTGCTGAAATTCCCAGATTTTGCTACCACGAAAAACTTTCTATAGCAGGAAATTGTAGAATGTGCCTTGTAGAAATGGAAAAATCACCAAAACCTATTGCTTCTTGTGCAATGCCAGCAGCAGATGGAATGGTAATAAAAACCAACACAGAAAAAGTTGAAAAATCTAGAAAAGGAGTAATGGAGTTTCTTCTTGCTAATCATCCACTTGATTGTCCTGTCTGCGACCAAGGTGGAGAATGTGATCTTCAAGATCAATCAATGTTTTATGGAATTGATAAAAGTAGATTTAAAGAAAATAAAAGATATGTGCCAGAAAAATATATGGGGCCACTAATTAAAACTCAAATGACGAGATGTATTCACTGTACACGTTGTATTAGATTTGCAACTGAAGTAGCCGGTGTTCCAGAATTAGGTGCTATTGGAAGGGGTGAAGATATGCAAATTACAACATACCTTGAAAAAGCAATGGAATCAGAGATGTCAGCAAATGTTATTGATTTGTGTCCAGTTGGTGCATTGACTTCAAAACCATATGTATTTGAAGCAAGACCATGGGAATTAAAAAAAACAGAAACTATTGATGTTATGGATGCCGTAGGATCAAACATCAGAGTTGATACTTATGGTTGGGAAGTAAAAAGAGTTTTACCAAGAATTAATGAAGAAATTAATGAAGAATGGATATCAGACAAAACAAGATACGCTTGTGATGGTTTAAAAAATCAAAGATTAGACTCACCTTATTTTAAAAATAAAAATAAATTTGAAAAAATAACCTGGAAAGCAGCTTATTCAAAAATATTTGATAAAATTTCTCAAACACCATCAGAAAAAATATCAGGTATTACTGGGGATATGACAAATATGGAGGCACTATTTGCAATTAAAGAATTTTTTGAAAAAACTATTAAATCAAAAAATTTAGATTCAAGAAGTGAAAATTACTATGTCAACTCAAGTAATAGAAGTAACTATATATTTAACTCAAAAATCCTAGGAATTGAAGAGTCAGATCTAATAATTTTAGTTGGCACAAACCCAAGATATGAAGCTACTATTTTAAATTCAAGAATTAGAAAAGCTTATTTAAATAATAATATAGATGTTTATTCTCTAGGAGATGTTGGTGACCTTACATATCCTTATGTGGCTTTAGAAAATTCTACAAAAATAATAAATGAAATTGTAAATGATAAACACAAGTTATCTGATTTAATTAAAAATTCACAAAAACCAATGATTATATTAGGTCAATCTTTATTAAAATTAAAATCTGCCCCTTATGTTTTTGAAGAAATGAAGAAATACTTGTTAATAAATAATAAAATAAATAATGAATGGAGTGCTTTAAATATAATATCAAATAACGCATCTACTGTTGGTGCATATGATCTTGAATTATTAAGTACAAAAAATGGAGAAAATGAAACTTTAAAAAAAATCAAAAATAATGAATTTGATTTAATTTTTTTATTTGGCCAAGAGAATTTAAAATTTAAAAAAAAGAATGAGTTTATTATATATATTGGAAGTCATGGAGATAGGGGTGCAGAAATGGCAGATATTATTTTACCTTCAGCCGCTTATACAGAGCAGGATGGATATTTTACAAATTTAGAAGGCAAAATGCAAAAAGCATATAATGCATCTTATCCGCCTGGTGAGGCCAAAGAAGATTGGCAAATTATAAATGAACTTGCCGCTTCTCTAAAAAGAAAAAATTTATACACAAATAAAGAAGAATTAATTAATTTAATGATTAATTTTTTAAATATACATAAAGATAAAATTTTTGAAGTTCCCAACTACGAATTTATTAATGAAAGTATTAATATTGATGATTTAGATTATTACCATTCTAATTCTATAGCCAGAGCATCTAAAACTATGAGTGAATGTAAAAATTTATCATTAAAAATAAAAAAAACAGGAACAGATGGATAATAATGGAATATTTTTTAATTTTATTTTCTGAGGTATATAAAATTATATTTTTGTTAGTTCCGGTTTTAACTGCAGTCGCTTTGATTGTTTGGTTAGATAGAAGAATTTGGGCTTTAGTTCAAAAAAGAAGAGGTCCAAATGTTGTTGGTCCATTTGGTTTATTCCAATCTTTGGCCGATGCATTAAAATATGTATTTAAAGAAATTATAATTCCTGCAAGTTCTAATAAAATTATATTTATTTTAGCACCAATTGTTACTATGACTTTGGCTTTAATCGCATGGGCAGTTATACCATTTAGTGAAACATTTGTTCTAGCCGATATTAATGTTGGTATACTTTACATATTTGCTGTTTCTTCTCTTGGTGTTTATGGAATTATTATGGGGGGATGGGCATCAAATTCTAAATATCCTTTTTTAGGATCTATTAGATCGGCAGCTCAAATGGTATCTTATGAAGTTTCAATAGGTGTAATTATAATTAATGTTTTACTTTGTGTTGGTTCATTAAATTTGAGCGATATTGTTATAGCTCAAAAAAATTTATGGTTTATTATACCATTGTTCCCAATGTTCATTATTTTTTTTATTTCTGCGCTAGCAGAAACAAACAGACCTCCTTTCGATTTACCTGAAGCTGAAGCTGAACTAGTTGCCGGTTACCAAACTGAGTATTCTGGTATGATGTATGCGATGTTTTGGTTAGGTGAATATGCAAATATATTGTTAATGTGCTCTTTGGGCTCAATTTTATTTCTTGGTGGATGGCTTTCCCCAGTCGATATGTTTCCATTTAATATAATACCAGGACCTTTTTGGATGATTTTTAAAATGTTATTATTGTTTATTCTTTTTTCATTGGTAAAAGCTATTGTTCCTAGATATAGATATGACCAGTTAATGAAATTAGGTTGGAAGATATTTCTACCTCTATCTTTGTCTTGGGTTGTTTTAACTTCAAGTTATTTATTATACTTTGATTTATTACCGGTAAATTAATATGAAAATTTCTAGAGTATTTAAAACAGTGTTCATGATTGATTTTTTAACTGGATTAATAATTGCTATTAAAGAAATATTTAAACCAAAAAAAACAATTAACTATCCGCATGAGAAAGGCACTATAAGCCCAAGAACTAGAGGTGAGCATGCCTTAAGAAGATATCCCAATGGAGAAGAAAGATGTATAGCTTGTAAATTGTGTGAAGCTGTATGTCCAGCACAAGCTATAACAATTGAATCAAAAGAAAGAGAAGATGGAAGTAGAAAAACAACAAGATATGATATTGATATGATTAAATGCATTTATTGTGGTCTTTGCGAAGAATCTTGTCCTGTTGATGCAATTGTACAAGGACCAAATTTTGAATTTTCTACCGAAACAAGGGAAGAGCTATATTATAATAAAGAAAAATTATTAGAGAATGGAGATAGATGGGAGAGTGTATTAGCAGCCAATATTAATGCTGATAGTTCTCACAGATAAGTAAAATGTTAGCGCATGCAATATTTTTTTATATATTTTCTTTTATAGCTATATTTTCAGCTGTTATGGTTACTGTATCAAAAAATACAGTTCATTCAGTCTTCTTTTTAATTTTGGATTTTATAAGCATTTCTTTCTTATTCATTATGATTGGTGCTGAATTTTTAGGGATGATTATGTTAATCGTTTATGTTGGAGCTGTGGCTATTTTATTTTTATTTGTTGTTATGATGCTTAATGTTGCTCAGCAAAAGAACGAATGGTTTACTTCAGGAACTAGAAGTACACATATACCAATAGGATTATTAATAAGTTTAATTATTTTTTCCGAGTTAATAATTGTTATAGGAGGATGGAAATACAAACCTGGTTTGACTGACTCCATTTCTATTAAAATAGATGCAAATATAACTAATACTAAATTATTAGGTAATGTTATTTATACTGATTATATTCACCTATTTCAATTATCAGGGATGATACTGTTAGTTGCGATGATAGGGGCAATTGTTTTAACTTTTAGAGAAAGATCAGGGGTAAAAAAACAAAGTTATTTCAAACAGATATCTAGAGAAAAAAAGGAAGGTGTAGAACTTGCAGAACCTGAAAGTAATAAAGGAGTAAAAATTGACACTTAGTATTGGACTTGGGCATTACTTAACTCTGGCAGCAATAATATTTATTATTGGAATTGTCGGTATTTTTTTGAATAGAAAAAATATAATTGTAATATTAATGAGTATAGAACTTATACTTTTAGCGGTAAATATAAATTTAGTATCATTCTCAATATATATAAATGACTTAAGTGGACAAATTTTTACCCTTTTCATTTTAACAGTTGCTGCAGCTGAAGCTGCAATAGGTTTAGCAATAATTGTAGTTTATTATAGAAATTCTGGAACAATAAGAGTTGAAGAAATTCATGAGTTAAAAGGATAAAATGGAATATCTAATTTTATTTTTACCTTTGGTTGCATCAATTATTGCAGGATTTTTTGGAAAATTAATAGGCGACAAATATTGTCAAATTATAACAAGTTTGTTTGTTTCTATTTCAGCTTTACTTTCTTTAGTTATTTTTTTTAAAGTTATAAGTATTGGTTATGAGAATAATTTAATAATTGCCACTTGGATTAATTCTGGATCTTTAAATGTTAATTGGTCTATTAATATAGATTCACTATCTTCAGTGATGTTAGTAGTAGTTACATTAGTTTCTTCTTTGGTACATATTTATTCAATTGGATATATGTCACATGATCCTCACAAATCTAGATTTATGTCTTTTTTGTCTTTGTTTACATTTGCAATGTTAACCCTTGTTACTTCTGATAATTTTATCCAATTATTTTTTGGTTGGGAAGGCGTTGGTTTATGTTCCTATTTTTTAATTGGTTTTTGGTTTAAAAAACCAAGTGCTAATGCAGCTGCTATAAAGGCATTTCTTGTTAATAGAGTTGGTGATTTTGGATTTGCTTTAGGAATATTTTTAATTTTTTATATATTTGGAACTGTAAATTATGATGAAGTTTTTCAAAAAATTCCAGATATTTTAGATAAAAAATTAATTTTTTTAGGTATTCATATAAATGCTGTTGATTTAATCTGCATACTTTTGTTTATAGGTGCAATGGGCAAGTCTGCTCAAATCTTTCTTCATACTTGGCTTCCAGATGCAATGGAAGGCCCAACACCAGTATCTGCGCTAATACATGCCGCAACAATGGTAACAGCGGGTGTTTTTTTGGTAGTTAGATGTTCACCTATTTATGAATATTCAGAATTAGCATTATCAATAATAACAATAGTAGGCATGACCACAGCTTTTTTTGCTGCAAGTGTTGCGCTTGTTCAAACTGATATAAAAAAAATTATTGCTTATTCAACATGTAGTCAACTTGGTTATATGTTTTTTGCAACTGGTGTTGGGGCTTATAGTGTTGCTATGTTTCATTTATTTACTCATGCATTTTTTAAAGCATTGCTATTTTTAGGATCAGGAGCGGTAATACATTCTTTTAAAGATGAGCAGAATATCAATAAAATGGGAGGTGTATGGAAAAAACTTCCTTATACATACACTTTAATGATAATAGGAACTTTGGCTTTAACTGGTTTTCCTTTTCTTTCAGGATTTTACTCAAAAGATGCAATAATTGAGTTTGCTTTTCTAAAGGGTAATAATCTTGGTTTTTATGCATCTAGTGTTGGTGTATTTACAGCTCTGTTAACTTCCATTTATTCTTGGAGATTAATATTTAAAACATTTCATGGAAAATATAATAATTCAAGCGTTAAAATTGAATCCATGCATGAATCCCCAATGGTCATGCTTCTTCCATTAATAATTTTAGCAATAGGTGCAATTTTTGCTGGCATTATATTTAAAGATTTGTTTATAGGTCATGAAACATCCTATGAATTTTGGTCAAGTTCTATATTATTTTTAGAACCATTAAGCAAAGATCATCCACCAAGTTGGTTTTTATTTTTAACTCCAATATTAGTAATTATATCAATTCCTTTATCTTACTATTTATTTTTAAAAAATACTAAAATTGTAGATTCAATTGCAAACTCTAATAAATCTTTTTATCTTTTTTTAAAAAACAAATGGTATTTTGATGAGATTTATGAGTATATTTTTGTTCAGCCTTCAAAAAAAATTGGTTACTTTTTTTGGAAAAAAATTGATGTTTCTTTTATAGATAAATTTGGTCCTGATGGATTGTCCCAATTAATAAAATATTTTTCATTTAAAGCAGTCAAATTTCAAAGTGGATATATTTATCAGTATGCATTTGTTATGCTAATAGGATTTTCTATACTTTTAACTTTACTTTTGGTAAATTAATGGACTTTCCAATATTATCATCTTTAATTTTATTACCATCGATAGGAGCTCTTTTTATTTTTTTCGCTAGATCTACTACTGGTAAATACCAAGCCAGTAAATATCTTGCATTATTTATAGCTTTCTCTAACTTTATACTTTCAATTTATTTGTGGTATGCGTTTGATAAAGATTCAACTGAATTTCAATTTGTTGAAAATAGAGAATGGCTCTTAGGTTTTGTTAATTATAAAGTTGGCATTGATGGTATATCAATTCTATTTATTATTTTAACAACTTTCATTACTTCAATTTGCATAATTTTAGTTAATTCAACTATTAAAAAAAGATTAAAAGATTTTTTGATAGCTATATTAATAATGGAAACATTCATGATTGGAGTTTTTTGTTCTCTTGATCTAGTTGTGTTTTATTTATTTTTTGAAGCAGGATTAATACCAATGTTTTTAATTATTGGTATATGGGGAGGAGAAAGAAGAGTTTACTCAGCATTTAAATTTTTTCTTTATACTTTATTGGGATCTGTATTGATGCTAGTTGCAATCATTTCAATTTATTGGATATCTGGAACCACAGATGTTGAAAAGTTGTACGAAATAGGTATTGATGCCAGGTATCAAAATTTATTATGGTTAGCATTCTTTAGCTCATTTGCTGTAAAAACACCAATGTGGCCAGTACACACTTGGCTACCAGATGCTCATGTTGAGGCACCAACCGCAGGTTCTGTATTGCTAGCAGCTATATTACTTAAAATGGCTGGGTATGGTTTTATAAGATTTTCTCTTGGACTTTTCCCTTTAGCCTCAGAATACTTTGTTCCATTAGTATATTTTTTGAGTTTAGTAGCAATAATTTACACATCATTAGTGGCATTAATGCAAGAAGATATGAAAAAACTTATTGCCTATTCCTCTGTAGCACATATGGGATTTGTCACTTTGGGAATATTTACTATGACACAACAGGGTATTGAAGGAAGTATATTCCAAATGATTAGTCATGGACTTGTATCTGCAGCGTTATTTTTAAGCGTAGGAGTTGTTTATGAAAGACATCATACTAGATTGATTAATAGATATGGTGGTTTAGTACAAGTAATGCCAAAGTATGCATTAGTATTTATGGTATTTGCCTTGGGATCTTTAGGACTACCTGGCACAAGCGGATTTATTGGAGAATTTTTAATTTTGATGGGAGCTTTCAAAAAAAGTTTTTTAGTAGCTACTATCGCAAGTTTAGGTGTTATCCTAGGCGCTGCCTATATGCTGTGGCTTTATAAAAGAATAATATTTGGCGAAATAGTAGATAGTCAATTAAAGTCAATGACAGATTTAAAAAGATTTGAAATTTTAATACTTTTCAGTTTAGTTATACCCATAATTTTTTTTGGTTTTTATCCTGAACCATTAATTAATT
>CACHFK010000017.1 GCA_902579085.1 uncultured Pelagibacteraceae bacterium | reverse complement strand
ATTGAACTCTTTAATCTCATTTACCTTAGATAAAATTTTAGCAGTTTTATAATCCATACCATGTCCAGCATGCACTTCTAAATTTAAAGATTTGGCATATTTTGCGCAATTTTTAATTTTTTTGAGTTGCATTAAATAATTTTTATTATCTTTGATTTGATTTGAAATTTTTCCTGTATGCAACTCAATGCATTTAGCACCAATAATTTTTGAAATTTTTACATCAGTAATGTTAGGATTAATAAATAAACTTGTTCTGATATTGCATTTATTTAAAGTATAAACTATCGATTTTAATTTATTTTTATTTTTTTTTAAATTTAAACCGCCTTCTGTAGTAATTTCGTTTCTTTTTTCTGGTACAATACATACAAAATTAGGTTTATATTTTTTTGCAATTTTGATCATTTCATAATTTGATGCAATTTCTAAATTTAATGGAATTGATTTGTTTGATGAAATCAATTTTAAATCTTTATCTTGAATATGTCTTCTATCTTCTCTTAAATGTATAGTAATTGAATTGGCACCAAATTTCATTGATTTTAGTGCTGCATAATATGGATCAGGATGTTTCTCACCTCTAGCATTTCTGAGTGTAGCAACATGATCTATATTTACCCCTAGTCTAATACTCATTTTAAAAATCTACTACCAGGTTTGGATACTGGTATTTTTTTTAAGTTTTTTGGCAAATCCTTTTTTCTAAAAGTTGGAATGTTCAACTTAACCTGTGAAATAATTTTTTTATTTTTTATCTTTAAAGTACTTTCTTTAGATCTATCTATTAAACAAGCAAATCCTATTGTTTTAGCTTTAAATTTTTTAATTAACTGAACACATTCTAAACTCGATTTACCTGTAGTTATAACATCTTCTACTATCAGTACTCTTGAATTTTTTTTGATTGAAAATCCTCTTCTTAATAAAAATTTACCATCAACTCTTTCGCAAAAAATTGTTTCTTTTCTTAACAATCTACCTATCTCATATCCTATTACAATACCACCCATTGCTGGTGATAAGATTAAATCAAAGTTTTTGAAATTATTTTTAATTTTTTTACTTAAAGAATGAGTAAATTTTTTTGAAATATTTGGATGACTTAATAATTTAGCACATTGTATATATTTTGTAGAGTGTAAACCTGACGATAAAATAAAATGACCTTCAACTAAGGCTTTAGTTTTTTTTAAAACCACCAAAGAGTCTTTTAAAGAAAGCATATTTTTTATTTTTATGTCTAATAATTTTGAAATTGTATTCTTTCTGTTTTAGCTCACTAATTAATTTTGTAAAGTTTTTCAAATCATGAATAATCAAATTGAATCTAAAATTTATTGAATTTTTGGTTTTTTCAACCATTTCTACACTAGATATGTTGACATTATTAGTACCAATGATTGTAGTAACATCGCCTAATTTCCCTGGCTGGTCAGGTAATGAAATCCATAAAGTTGTATTATATTTTTTAATTTTTGTAGGTTTTGTATTTTCCCTATACTGCCAATATCTTCGTATAGCAGCTCTAGCTTTTCCAGTTTTTGTACTTGATACCCAATGCAGTGATGGCGATACATTTTTTGAGGTAATTATTTTAACAACATCGCCATTAAGTAAAATTGCCTGTAATGGACTTTCTTTACCATTAATTTCGCATCCAATAGCAGTATCACCAATTTGTGTATGAACAGCATATGCAAAATCAATAGGAGTTGCTTCTTTAGGAAGTTTTATTACAGATCCTTTTGGTGTAAAACAAAAAACATTCTCTTGGAACATTTGTAGTTTTGTATATTCATAATAATCTTCTGGATTTTCGTTTTTATCTATAATTTCAACCAAATCTGCTAACCAATCATATTCCTTCCAAGTTAATGAGTTAAATTTTTCAGATGATTTATATTTCCAATGTGCTGCTATTCCCCTTTGCGCAAATTCGTGCATTTGTATAGTTCTTAATTGAATTTCGATAGGTCTCTTATTGGGACCAATTATTGCAGTATGTATCGATTTGTATTTATTGATTTTGGGTGAAGAAATATAATCTTTGAATTTTCCTGGTATACAATTCCATTTGGTATGCAATATACCTAGAGCTTTATAGCAACTCTTAACATCAGATAAAATAATCCTAAAACCAATAATATCTGTGATTTGTTCTAATGATGTACGTTTTTTTTGTATTTTTCTCCAAATAGAAAAAGGAGTTTTTTCCCTACTAAAAATCTCAAAATTAATATCATTTTCTTTTAATAAATTTTCAAATTCAATTAAAACAGAATTATAATTTATTAGATTGTTATCTTTAATTTTATCAAGTCTATTTTTTATTAAGTTTCTTGCTTCAGGATTTAAAATTTTGAAAGATAAATCTTCTAGTTCATCACGGATTCTGTTCATACCCATTCTATCAGCCAATGGAGAATAGATTTCCATAGTTTCTTTTGCTTTTCTAATTTGTTTTTCATTATCTGTAACAAAATGCAAAGTTCTCATATTATGAAGTCTATCAGCAAGTTTTACTAACAAAACTCTGATATCTTTAGATGTGGCTAATATTAATTTTCTAAAATTTTCAGCCTTAGAATTAGATATAGCTTGATTTTCAAATTCAGATATTTTTGTAACTCCTTCAACTAAGTCTGCAACTTCTTTTCCAAACTCATCTTCAATAGTTTGATATGTAGCATGAGTATCTTCAATGGTATCATGTAATAATCCAGTTGCTATGGTTGCACTATCTAACTTTAATTCAGTTAATATATTTGCAACTGCAATTGGGTGTATAATATATGGAGAACCTTCGTCTCTTTTTTGCTTTTCATGGGCTTTAACAGCAAAATCATAAGCCTTCGACAAAGCTTCTGGATTAAGAAACTTGTTATATGATTTTACTTTATTTATTAATTCATTAGAATTTAACATTTGATATATTATATCACTAATTTACAATATTTAATCAAATTTTATACTTCTTAAATCGTTCCTGGGTAGTACAGAAAGTAGTTTAACTATATCTTTTTTGAATTTAGGATGTATCCAATTTTGATTTATTTCAAAAAGTGGTATTAAGACAAAGTTTCTTTTATGCATACTCAAATGTGGTATTTCGATCTTTTGCGAATTAATATTTATTGAATAACATTTTCCATTAAAATCAATTATATCTATATCACATTTCCTAGGATGATTTTTTGGTGTTCTCTTTCTACCAAGTGATTTTTCAATGAGTTTAATTTGATTAAATAAATCAGGTAATATCAGTTTTGTTTTTATAAATAAAACAGTATTAATAAAATCTGGAAACTTAGTATTTGGCCAAGATTTAGTAATATAAAAACTTGAGGTTTTGATAATATCTACACCAATCTTAGTTAATTTATATTTGGCCAATTCAAGATTTTTTATTTTTTTTCCTAAATTTGACCCAAGTGCTAAATAAGCATAATTAGCTTGATTTTCTAAAATATCTTGCCTTTTCACGGTTCCAATCTTTTGTTTTTTTTGAATGACGTTTATCATATTGTTTTTTGCCTTTAGCAAGAGCTATTTCAATTTTTGCTTTACCATTTTTAAAATACATTTTTGTTGGAATTAGTGAAAAGCCATCTTCATTAATTTTTCCAATTAACTTGTTTATTTCTTTTTTATTTAATAATAATTTTCTTTCTGAATAAGGGTTATGATTAGAATAACTTGCTTGTTTATATATTGGTATATGTGAATTTATTAAAAATATTTCTCTATTTTTTTCAACAGCATATGAATCTGCTATATTTGCTTTTCCAGATCTTACAGATTTAATTTCAGAACCTTTTAAAACTATTCCTGCTTCAATAATATCTTTAAAAAAATAATTATATGATGCTTTTCTGTTAACTGTTATAATTTTTAAACCACTATTGGGTTTTTTATTCATTTAATAGTTTTGCTGAAATAAGAGAATTTTTAACTTCCAATTTTGTTTCATCTAATATTTTTACCAACGGGAGTCTTACAGCATCATCACATAAGCCTAATAATTTTGCTGCATACTTGACGGGTGATGGATTACTTTCGGCAAAGAGTGATTTGTGAACTGGTTGGAGCAATGAATCTATTCTTTCAGCTTCTTTCATTTCGTTGTCACTACCAGACTTTGAAAATTTTTGCATATCGGAACACAACTTGGGAGCAATATTAGCTGTTACTGAAATAATTCCAACTCCTCCTCTTTTATTAAATTCAAATGCTAAACCATCTTCACCAGTAAGCTGTATAAATTCAGGTCCTAACTTTTTAATTGTTTGATCTAGTCTATTGAGGTCACCAGTGGCATCTTTTACACCAACTATATTCTTAAGTTCAAATAATCTAGCCATTGTATCAACAGACATATCGATTACACATCTTCCCGGTATATTATAAATTATTATAGGAAGGCTTGTGTTATCATTTATTGCTTTGTAATGCTGATATAACCCTTCTTGAGTTGGTTTATTATAGTAAGGAGTTACAACCAAAGCTCCATCTGCACCTGCTTTTTCAGCATGTTTAGTAAGAGCAATTGCTTCATCTGTTGAATTTGATCCTGTGCCAGCAATTACAGGTATTTTTCCCTTTGATTCATTAATACATAATTCAATTACTTTTTCATGTTCTAAGTGGGATAATGTTGGTGATTCACCAGTTGTACCAGCCGGTACAAGACCATTGGTACCGTTTTCTAGATGAAAATTAATAAGTTTTAGATAACTTTCTTCATCAAGTTCATTATTTTTAAACGGTGTAACTAAAGCAACATTTGAACCTTTAAACATAAATATTTATAACATAAGTTGTCATTTATTTAAAAAAAAATGCTACTTAAATCATTAAAATATATTTTATCAACAATAATCTTTTTTCTAAGCCTAAATTTAGCTTTTTCAAGTGAACCAATTATACCTAAAATTAAGCCTACCCAAGAACAAGATGATTTATTAAGAAATTTATCAAGTAATATTATTATTCCTAAAGCAAAACCTAATAATAAAGAATTAACAGTAAAAAAAATAGAAAAAATTATAAAAAAGAAAATAACAAAAGTTAATGGTATAATTATACCAAAAAACAAACCTTTAATCGTAAAAGAGCAGAGATTAAGAAAAGTAAAAAAATCCAAGTACTATAGCGATAGAGATTTAAAGTATGCAAAACAGGCTATTGCATTCATGGAAAAAAGTAATTGGAAAGATGCAAAAAAAGTTGCAAAAAAAGCAAGAGCTAAGTCGATTTATGATTTTATAGAGTGGAGACATTTACTTACGTTAGGAAATAGAGCTACATTTACCGAATATAAGCAGTTTATTGAAAAATTTGATGATTTTCCAAGGTTAGATAGAATTAAATATTTAGCAGAACATAAAATTTCCTCAAATAATCAAACCCCCGATGAAATAATTAATTGGTTTAACAAATATCAACCAGTAAGTGGTTTTGGTGAAATGTTACTGGGAGAAAGTTTAATAAAAAAAGGAAATAAAGAAAAAGGAATAACAAAGATCAAAGAAGGTTTCATTAGAGCTGACCTATCAAAAGGAGATTTGGTATATTTCAGAAAAAAGTTTAAAAAATATTTGACACAAGATGATTATATTAAAAGAGCCGATTACTTAGCATGGGAAAACAAATATTGGGATTTAAAGCGTATGATTAGATATTTGCCCAAAGATTATCAAAGTTTATATACAGCAAGACAGTTATTAATGACAAGAGGATATGGTGTTGATGCTGCAATAAAAAAAGTTCCTAAGAAATTAAAAAATGATGCAGGTTTAAATTATGATAGATTAAAGTGGAGAAGAAAAAAAGGTAGAGTTGACAGTTCTTTAGAGATTTTACTAAATATTAAAAATACCAAAGAATACATGGTAAGGCCAGACAAATGGTGGGTTGAAAGATTTATTTTAGCTAGGTCGTTAATATATAAAAAGAAATATGAAACTGCGTATAAATTAACAAGCAATCATGGTTTAGTTGAAGGACCTGAGTTTGCTGAAGCTGAATGGATGAGTGGTTGGATAGCATTAAGTTTTCTTAAAGATCCTATATTGGCAAAAAATCATTTTTCTAAATTTTATAATAATGTTGGTTATCCTATTAGTTTGTCTAGAGGTGCTTATTGGCTTGGCAGATCTTATGAGAAACTTAAAAATTATGATGAGTCAAAAAAATGGTATTTGGAGGGTTCAAAATACTTAACTACTTATTATGGTCAACTATCTCACATGAAAGTTAAACCGAATGAAAAATTTCAATTAAATGGGTTAATCGAAATAGATAAAAATTATATACAAGAATTTTATAAAAAAAAATTAGTTGCTACAGTTTATTTATTGCATGATCTAAAAAAGAGTAAGTACACAAAACATATTTTAAGATATTTGGCTAATGAAGATGTTAAAAAAGGAAGTGAGATTATGGCTGCTAAATTAGCTACAGATATATCTAGATTTGATTTTGCTATTCAAGTTTCTAAAATAGCCTCATATCAAAAAAGGTTTCATAATAAGTATAATTATCCAATCATAAGCACTCCTCCTGTAGTTGGAAAAAGAAAAATCCCAGAATCACCCTTAATACTATCTATAATTAGACAAGAAAGTGAATTTGACATTAGTGCAAATAGTAGAGTTGGCGCACAAGGTTTAATGCAATTAATGCCTTACACAGCAAAAACAGTTTCAAAACAAGCTAAACTTGGCTATTCAAAATCTAAGCTTACTAAAAGTCCGGAATATAATATAAATTTAGGTTCATTTTACATTGCTGGTTTAATTTTGGAATACGATGGATCTTATCCTTTTGCAATTGCTGCTTATAATGCGGGCCCTAAGAGAGTTAAATATTGGAAGAAACTAAACAAAAATCCTCAAAAAAATGAAATTGATTATGTCGATTGGATTGAGTTAATCAAATTTAAAGAAACTAGAAACTATGTTCAAAGAGTATTAGAAAATTATAACGTATATAGATACATTTTGTCCCAAAAACCTATTTATCTTAAAGATTTTTTTAAAGATGAGCCATTATATTAAAAAATGGCGGTGAGGGAGGGATTCGAACCCTCGGTACGTCATTATAACGTACGGAAGTTTAGCAAACTCCTGGTTTAAACCAGCTCACCCACCTCACCTTTTTTGTTAATAGTGTGTAACTTGAAATCATTGAATATTCAATATTAATCAAGTATTTTCTGGCAAAATATGAATAACAAATATTCAATCTTTTCTTTAATTAAAAATGCTTTTACTCAGCATGAAAACTGGCAACAAGCTTGGGGCAATCCAGAGCCAAAAAATGAATATGATGCTGTTATTGTTGGTGGTGGTGGCCATGGACTTGCAACGGCTTACTATCTAGGAAAGAAACATAATATGAAAAATATTGCTGTTCTTGAGAAAGGTTGGATTGGTGGCGGTAACACTGGTCGAAATACTACTATTATTAGGTCAAATTATTTGTGGGATGCTAGTGCTGGATTATATGACCATGCTTTAAAAATTTGGGAAAATCTTTCCCAAGAATTAAACTATAATGTGATGTTTAGTCAAAGAGGAGTTATGAATCTTGCTCATAACCTGCAAGATGTAAGAGATTTAAAAAGAAGAACTCATGCGAATAGATTAAATGGAATTGATGCAGTTTGGTTAAATACAGAAGAAGTTAAACAATATTGTCCTATAATAAATACATCACAGAATATTAGATATCCTGTATTAGGAGGAACTTTACAAAAAAGAGCGGGTACAGCAAGACATGATGCTGTTGCTTGGGGTTACGCAAGAGGCGCAGATGAAATGGGAGTTGATATAATTCAAAATTGCGAGGTAAAAGGCATTAAAAGAAATGGTGACGCTATTGAGGGAATAGAAACATCAAAAGGATTTATTAAAACAAAAAAAGTAGGAGTAGTTGCAGCTGGACATTCTAGCGTGATAGCTAATATGGCCGGCTTAAAACTACCGTTAGAAAGCAAACCTTTACAAGCTTTGGTTTCAGAACCAGTAAAACCAATAATTGATACTGTTGTAATGTCTAATGCTGTTCATGCTTATGTAAGTCAATCTGATAAAGGTGAATTAGTTATTGGAGCTGGTACAGATGCTTATGTTTCTTATACTCAAAGAGGAAGTCATGATGTTGTTGAAGGAACATTAAAAGCTATTTTAGAACTTTATCCAATATTCAGTAGAATGAAAATGTTAAGACAATGGGGCGGAATAGTAGATATATGTCCTGATGCAAGTCCAATAATAAGCAAAACTAGCATCAAAGGTTTATATTTCAATTGTGGTTGGGGCACTGGAGGATTTAAAGCTACTCCAGGATCAGGAGACTTATTTGCACATACAATTGCAAATGACGAACCTCATAAATTAAATGCAGCATTTAATATTAATAGATTTGTAAGTGGTGATCTAGTTGATGAACATGGTGCAGCCGCAGTAGCCCATTAATGTTTATAATAAATTGTCCTTATTGTGGAGAAAGAGATCAGAGTGAGTTCACTGCAGGAGGTGAAGCTCACATAGAAAGGCCAAAACAACCAACAGAACTTAGTGATGATGAATGGGCAGAATTTTTATTTATGAGAAAAAATATAAAAGGAGTTCAATTTGAAAGATGGAACCATGCCCATGGATGTAGAAAATGGTTTAATGTGGTTAGAGATACAACAAATGACAAAATTCATGCTGTTTACAAAATGGGTGAAAAACCTCCTATAGATTAATTAATGCCAAATTATAGAGTTAAAAAAACTGATTATGTAGACCAAACAAATAGAATATCATTTAAATTTGATGGAAAAACTTACTTTGGTTTTAAAGGAGATACTTTAGCTTCTGCCCTACTTTCTAACGGAATTCATTTAGTTGGTAGAAGTTTTAAATATCATAGACCTAGAGGGATAATGACATGTGGATCAGAAGAGCCAAATGCCATATGCCAGATCAATCCAGGTACGGATTTAACAGAACCTAATGTTAGAGCTACAGAAATTGAACTTTATGAAGGTTTAGAGGCAAGCAGTCAAAATTGCTGGCCCAATGTCAATTTTGATATAGGTGGAATTAACAATTTTATATCTCCTTTTATACCTGCAGGTTTTTATTACAAAACATTTATGTGGCCTAAAAGTTTTTGGAAAAATATCTATGAACCTCTAATTAGAAAATCTGCAGGACTAGGTAGGTCCCCTAGTCTTCCTGATCCTGATTTGTATGATCACAAACATATTCATTGTGATGTTCTTGTAATAGGTGGAGGAATTTCTGGAATTATAGCAGCTAAAATAGCGGCAAAAAGTGGTTCTAACACTATTTTAATTGATGATAAAAATACTTTAGGTGGATCCACTATATTTCAGAATAATGAAAACTTTAAAATTAATGACGAGATTTCTAAAGATTGGTTATTTAAAGAAATTGAAGAATTAAAAAAATTAAAAAATTTAACCATAAAAACAAGAACTAGTGTTGCCGCTTATCATAGTTATAACTATCTTTTAGCTAAAGAAAATTTAACAGACCATTTATCAAAAAATAACAAAACTTCTAATATAAGACAAAGATTATGGAAAATAAGATCTAATAAAGTAATTATTGCTTCTGGAGCTATTGAAAGACCTCTTGTTTTTAATAATAATGATAGACCTGGAATAATTTTAGCAAGTTCTGTAAATAAATATTTAAATTTTTATGGAGTTATATGCGGTGAAAACAATTTTGTTTTTACTAACAATGATAGTGCATACGAAACAGCTTTATCATTATTTGAGAAAGGAATACAAATAAAAATAATTGATATTAGAAAAAAAACTAATTCTAAAATAGTTAAACGAGTAGAAAAATTAGGTATAGATATTTATTGGAATTCTACAGTTACCAATACATTTGGTTATAGAAAATTAAATTCTATAGAAATAATGAATTTGTCCGAAGATGGCTCAAATGTAATTGGAAAAAAAACTAAAGTAAAATGTGATTGCTTAGCAGTAAGTGGTGGTTGGACGCCAATGGTTCATATGCATACTCAATCTGGTGGTAAACTTAATTTTAGAGAAAGTGATCAAGTCTTCTTACCAAAAGAATTAGTATTTGAACATATTAGTGTTGGCTCATGTAATGGAGATTTTGAGCTGGATGATATAATTAAAAATACCAATGTAAAAGTTAAATCTTTATTAAATCTTAAAGAAACTGAATTTGAAAAAACTTATGTAAATTGTACTAAAGAATTAGATAAAAGAAATATATGGTTATTACCCAATAAAATTGCATTAGGTAAAACAAAATCATTTATTGATTTTCAAAATGACTCAACAGCAAAAGATATAAAACTAGCTCTGAGAGAAGGTTTTAGATCTATAGAGCATGTTAAAAGATATACCACCACTGGAATGGCAACAGATCAAGGTAAATTATCGAATATGCACGCACTTGGAATAATTGCAGAAACAGCCGGTGTTAAGATGGGTACACTAGGCACAACAACTTTCAGACCACCTTTTACACCATTAACGTTTGGAGCAATAGTTGGCAGAAATGTTGGACAATTCTTCGATATAACAAGAAGAACATCTATTCATGAATGGCATATAAAAAATAATGCTAAATTTGAAAATGTAGGTCAATGGAAAAGACCTTGGTACTACCCAAAAGAAAATGAGAATATGCATCAAGCTGTTCAGAGAGAAAGTAAAGCGGCTAGAGACAGCGCTGGTATTTTAGATGCTTCAACACTTGGAAAAATTGATATTCAAGGATCTGATGCATCTGAATTTCTAAATCGCGTTTATACAAATGCTTGGTCTAAATTAGCTATCGGAAAATGTAGATATGGACTTATGCTTAATGAAGATGGCATGGTTTATGACGATGGAGTAACAACTCGTTTAGGTGAAAATCACTTTTTAATGACAACAACAACAGGAGGAGCGGCAAATGTTTTGTCAAAATTGGAAGATTACTTACAAACAGAATGGCCTGAACTTGATGTTTTTTTAACATCTGTAACAGATCAATATTCAACAGCTAGTATCTGTGGACCTAATTCAAAAGAAATATTAATGAAATTATTTCCAAGTGTTAATTTTAATGATGATGATTTTCCACATATGTCTTTCAAAAATTCAATTATAAATAATATTAACTGCAGGATTATGAGGATAAGCTTTACTGGTGAACTGAGTTATGAAATTAATATAGAAGCAAAATATGGAAAATCTTTATGGGAAAAGTGCATAGATGCTGGAAAAGACTTTAATATAACACCATACGGAACAGAGACTATGCATTTATTAAGAGCTGAAAAGGGTTTTATAATTGTTGGACAAGACACAGATGGAACTATGACACCTATAGATTTGCAAATGGATTGGATTGTTAGCAAAAAAAAGTACGATTTTATTGGAAAAAGATCATTGTACAGAAGTGACACTATTAGAGAAGATAGAAAGCAGTTAGTGGGTCTTTTGACTGAAGATCCAAAAGAAATCTTAGAAGAAGGTGCGCAGATTGTTTCTGATATAAGTAAAAAACCAGTTGAAATGCTTGGTCATGTTACGTCAAGCTATTTTAGTCCAAATTTAAATAAATCTATTGCTCTTGCAGTTGTAAGAAATGGAAAAAAAATGAAAGGGCAAAAACTAATAGTTCCAATGGAAAATAAAAATATAAATGTAATTGTTTCAGATTCAATATTTTTAGATAAAGAAAATAAGAGATTAAATGCTTAATATAAATTTTCCAAAAATAGACAAAAAAACTTTTAATGATTTAGAATTATCTTTAGCAGAAGAAAAAATTAAAATAAATATCAGAGGAAAAAGCAAAGATTTTTTTACAAAAGTTGGTAAAATAACTTCAATAATTTTACCAACAGAAGCTAACACAAGTTCATCTAATGAAAAATTTAATGCTTTATGGTTAAGTCCTGATGAGTGGATGATTTATTTTGAGGGAAAAGATGCAAACAATGTTATTAATAATCTGTTTAACGAAATTTCGAAATTGAATTTTGGTGCAATAACTGACATTTCTGATCATTGGGTTTGTATTAATATAAAAGGAAGAAAAACTTTTGATTTATTATCATCAAGTTCACCTTTTAATTTTAACAGTTTTAAAAAAAGCAAAAATAATGTTGCTCAAACAGTATTAAATCATACTGATGTTATTATTCACCATAAAGAAGTTGATGATGTAAATCTTTTTGTAAGAAGATCATTTGCAGAAGATTTATGGTTGTGGATTAATGATAGTGCTAGATTTCTCTAGCATTCTTTTTATATAAAAAGAAACAAATAGCAAAAGAAGTATTGAAATAGACCACTGAAAAATAAACCATAACCAAAAAAAAGTGTCATAATCAGCTGATAAATATTTTGCTAAGTAAAATACACAAATTGGTACCAACACATTTCTCAACATATTATTTATCATTGCATTTTCAGATTTCTTTAAGCCCATAAAAAAACCATTTGATAAAAAAAATATTGGATATGCAGGAATAATAAAAGCTGCTATTTTTAAATATCTACTTCCGTAATCAATAACAATACTGTTATTAGAAAAAAATTTAGGAACTAAATCCGCTGTTAAATATATTAGAATTCCAGAAAAAATCATTATCACGATACCATATTTAATCGAAGTAAAATAAGTATCCTTAACTCTTGAAAATTGATTCGCACCATAATTTTGAGCAATAATTGTAATTATGGCTGTATTTATTCCCAATATTGGAAGTAAAACAACTTGTTCAATTCTTGTGGCTGCCCCATATCCAGCTACTGCCATTTCACCAGATAATCCAATATAAGTGAATATCAATGTAGCTGCTACTGCATATCCACATATTGCAATTGATATAGGCATAGATTGAAAGAAAATATTTTTAAGATAAATAAATTTTAGAATAAAGAATTCTTTTGTAATTTTTTTTACTCTATCATTTTGCATTACTTTGAAGGTGATTATTAAAAAGGCAATTAACTGAGATATAATTGTTGATAAACCAATACCTGTCATACCTAAAGCTGGTATAAATAGAAACCCCCATATTAAAATAGGATTTAAAATAATATTTAAAAGAAAACTTAATACTAGTACATTTCTATAAGTTTTTGTATCGCCTTCAGCATGCAGAAGTGAGTTTAATGAAACAACAAGAAAAAACAAAAAAGATCCATAAAACATAATATCAGTATATTGAAGACCAAGCTTGGTAATTTCTTCATTAGATCCCATTAAATAAAAAACTTTTTCAGAAAAATATAATCCAATGCATGTGATGAATATTGATATAACTACTCCAAAATAAATAATATGAGTAAAATAAAATGAAGCTTTCCTTTCATCTTTTTGACCAATACTATTACCAATTAATGATGTACCAGCAACTGTAACTCCAATCGATGTTGCTACTATTATAAAATATATAGGAAAAGATTTGCTTAACGCTGACAATGCTTCCGGAGAAAGTTTACCTGCATAAAAAGTATCAACGATGTTATAGAGTGTTTGAAAAAGGGTTCCAACACTTGCTGGAATTGCTAATTTTTTTACTAAAACTTTAATATCGTCTGTAAGTATATTCATTAACTAATAATATTTTTTTTAAATTTATAATTATTTTTAGATTTGACTATTTGATGATGGCGCATAGTAAATCTTTTAAACTGATCTTTTGTTAAATTGTCGTAGCATTTTGGGCAGGATAATCCTATTTTAAATTTTGGTGATTTTTTTTCCTTATTATGTAATGGCATTCTACAACCATTACAAATAGTATAATTGCCAAGTTTTGTATTTTTTTTAATGGTAACCCTGTTATCAAAAACAAAACATTCTCCTAACCAATTGCTCCTAACAGGATTTGTTTTATTGAAATAGTTTATAATACCACCCTTTAACATATATACGTTTTTAAAGCCTTTATTATCAAGATAATTTGAAGCCTTTTCACATCTAATACCTCCGGTACAAAACATACCAATAGGTTCATTTTTTTTTAAACCCATTAAATAACTTTTAAAATCTCTAAAATTCTTTGTGTTAGGATTAATTGAGCCTTTAAATGTTCCAATTTCATGTTCAAAAGGTTTTCTTGCATCAATAATTTTTGCACCTTTTACTTTTAAAAATTGATCCCATTTTCTAGGTGATAGATAATTTTTTTTATTTTTTTGATTAAATTTATATGTCTCATTTATTGGAACAACTTCATTTTTTAATTTAACTTTTAATTTCAAAAAAGGTACAAAGTTAGAATTTAATCTGTTTTGAACATCAAAACTTCTAATCAGAATAATTCTTTTTATATATTTAGATAAAATTATTATATTTTTTTTTTTACCAGCAATAGTTCCATTTATTCCTTCTGGGGAAATGATAACCAAACCTTTTACATTATTTTCAAAAATCTTATCAAAAATTTTTTTTCTAAGAGATTTAATTTTATTTAGTTTTTTAAATTTATAAAAAGACAGTATTTCAATCATTTATTTCCAGCAAATTGTAAAACCATCACCTAAAGGTAAAATATATTTATTAATTCTTTTTTTTTTAATATATTCATTAAATTTCTTAATTTTTAAAGTTAATTTGTCATTAGCATTTTGATTTAACACTTCTCCTTTCCACAAAGTATTATCTATTAAAATAATTCCCCTTTTACTTATCAATTGAACAGAATAGTTAAAATATTTTATATAAGATTCTTTATCTGCATCAATTAAAATTAAATCAAATTTTTTTTTACTTTTTGTTAATTTTTTCAGTGCGTTAATTCCATTATTAGTTTCAATAAATATTTTATTATTTACTTTTGCTTCTTTAAAAAAATTTAAAGCTATCTTATTAGTATTTATATCTTTATCTATTGCATAAACTTTTCCATTTTTTGGCAAAGATAAAGCCATCGATAAAGAACTGTAACCAGTAAAAGTTCCAACTTCTAAACAAGATTTAAATTTATTTGCTTTAATTAAAAATTGTAGGAAATTTGCTTGTAATATTGATATTTGTAATCTTTTAGCTTTTCCTAAATTATCATTAAATTTTAATATTTTTTTTTGGACTTTATGTAAACTTTCGCTATGAGAAAAAATATAATCAATCATATTTTGATCGATAGGAATATTTTTATCCATTTAACTTTTCTTTTAAAATTTTATTTATTAATTGAGGATTACCTTTACCTTTGCTTTCTTTCATAGCCTGGCCAACGAAAAAACCAAAAAGCTTACCTTTACCAGATTTATATTCAGCAACTTTATCTGCATTATTTTGTATAACTTTTTCAATTAGTTCCTCAAGGGCTTTAGGATCACTTTCTTGTTTTAATCCTTTTGCTTCAATGATTTTTTGAGGATCCTGATCTCCTACAATCATTTCTTCAAAAACTGTCTTTGCTATTTTTCCTGAAATAGTGCCGTCTTTAATTAAATTAATTAGTTTTGATAAATTTATTGCACTTATTGGACTTTGCGATATTTCAAGACTCTTCTCATTTAAAACTGCAAATAACTCCCCTGTTATCCAATTTGTTGATAATTTGACATCTGCATCTTTAATAACTTCTTCAAAATATTTAGATGTTTCAATATCAGAAACCAATATTGTTGCCTCATAGTGTGTCAATTTAAATTTTTCTATAAATCTTTTCTTTTTCTCATCTGGAAGCTCGGGTATTTCTGACCTTATATCATCAATAAATTTATCAGTTACTTCTAAAGGCAGTAAATCTGGATCTGGGAAATATCTATAATCATGAGCATCTTCTTTTGACCTCATAGACCTTGTTTCATTTTTTTTTATATCAAACAATCTTGTTTCTTGATCTATTGACTTTCCTTCTTCAATTAAATCTACTTGTCGATTTGCCTCAAATATAATTGCCATTTGCATAAATTTTATTGAGTTGACATTTTTAATTTCACATCTAGTACCAAATGTAGTCTCACCTTTTTTTCTTACCGAAACATTAACATCAGCTCTTAAAGAACCTTCTTGCATATTTCCATCACATGTACCCAAGTATCTCATGATTGATCTAAGTTTTTTAATATAAACATTTACTTCATCTGGAGATCTTAAATCAGGTTTACTTACAATTTCCATTAAAGCTACGCCGGACCTATTCAAATCTACCAATGTACTGTTTGGGTCAATATCATGAATACTTTTTCCTGCATCTTGTTCTAAATGCAGTCTTTCAATACCAATTTCCTTTTGACCATTTGGCATATCTAAAATTACTTTACCTTCTCCTACTATTGGATGTTTATATTGAGATATTTGATAACCTTGTGGCAAATCCGCATAGAAATAATTCTTTCTATCGAACACAGATTTCTTATTAATTTGAGCTTTTAATCCAATTCCTGTTTTAATAGCTTGTTTAACACAAAATTCGTTTATAACTGGTAACATTCCAGGAAAAGCAGCATCAACTAAACTTACTTGAGTATTTGGTTCTGCTCCAAATTTAGTAGATGAAGAAGAAAATAATTTTGAATTTGATGTTACTTGAGCATGTACTTCTAGTCCAATAACAACTTCATAATTATTATTGTCTCTTTTTATCAAAAATTCATTTAAGTCTTTCATTACATCCACCAATTAGTAATTTTATTTTTAAAATTAATTTTTTCTTCCATAGAATAAGCAATATTTAATATTGATTGTTCATCAAATGGTTTTCCAATAATTTGTAAACCTAATGGATATCCATTTTTATCTACGCCCGCTGGTAAAGAAATTCCTGGTAAACCAGCTAAATTAACTGGAACTGTAAAAATATCATTCAAATACATTGAAACTGGATCATTAGTTTTTTCAGCGATTTTAAATGCTGAACTTGGTGTTGAAGGTGTTAAAATTGCATCTACTTTTTTATAAGCATCATCAAAATCTTTTTTTATTAATTGTCTTACTTTTTGAGCTTTTAAATAATAAGCATCATAATAGCCTGAAGATAAAACGTAGGTACCAATCATAATCCTTCTTTTAACTTCTTCACCAAAACCTTCAGATCTAGTTTTTTCATACATATCAATTAAATTTTCTCCTAAAGACCTAAAACCATATTTAACACCATCATATCTAGCTAAATTCGAAGATGCCTCTGCAGGGGCAACAATATAATAGGTTGGTAAAGCATATTTTGTATGGGGAAGCGATATATCAATTATTTCTGCTCCACAATTTTTTATATATTCAATACCTTTGCTCCAAAGACTTTCTATTTCTAGCGGCATACCATCAACTCTATACTCCTTGGGTATACCAATTTTTTTACCTTTAATATTTTTAGTAAGTTCAGATGAATAATTATTTCTTTTAAAATCTATTGAAGTTGAATCTTTTTTATCAAAAGATGAAATTACTTCTAGTAAAGTCGCACAATCTTTAACATTTTTAGTCATTGGTCCAGCTTGATCTAACGAAGAAGCAAAAGCAACAATTCCAAATCTAGAACAGCTTCCATAAGTAGGTTTTAATCCAACTGTGCCAGTGAATGACGCTGGTTGTCTAATTGATCCTCCGGTATCAGTACCAATTGTAACTGGTGTTAAGTTAGCTGCTAGTGCGGCTGATGATCCTCCAGAAGAACCTCCTGGAACTAAATTTTCACCAATAGGATTTTGTACATTTCCAAAAAAACTAGTTTCATTAGACGAACCCATTGCAAATTCATCACAGTTTAATTTACCAAGCAATATACCTCCTTGATCCCAAATATTTTGAGTTACTGTTGACTCGTAAGTTGGAATAAAATTATTTAGTATTTTGCTACCAGCTGTAGTTTTTATTCCATCTGTGCAAAAAAGATCTTTTACAGCTATAGGTATACCTGGTAATTTGAGTTCATAATTTGGATTTTCATCAAATTTTTTAGCTTGTTCAATCGCAGATGAAAAATTTTCTGTAATATATACATTTAACTTTTTTGATTTTTCGGATCTTTCTACAAATGATTTAGTTACTTCTGTGGATGAAATTTTTTTTTTTTTAATATTTGTTACTATCTCATTTAATGTTAGATCAGTAATTTCAGTCATTATTCAACTACCTTCGGAACTACAAAAAAATCTTCATTATTTTCAGGTGAATTTTTAAGAATTTTTTCACGTATATTTTCACTTTTAATTTCATCTTTTCTAAATCTCAATGTAGTTTCGGCTATAGATGTTAAAGGTTGCACATCGGAAGTATTCAATTCATTTAATTTTTCAATAAAAGTAAATATTGAATTTAAGTCACCAGCCAATTTATTAGCTTTTTCTTCATCTACAGATATTCTTGCTAATTTTGATATATGTTTTACTGTTTTAAGATCTATTGTCATATGGTAAAAATTATTGCCGCAAACTACCACTTAAGTAAATAATATACAATATGATCACAATTAAAGAACTTAAAAAAAAACTTAGTACAAGATCAAGGTTAATAGGCTTAGATTTGGGATCTAAAAGAATCGGCATAGGAATATGTGATGAAAATCATAAAATTGCGACACCATTTAAAACAGTAATCAAAACAAATTTAGATGATTTTATAAAACAACTTAAAGAAATAATTGAAGAAAATAATATAAAAGGGATTATAGTTGGTAATCCAGTCAATATGGATGGATCATTTGGAAAATCATCTCAATCAGTCAAAGATACAGTTATTAATTTAGAGAAATTTATAGATATTCCTTTCACTCTTTGGGATGAAAGACTTTCTACTGTAGGAGCCTTCAATATATCAAGCCAGCTAGATATAAATGTATCAAAAAGAGAAAAAGATATAGATAAAAATGCTGCAGCGTTCATATTACAAGGAGCATTGGATTATTTAAATAATTAGCTTGCATTCAAAATAGTTTATAGCTATAGAGTTGGTTTTAATGGCAACTAAATCTAACAAAGCTATTAAAGTTTCTCAAAAACATTTATTAGGAATTCAAGATTTATCGATTAATGATGTTAATATTATTCTTAATCAATCAAAAGAATTTATTTATTTAAATAGAAGTAAAAATAAAAAACTTGATACTCTTAAAGGTAAAACTCAAATAAATTTGTTTTTTGAACCTTCAACAAGAACACAAAGCTCTTTTGATTTAGCTGGCAAAAGATTGGGTGCAGATGTTATGTCAATGAATATAACAAATTCAGCTATTAAAAAAGGCGAAACTCTTATCGATACAGCTATGACATTAAACGCAATGCATCCTGATATTATTGTTATAAGACATCAAGACTCAGGTGCATGTAATTTATTATCACAAAAAGTAAATTGTGCTGTACTTAATGCAGGTGATGGCAGACGAGAACATCCGACTCAAGCTTTATTAGATGCATTAACAATTATTAACAGAAAAAAAAAAATCGAAGGTTTAAGAATTGCAATTTGTGGAGACATACTTCATTCTCGTGTTGCAAGATCAAACATTTATCTTTTAAATATGCTAGGCGCTGAAGTTAATATCGTAGCTCCATCAAACCTTATGCCAAAAGATATAGAAAAGTTTGGCGTTAACATATTTTCTGATATGAAAAAAGGTGTTAAAGATTGTGATATTGTAATGATGTTAAGATTGCAAAATGAAAGAATGACAAGTTCTTTCCTTTCTTCAAATAGAGAATATTATGAATACTACGGTTTATCTCCTGATAAATTAAATTATGCAAAAGATGATGCTTTAATAATGCATCCTGGTCCCATGAATAGAGGAATAGAAATTGATACAAAATTAGCTGACGATATAAACAAAAGTGTAATCAAAGAACAGGTTGAATTAGGAGTTGCTGTAAGAATGGCCTGTTTAAAAATATTTTGTGATTAAATGAAGAAAAAATATTTTATTAACGGAAACATAATTGATCCATCTAATTCTTTAAACGAAGTTGGTGGATTAATAATTAATGAAAATGGTAAAATAGATGGTATCGGGAAAAAAGTTAATGCTAACAATATACCTTCTCGGGAAAAATACACTGATCTTAAGGGAAAATATATATTTCCTGGGCTGGTAGACATGCGAGTCTTTGTAGGTGAACCTGGCTTTGAGTACAAAGAAAACTTTAGAACTTTGAGTAACGCAGCACTTTCTGGTGGAGTAACATCAGTTGTTACAATGCCAAATACTAATCCAGTTGTGGACAATGTTTCAATTGTTGATTTTCTTAAACGTAGAGGTAGAGATAAATCTAAAATAAATATATTCCCTACCGCATCATTAACTATTAATTCTGAAGGAACAAATATGACAGAATTTGGTTTACTTCAAAA
>CACHFK010000016.1 GCA_902579085.1 uncultured Pelagibacteraceae bacterium | reverse complement strand
AAATATTTTTTAACCTAATTAGTAATAAAAAAAAATTATTAGTTCTTTCATTTTCTGGTTTTCTTATTTTTTCAAATTGGGCTGTTTGGATATATGCCGTATCAACTGACCAAATAATTGACGCAAGTTTTGGCTACTTCATAATGCCAATCATTAGTATTTTTTTAGGTTATTTTTTTTTAAAAGAAAAAGTAAGCAATAAGGCAAAATTCTCAATACTTATTGTTATAATTTCAATTTTATACTTATTAATTATTGATTTTAAAAGTATACCATGGGTCGGTTTATTGGTAGCTATACTTTGGAGTGTTTATAATTTAATAAGAAAAAAAATTAATGTTGATACAGATATAGGTTTGTTTATCGAAAGTTTATTTATTTTTCCATTTGTACTTATAGCTTTTTATATAATTACTCAAAATAATTTTAATGATTTCGACATCTCAAATCCACAATTAATGTTAATTTTAATTTTAGCAGGCCCAATGACTGTGATTCCATTATTTTTATATGTTAAAGGTGTTGAGCTATCTGGCCTTGGTCCGGCAGGAATGATTTTTTATATTACTCCCACTTTACAATTTATATTGGGATATTTCATGTTTAACGAACCTTTAAATATTCAAAAGTTAGTAAGTTTCTTTTTAATATGGATTGCTGTATTTATTTATTTAAAAGATTTATATGAAAAAAATTAATTTAATTTTAATTATATTTTTGTTTTTATTTAATAATAATTTTTTGTATGCCGATGAAAGTTTTGAGGAATGGAAAATTAATTTTAAACTTTATGCCCAAGATCAGGGAATAAGTTTAAAAACAATTAATAAACTTATTGATAATAGTAAATTTTTACCCAAAGTTATTAAATATGATAGATATCAACCTGAATTTTACGAAGATACCAAAACTTACATATCTAAACGAACATCTGAAAAAAAAATAAAAATTGGAAGCAAGGTCTACATTAATAGTACTGATAAAATCAATTTAATATCAAACAAATTTGATATTGATAAAAATCTATTATTATCCTTGATGGGAATAGAAACAAATTTTGGTAATTATTTAGGAAAAATGGATATTATTTCTTCACTTGTAACTTTAAGCTATGATAAAAGAAGAAGTGAATTTTTTACATCAGAATTAATTACATTATTAAAGCTTGTAGATAATAATGTTGTAGATCCTGAAACTTTGTTTGGTTCTTGGGCAGGCGCATTTGGAAATTTTCAATTTATGCCATCTACAATTAAAGATTATGCTATTGATTTTGATGATGATGGAAAGATTAGTCTTAAAAAAACAGATGATTCTTTTGCTTCAGCTGCAAATTATTTAAATAAACTAGGGTGGATTAATTCAAATCCATGTTTTTATAAAGTTGAACTAAAAAAAAATATTCCTGATAATTATTTAAATTTTTCAGCTAAAAAAATTCACAACGTAAAAAAAGTTAAATATTTAAAGAAATATATTCATGAATCTAGTTTTTTAACAATCTACGATAATTTAGATGCAGCAATAATTACACCTGATGCTGAAATAGTAGAAAATGCAAACAAGCACTCTCCTGCTTTTATTATTTTTAATAATTATAAATTAATATTAAAATGGAATAGATCCTTGAGATTTGCTCTCGCTGTTTGCACTCTAAAGGATAAGTTTGAAAATGCGTTGTAAAATTATTTTTTTAATTTTTTTAATTTTTTTGACTTCTTGTGAAAGTAAAACAAAAAAAATTAATTATTCAAAAAAATTTATTAATTATTCTAATAAAGGATTTGCACTTGTTTACGACGATAAATTATTTAAAAGTAAATTAATTAAAAATAAATTGGACGAAAGATCTTTACTAATTTTTAATAACGTACTAGAAAAAGAAACCCCTGTAAGAGTAACCAATTTATTAAATGGAAAATACTTAATAGCTAAAGTTGGCGATAATTCAAACATTCCATTTTTTTATAACTCAGTAGTATCAAAAAGAATAGCAGATGATCTTAAAATTGATTTAAATGAACCTTATATTGAAATAAAGACACTAAATCAAAAAGATTCATTTATTATCGCTAAAGCCAAAACTTATGAAGAAGAAAAAGTAGTTGCCAATAAAGTACCCGTTGAAGGCATTGTAATTAAAAATATATCAAACAACTTAAACCAAAATAAATCAACCTCTAAAAAGCCTAAAAAAAATGTTTCTTTCAATTATATTATAAAAATAGCAGACTTATATTTTGAAAACTCTGCCAAAATTTTAAAAGATAGGCTAATTAATGAGTATAATATAGATAATATTAAAATTAAAAAGATGGAAAAAAATAAATATAGAATATTTAAAGGTCCATTTAGCAATTTAGAATCTATTAAAAAAGAATATAATGATATTATTAAACTAGATTTTGAAAATATAGAAATTATAAAATTATGAAAAAAATACTAGTAATCTTTTATTTACTTTTAATTTCACTAGAAACCTCATCCGTTCAAGCTAATTTTGATATAAAAGCTAGAACTGCAATTTTACAAGATTTTTTGTCTGGAAAAATACTTTATGAAAAGGACGCTGATCGAAAAATTTTTCCTGCATCAATGACAAAGATTATGACATCTATTATTGCTTTTGATTTATTAAAAAATAATGAAATAAGTTTAGACGATAAATTTATTGTTTCAGAAAATGCATGGAGATTGTCTGAAGCCGGCTATTCGTCTATGTTTATTATGATTGGAGATGAAATTTCAGTTGAAAATTTACTAAGAGGTATAATAGTTTCATCAGGTAATGATGCCTGTATTGCTTTGGCAGAAGGCATTGCTGGTTCAGAGGAAGAATTTGCAATTTTAATGAATGAAAAAGCAGCTGAGATAGGTATGACAAATACAAATTTTTCGAATTCTTCTGGAATAAACGCACCTGATAACATTTCAACTGTGAGAGACATTCTAATTATGTCAAATTATTTGATTAAAAATTATCCTAAATATTACGAATACTTCAAAGAAAAAGAATTTACTTGGGATAGAACTGGAGGCGATCCAATAAAACAAGGAAATAGAAATCCACTTTTATACAAAAATATAGGTGCTGATGGTATTAAAACAGGATATCTTTCTTATGAAAAATATTCATTAGCATCATCCATTAAAAGAAAAGATAGAAGACTTATTGCTGTAGGAAGTGGTTTTAGAACTAAAAATGAAAGATCCAAACAGTCTTTAAAATTGTTAACTTGGGGTTTGACAAAATTTGAAACAATCCGAATAGCTGAAAAAAATAAAATGTTTGCAACATTAGATGTTTGGCACGGTAAGAAAAAAAATGTTAAGGTTTTTGTTGAAAACGATATATATAAAACAATCCCTAAGGCAAAAAAAAAATATCTGAAGGCTAAAGTTAGCTACGATGGACCTATACCCGCTCCAATAAATAAAAATGATGCAATAGCAAAGCTAGATATCTTTTTTAAAGATGAAAATATAGGTTCTTATGACTTGCTATCACTAGAAGATGTCAAAAAACAAAACATATTGTCTAGGATAATAACATCGATTAATTTTTTAATATGGGGCGATGTATAAAAATCCAGTAATTGTATTTGAAGGAATAGAAGCATCTGGAAAATCAACACATATAAAAAAAGTATCAAAATATTTAAATAAAATTAATCGTAAATTCATTAAAATTAGAGAACCTGGTGGAAGTTTTTATTCTGAAATAATTAGAAAGCTAATGCTAAATAATAAATCTAAATCAAATTTTAATACAGATTTAATGTTAATTATGGCTTCAAGATCAGAGAATTTTGATAAAATTTTGAGAAAAAACTATAAAAAAAAAATTATATTAATTGATAGATTTATTGATTCTACTGTTGCTTATCAGCATTATGGTATGGGTATTGATAAAAATTTGATTATTAAGCTTAATAATTTTATTTTAGGAAATTTTAAAGCTACCCACACCTTTGTGAATATAGTGAATAAAAAAAATATGAAAATTAGATTTAGTAAAAGAAATTTACTCAATAAATATGATAAATTTAATTTTTCATTTTATAATAAAGTTCAAAAAGGATATTTACAAATTTCTAAAAATAAAAAAAAATATTCAATTATTGATTCAAATAAAAATTCTATCGAAGAAAATTATCATATAATAATTAAAAAAATAAAAAAAATTATTTAATAAAATGAATGTTAATAATAAACTTATTGGTCATAATGATTTATTTATTAATTTAGTTGATCTTTATAAAAAAAGCATTCTTCCTAATAAAATTTTGTTAAGTGGAAAAATGGGCATTGGTAAATTTATCTTTGTAACTCATTTTGTTAACTTTATTTTCTCTCAAAACGAAGAATTCAAATATAATCTTAAAAATTTCGAAATAAATGATAAAAATAGCTCCTTCCAATTTTTTAAAAAAAATATTCATCCAAATATTTTTTTAATTAAAAAAAAAAATGATAAAAAGTTTATTGAAATATCTCAAATTAGAGAAATGATTAATTTTCAAAATAAATCTTCACTTAATGATCAATATAAGTTCATAATTATAGACAATGTGAGTGATTTAAATTTAAATTCCTCAAATTCACTTTTAAAATCAATTGAGGAACCAAATAATAATGTTTTTTACATTTTGACTCATAACTCTGGTTCATTTATATCTGAAACAATCAAATCTCGTTGTATAGAATTTAAAATGTTTTTATCTGTTTCAAATCAAAAAATAATTTTAAAAAATTATTTTAATGAAGATTTAAATGAATTAATTTCTGATGATTTAATTAGTTATTATGGCAATCCTTCTTTTACAATTTCTCTTATTAATTATTTAAATGATAATTCATTAAGTTATACAACTACAACAATCGAAAATTTAATTTCATTTATTATCAAAAATAAAGATTATACAAAAAATGACTTTATTAATGAAAATATTAAATTTTTTATTGAGTTATTTTTTTACAAAAATATTGGATTAACAAACAATATAACTTATAAACTAAAAAATTATTTTTATAATAAATTAAACCAAACAAAAAAATATAATTTAGATATGGAATCTTTTTTTATCGAATTTCAAGAAACGCTACTAAGTGAGTAAAAATTATTACATAACAACACCCATTTATTATCCATCTGCAAAACCACATATGGGGCATGCATATTCTAGTATTATAGCTGATTTTTTTGCTAGATTTAAAAAAATTGACAGATTTAAAGTGCACTTTTTAACAGGTACTGATGAACATGGATTAAAGATTCAAAGATCTGCTGAAAATAGCAACATGAGTCCAAAAGATTTTTGTGATAAAATAAGTAAAACTTTCAAAGATCTTTCAAAAACATTAAACTTATCTAATACAGATTTTATAAGAACTACTGAGGAAAGACATAAGGCGTCAGTACATAATCTTTGGAATATTCTTGAAAAAAATAACCAAATATATATTTCGAAATATTCAGGTTGGTACTCTGTTTCTGATGAGGCTTTCTATAATGAAGATGAAGTTGAAGAAAAAGATGGTTTGAAACTTTCAATAACATCAGGATCTATGGTTGAATGGGTTGAAGAAGAATCTTACTTCTTTAAATTGTCTGATTGGGAAAAGCCATTATTAGATTTCTATGAAAAAAATAAAGATTTTATACTTCCTGAAAGTAGAAGAAATGAAGTAATTAGTTTTGTAAAAGGTGGATTAAAAGACTTGTCAGTTAGTAGAAAAACTTTTTCTTGGGGTATTAATGTGCCTTCCAATAAAAATCATGTTGTATATGTATGGCTAGATGCATTAACTAATTATTTAAGTTCATTAAAATATCCCGATGTAAACAATGAATTATTTAAGTTTTTTTGGCCTGCTGATTTACATATAATTGGTAAAGATATTTTAAGATTTCATGCAATATATTGGCCAGCATTTTTATTAGCAGCTAATATCAAACCTCCAAAAAGAATTTATGGTCATGGATGGATACTTTCAGGTGATGAAAAAATGTCTAAATCAAAGGGTAATATTTTAGATCCTATAGAAATCATCAACATTTATGGACTGGACCCTTTGAGATATTATCTGCTTAAAGAAGTATCTTTTGGAAATGATGGCAATATTTCAGAGGAAAAATTAGAAAATTGTATTAATAGCGATTTAGCCAATAATTTTGGCAATTTATGTCAAAGAGTTTTGTCATTTGCTGAAAAAAATTGTTCTTCAGTTATTCCAAAACATGAATTTAAAAGTGATGATTTGACTATTTTAAACACTATGATTGATATAGATAAAATTAGATCATTTATTGATAACCAAGATATTAATGAATATATGAATTTCATAATTAATAGACTTTTTGCTTCAAACAAATATTTTAATGATCAGGAACCTTGGAGAAAAAAAGACGATAAATTGAGACTTTCAACAATAGTTTATACATCAATTGAATTAATAAGAAAAATAACAATTCTTTTATATCCTGTTATGCCCCAAACAACAGTTAAAGTTTTAAATACATTTAATATTATTGAAGACGAAATAGATTTATCATCTTTAAAAAATAATGAATTTTTAAAAGAAAATGCAAAAATTAATAAATTAGACATATTGTTTCAAAAAATTGAAAAATGATAGACTCTCATTGCCATCTTGATCACGAACCATTATTTTCTAATATTGATGAAGTCTTAGAAAGATCAAAAGAAATAGGAATAGAAAAAATTTTAACTATTTCAACTAATTTAAAAAGTTTTGAAAATATAAAAAAAATTATTGAAATTGATTCAATGATATATGGAACTATAGGTATTCATCCTCATGAAACAACCAAAGAAAAAATCAAGTCAAATTATTTAATTGATAATGCAAATAAATATAAAAAAATAATTGGGGTAGGTGAGACAGGATTAGATTTCTACTATGAAAACAGTAAAAAAAATGATCAAATAGAGAGTTTTGTTACCCATATAGAAGCATCATTAAATTTAAATTATCCCTTAATAGTTCATTCCAGAAGTGCTGAAAAAGAAACTTTTGATATTTTAAACAGATATAAAAATAGTAATATTAAAATTTTGATGCATTGCTTTACTGGTTCAAAAGAATTTGCAAGAAAACTCATGGATTTAAATACTTATTTTTCTGCCAGTGGAATAATAACTTTTAAAAATAGCATTGAGCTTCAGGAAACATTTAAATTTATTGATAATAATAGAATCTTAATTGAAACAGATAGTCCTTTTTTGGCCCCAATACCTATGAGAGGTAAAAAAAATGAGCCATCATATATCAAGTATACATTAAAAAAGCTTTCTGAACTAAAATCTATAAATTTTAATGATTTAGAGCAAATTACAAATAATAATTTTAAAAAATTGTTTTTCTAATTATGTCCATTAAATTTATCATACTTGGATGCGGCAGTTCTATGGGTGTTCCTAGAGCAGATGGTTTTTTTGGAAACTGTAATCCAAATATTAAAAAAAATTATAGAACTAGATGTTCAGCTTTAATTAAAACATCAGATGAAAATATTTTGATTGATACATCACCAGATTTACGTCAACAATTATTACGCCACAAAATTAAAAAAATTAACAAAGTTTATTACTCTCATATGCATGCTGATCAAACACATGGCATTAATGATTTAAGATCATTTTTTATAAACAGCAAAAAACAAGTTAATATTTTTGCTGATAAATATACTACTAAAATTCTAAAACAAAGTTTCTCATATTGTTTTAACAGTTATTCAAGAGAATATCCTGCTACATTAAGATTAAACAAGTTGAGCAAAAACTCTAATATAAATCATAAAAATAAAAAAATTAAAATTAAATCTATTGAGGTAGAGCATGGAAAGGTCAAGTCAAATTGTTTTATTATAGATAAAAAATTAGCATATATTACCGATGTCAGTAATATATATAAAAAAGATTTTTTATATTTTAGAAACTTAAAGTATTTAATTATTGATTGTCTTTGGTATAATTATCATCCATCACATTTCAATTTAGAAAAATCATTATATTTTATAAAAAAATTTAAACCTAAAAATGCTATCTTATCAAATTTATCACCTGTATTAGATTATAAAGTACTTAAAAAAAAATTACCTAAAAATGTAGTACCAGCTCATGACGGACTAACTCTAGTACTATAAAATCTGCTCAATTTTTTTAATTAGTTTTTTTGAAAGAGGATTTGTAAATGATGCAAAAGTATCTTCAACTCTACCTTCTTTATTTATCAAAATTTTATGAAAATTCCATTTTGGAATTGCAGATTTGCCATAATTTGTCTTTGCCCATTTAAATAATTCATGAGCATTTTTGCCTTTAACATCAGTTATTGTTGTTAATGGAAAACTAATATTAAAGTTAACTTCACAGAATTTTTTTACTTCGTAATTTTTATTCTTTTCTTGGTTGAATGAATTTGATGGAACACCAAGCACTACTAAGCCTTTTGATCTATACAGATCCCATAATTTTTGTAAATCATCATATTGTTTAGTAAAACCACAGTAACTTGCTGTATTAACTATAAGAATAACTTTATTTTTATATTCTTCAAAATTAATTATTTCTCCATTTATACTTTCTATTTTAATTTCATAAAACTTTTTTTCATAATTTGCGATTGATGAGTTGTTAAAAAAAAACATTATTATTGTAAAACTCGTTAATATTAATTTATTCATTTATGAATGTTGTTTATTAGGTGTAAGTAATATCAAAAAGTAGCCAGCTAAAGTTGATAATAATGACCCAGTTAATACACCTATTTTAACACCATCCATATACTGCATATTTTCTGCAAAAGCTAAATTTCCAACAAATAAGCTCATTGTAAAACCAATTCCAGTTAATATACCGACTCCATAAAAATTAAACCAATTTGAATTATTAGGCATTTGTGCTATTTTTAGCTTTATCGAAACAATAGAAAATACAAAAACTCCTAACTGCTTACCCACAAATAAACCTAATAAAATTCCTAAAGGAACTTTATCTAGGAGCGATTGAAAAGATAATCCATCTAAAGACACTCCAGCATTAGCAAAAGCAAATAAAGGCATAATACCAAAGGCTACATAAGGGCTAATTGCATGTTCAACTTTTATTAATAAAGAAAAATCTTTTTCTTTTTTTCTATGCGGTATAGTCATAGCTAACAAAACGCCAGCAATTGTAGCATGAATTCCTGAATTGTGTGTGAAGTCCCAAAGAAATATTCCTACTATTAAATAGGGTAAAAATTTCTTAATATCGAATTTATTAATACAAAGCAGAATAATAAATGCCAATAGCATTAAGATTAGGTATTTTATACTTAAATCACCTGAGTAGAACAAAGCTATAATTATTATAGCTCCCAGATCATCAATAATAGCTAAAGCTGTTAAAAAAACTTTTAAGGATATGGGAACTCTTCTGCCTAATAATGACAAGACACCCAAAGAGAACGCAATATCCGTAGCTGAAGGTATTGCCCATCCATTTAATGTTTGGCTATCGCCCAAATTTATAAATACATATATAAGCGCAGGTACAACCATACCACCAACTGCAGCGACGATAGGAAGCAAAGCTTGCTTAACATTTGACAATTCACCTTGTAAAAATTCTCTTTTTATTTCTAAAGTAACAAAGAAAAAGAATATCGCCATTAAAGCATCATTGATCCAGTGAAGAACCGAGAGTTTTATTCCAAAATTATTTATACCAAAAAATAAATATTTATTTAATGTAGAGAAATATAAGTCTGACAAATCTGAGTTGCTTATAATTAAAGCTACAACAGCAGCAAAAAACAATACCACACCACTTGCGGCTTCTAATTTAAAAAACCATTTAAATGGTTTTGAAATAATCTGTATCATATTATCTGACTAAATCTTTTATAAAGAACCGCATATCTGAAAAAGTTTCATATAAATTATTCAGTATAGGAATTATCATTGGAAAATAATTAGCTATAAAATCTTTAAATGTATCTAAAATTAAAATTAATGCAAATAATGAAATAATAATTATCATTAAATTGCTAAGTATATTTTCAGAAGAATAATTTTTATTAAGAATTCTTTTATTTATATTATTATTTTTAATTTTATTTTCTTGAATTTTTGATTTTTTTTTAAAAATTTTTTCATTATCTTCATCACTTATGGTTTCGCTTAATGAAGGATTTATTAATTTTTCCTTAATATCTTCATCAACTAAGTCATTTTTGTTTAAATAAGTTAAATCCTCGCTGGGCGAGTTATTATTTTTTATTGAAAAATACCATTTATGATTACAACTACTACATTGCAGCAATCTACCATTTTCAGGTATAAGTTTTTCATCAATTTTAAATTTTTTATTACAATTTGGACAAGCAATTATCATGTAAAATACTTATATATTAATTTATTTAATTTTTCTTGATAATCATCATTAATATACTTTGAATTTTAAATTTTCTACTGTATTAGTAACCCAATCGGGGCGTAGCGCAGCCTGGTAGCGCATCTGGTTTGGGACCAGAGGGTCGCAGGTTCAAATCCTGCCGCCCCGACCATTTTAAGCTAGTAAAATCAATAGTTATTATTTTTTTTAGTAGTAAAATTAGTAGTATAATTTTTTATTAATGAAAGATTATAAATATGAAAAAAGCAAAAATTTATAAACCATCAAAAACTGCTATGCAGTCAGGACTAAAAAAATTTGACAAATGGATAATTGAATTTATTACTGATAAACCTGGAATCAATCCATTAATGGGTTGGGAAAGTTCAACAGATACTTATTCAGAAATTAATCTTGAGTTTAAATCAAAAGATCTTGCTGTAGAATATGCAAAAAAAAATAAAATTGATTTTGAGATTATTGAACCAAAAAATCGTAAGATTTTAAAAAAATCGTATGCTGATAATTTTATAAAATAAATGTTTAGATTTTTTACTATAAAAAAATGGTTTGTATGGTCGTGGCTGGGATCATTTATAATACTCTCTTCGCTTTGGGTGCAAGTAGAAATTGATGTAAAAATAAATGAATGGTTTGGTGTTTTTTACGATATGATCCAGAAGGCACTTGCAGAACCAAATGCTATTACAATTCAAGAATACTTTGCAAGTTTATTTTCATTTATCACATTGGCTGGCATGTATATTGCTGTTTATGTTGCAATTAGTTACTTTACAGCGCATTTTTTATTTAGATGGAGAACATCAATGGTTGAATGGTATCATTCCGTATATGATAGGGCACGTAAAATAGAAGGTGCTTCACAAAGGGTTCAAGAAGATACAATTAAGTTTACAAGAATTATGGAAGGATTAGGTACAAGTTTAATTGAATCTATAATGGTTTTAATTCAATTTGTTCCTATATTATTTGGACTAAGCGTTGGTATTCCAATTTTCTTTTTTGGTGACTGGGAATATGGTCTTATAGTTGGAGCATTAATTTGGACCATAGGTGGTACTGTTTTTTTAATTGTACTTGGTTTGATATTGCGTCTAGTTGGTGTCGAATATGATTTGCAAAAACAAGAGGCTGCATACAGAAAAATTTTAGTCATCGCTGAAGATGATGGCAATGTAAGACCAAAAAAAATTGATGAATTATTTGATGATGTCCGTAAAATTCATTTTTTAAGTTATTTAAGATATCTTTATTTTAATATAGGGCGTATTGCATACTTACAAGCAAATGTATTATCTGCTTATGTTTTTCTAGCTCCTGCTATTGTAGCAGGTGTAGTTACATTGGGTGTCATGCAACAAATTATAAGAGCTTTTGGAAGAGTTGAAGGATCTATGCAATATCTATTAAAAGCTTGGCCTACTATTATAGAGTTAGCCAGTGTTTATAAACGTTTAAGAGAATTTGAGTCACAAATAAATTCTGCTGAATATGTTGAAGTCGAAGATAAATAATTAATGTCATTTGATAAAGATCTGATCATTAAGCTTATCAAAGTAACTTCTAATGCAGCTGTTTCTTGTCATAAATTTGTTGGAAAAAAAAATAAAATTTTAGCTGACAAAGCTGCCACAGACTCAATGAGAGAAAATTTAAATAAATTAGATATAAAAGGAGAAGTTGTAATAGGTGAGGGTGAACTAGATGAGGCACCAATGCTATTTATAGGTGAAAAATTGGGTACCGGAAAAGGACCAAGTTTAGATATAGCTGTAGACCCCTTAGAAGGTACAAATTTTGCTGCAAATAATTTACCAGGTGCATTATCTGTTATGGCAATATCAAATAAAGGAAATTTGTTTAAAGCACCAGAAACTTATATGGATAAATTAGCAGTTGGTGAAGATATACCCATGGATGCTGTTGATTTAGATTTTTCTATAGAAAAAAATATTAAAAATATTGCTGACTCAAGAAATAAAGATATTAAAAATATTACTGCCTGTATACTTGATAGACCTAGACATAAATCAATTATAAGCAAGCTAAAAGAATTAAAAGTTAATCTAAAACTATTAAGTGATGGTGATATATCTGGAGCTTTACTGGTCTCAAATAAAAAACATGATGTTGATATTTTCTTAGGTATAGGTGGAGGACCAGAAGGAGTTTTGGCCGCCTCTGCATTGGATGCATTAAATTGTAAATTTCAAGGTCGTTTTTTATTTAAAACTGAAAATGATATAACCAGAGCAAAAGAAATGGGAATTGTTGATTTAAACAAAAAATATGATTTAAAAGAAATTGTCAAAGGAGATTCGATATTCTGTGCTACAGGCATTACTTCTGGTGATTTAGTAAAAGGTGTAAAAAAAAATAAAAATACATATTTTACAGAAACATTAGTTACCCAGAAAAATTCATTAATTGAAATTGTTAAAAATGAGGTCTCAATTACTTGATTAATACTGATATTTACAATAAAAGGTTTTTCCTTGGTCCCTTCGTCTATCGGTTAGGACACATGGTTTTCATCCATGAAAGAGGGGTTCGATTCCCCTAGGGACCGCCATGAAATATTACGTTTATATTTTGTTATCTAAATTTAAAAACAAGTTTTATACTTATGTTGGTTACACAATAAATCTTAAAAAAAGATTAGATCTCCACAATGAAGCAAAAGGTGCAAAATTTACCAGAGGTAAAAAATGGATTATAATTTATAGTAAAATTTATAAAAAAAAATCTTTAGCTTTAAAATATGAATACAAATTAAAAAAAGATAGAAAAATGAGAAATAAAATAAAATTTAATTATTTAAAGAAAAATGAAAATATCAATTTTACTACCTTATAAAGAAAACTTTTCTACAGATAAAGCGGGCGCCGTATCTTTATATGTTAAGGATATATCTTCTAAAAGTAGATTTAAAAAAAATATACAAATTTTTGGTGAAACTTACGAAAAAATAAAATTATTAAATAATTTTAATCATATTGAAGTAGAGAATAAATTTTATTTAAGTAAAACAAAAGCTTATATAAATGAATTTGTAAAAATACAAAAAAAAATTAATTCAGATATAATAGAAGTTCATAATAGACCATCATATATAAGTTTTATAAAAAAAAATTTAAAGTCAAAAATTATAATATATTTTCATAATGACCCTTTGAATATGAAAGGTTCTTCAAGCATATTTGAAAGAAATGAACTTTTAAAACAATGTGAAAAAATTATATTTAATAGCAATTGGTGCAAATCAAGATTTATAAAAAATTTAAAGAAAGCAGATTATAATGAAAAAATACTAGTAATTCCTCAATCGACATCAAAAGTAAAAATTAATTTTAAAAATAAAAAAAAGATTATATCTTTTGTTGGTAAATTAAATTCTTCAAAAGGATTTGATGCTTTTGGTAAAGCAATAATAAAAATTCTTAATGAATATCCTGAATGGAGTTCTGTTGTTATTGGTGATGAACCTAGAGAAAGACACATTTTTAAACATAAAAAGTTAAAAATTTTAGGTTTTAAATCCAATCCTTTTATCCTAAATTTTTTAAAAAAGGTTAGCATTTCAGTTGTGCCATCAAGATGGGAGGAACCTTTTGGAAGATCTAGTTTAGAAGCATCTAGTAGAGGCTGCGCTTTAATTATAAGCAATAAAGGTGGTTTAACTGAAACAACTAGTAATTCTTTAATCATTAAAAATGTTAATGAAAAAGAAATTTATAAAAAAATTAAAATTCTAATAACAAATTCAGTATTAAGAAAAGATCTTCAAAAAGAAACTTATAAAAATTTTTATCTTACTAATGACTACGTGACTAGTTTAATAGATAAATTAAGATCTTCATTGATAAAAATAAAAGATTTTAAAAAAAAGAAAATTAATAAAAACTTAAAAATTCTTCATATAACAAATTTAAATGAAAGATTTGATGGGCGACTTCATTATAATACTGGTAAAAGATTAAATAATGGTTTTATTCGACTTGGTCATAATGTACTTGTATTAAGTGATAGGGATATTTTAAGACAAAATAAATCATTAACTGATATTACTGGAATTAAGACTCTTAATAAAAGAATTATCCAAACTGTTATAAATTTTAAGCCAGATTTAATTGTTTTAGGACATGCTGATAATATATATTATGATACTATAATTGATATTAAAAAACTTTATAATCCAATAATTTGTCAATGGTTTTTAGATCCACTAATTAAAAATGGTCCCGATTTTAAAAAAAATAAAAAAAGAATTAAAAAATTTGATACAATTTTAGATGCTACATTTATAACTACCCATCCCGATGCTTTAGCATTTAAAATTAATAAACCTTTTTTTATACCTAATCCATGTGATAAATCATTTGAAACTTTAGATAATTCCAAAATAAATACTAAAAAAGACTTATTTTTTGCAATGAGTCATGGTGTGCATAGAGGTGTTTTAAAAGGTGGCAAGAAAGATGATAGAGAGATTTTATTAAAAAAATTAAAAGAGAAAATTTTCAATGTAAAATTTGATATTTATGGGATGAATAATATCCAGCCTATTTGGGGAGACAAATTTCTAAGAATTTTAAGCAACTATAGTATGGGTCTTAATTTAAGTCGTGGAAAACCAATTAAATACTATAGCAGTGATAGAATTGTTCAATTGATAGGAAATGGATTATTAACATTTATTGATAAAAAAACTAAATTGAATGAAATTATCAGTCCAAAAGGCGCTATATATTATAAAGATTTTAATGATTTAGTAAAAAAAATTAATTTTTTTAAAAATAATACATCTAAATTAAAAAAAATATCTTCTATAGGAAAAAAAGAATATTTTAAAAAATATAATTCTAATATTATTTGTAAATATATAATTGAAAAATCATTTAATATAAAATCAAAAGATAAATATTCTTGGAAATAAAAATGGATTTGTATATCAAGATATTTGAGGTTCTTTTTCCTGTCTTTTTTATTGTGGGTATTGGATATTTTTTAGGAAAAAAAAATCCAAAGTTTGATACTACATTTATAACTAATTATTCTGGTAATTTTGGTGCTCCAGCACTTTTTATTTTTGCTATTACATCATCTGGTGTGACCTATAGTGTTTTTTCTGAGTATTTTATTTATGCTATAATTGCACTTACCAGTTTTTCTATAGTTGGTATAATTTTCTTATTTTTTATGAATAAAGATATTTCAAGAGAATTACCTCCATATTTTCTCCCAAATACTGGAAATATGGGGATACCTATTTGTTTGTTTGCATACGGTACTCTAGGAATGGGTGTTGCTGCTGCTATCTCTTCTTTGGTTATATTGCTGCATTTTACAATTAATATTTTTTTAGCAAGCAAAAAATTTAATATAAAAATAATTTTAAAAAGTCCACCTACATATGCTGTAATTGTTGCAGTTTATTTTTTATATTTTGATTTAGAAATGCCAAAGGTAGTCATCAATACAGTTATGTTATTAGGATATGCAATGATTGTTTTAATTTTAATGTCCTTAGGAGTTTCTTTAACTCAACTTAAAGTTTTTTCTTTAAAAGATTCAATAATTTCATCAATTTGTAGAGTAATTATTGGTCCAATTATTGGTTTTTTTATAATTAAAATATTCAATTTATCAGGATTTGCCGCAGGAGTTCTATTAATTCAATCAGCTATGCCTAGTGCTATATTAACTTACTTAGTTGCAGAAATGTATTCGCCTAAAAAAGTTGTTGATAGCATTTCTAGTATGATTGTTGTTTCAACTTTAATGTCTTTAATAACTATACCAATTATTGTTTTTATTTCATTGAAATACTTTCCATATTGATGAAAGCAATTATCCTAAATTTATCAGCTTGGGCAGTGCTCCCATTCATGGATACAATTGCTAAATATCTTTCTTCTGAGATATCTTTTTTTCAAATAACATGGGCCAGATATTTTTTTACTGTTTTTTGGACTTTACCAATAATGTTTTTTTTCTTTAAAAAAAATTTAAAATGGTCTGAAAACCCAAAACTTCAAATTTTAAGAGGGATGACCTTATTGTCAGCAAACATTTGCTTTTTTTATTCAATTTCAGTTATTTCTATGGCTAAAGCTTTGACACTAGCTTTTATAGCTCCATTAGTAACAACAGCTTTATCACCAATAATTTTAGGTGAAAAGGTTGGTATGAAAAGATGGTCCGCAGTTATTGTTGGATTTTTAGGAACTTTAGTCGTGATTAGACCTGGTTTAATTGAATTTAATCTTGCCACGATATCTGCTTTAGGAACCGGATTTTTCTATGGAGTTTATTTAATAATAACTAGAAAGCTTCACTCAGTTGACAATCCTTTACTAACTCTTCTAATAACTGGTGTAGTAGGGGCCATAATATCAAGTCTATTTGTTCCTATAATTTGGATAAATCTAAGTCAGTCACAGTGGTTATGGCTTGCATTAATGGGTATATTTGCTTGTTTGGGCCATCTACTCCTAATTTATTCATTAAGATACGCTGATGCCTCTAAATTAGCTCCATTTGGATATTTTGAGATAATTACTAATATAATCTTAGGTTATTACTTCTTTAAGGACTTTCCTGATATTTGGACTTTTATAGGATTGTTTATTATTATCTCTTCCGGTTTATATATTTTTAGAAAAGAGTTTAAAAAAATATGACTCTTAAATTTTACTAATTATTAATGTTATTATTTAATTTTAATAAATAAACTATTGTATTTATTATATTTATTTAGATAGTTAAAGTATTTAATAATAATAAATATAATTGTTCATAAATATCAGCTAAAAATAATATAAACATCTAAATGATAATAAAATGCTTAAAAATAAGGGCTAATTTAACATTAAATAGACTGAATTTTTTATTTAATAAAATTATTTAAATAACCTCAAACAAAAAATGAAGGAAAATCAATAAATTAGAAACTTTATAAATATACCAATATATTCTTAGCTTATTATACATTTTATACATTTAAAAGATAAGTTTTTTCTATAAAAAAGCATATTTTTCATATTATTTTGATAGCATTGCATTATTTGAATATAGTGATTAAACGTCCATAGAAGGTCTTTTTTTTAGTATATTACAATATAAGGTACAACTAAAGGGTGAAACAATAAAACATTTCAGAAATATGGAAGAATCTGATAAAATTGTTGGTATAGCTAGATTCTAGAGCAAAAAACCTTCTTTTTTTAAGAGTTTTTTTTTAGTTTTTGTACCTCCGGGAGCAGAAAAGCCACCTACAGTCCCATCTGATCTAATTACTCTATGACAAGGTACTTTTGGTGAATATGGGTTCTTTCCACATGCATTTGCTACAGCTCTTGCCGAATTAGGCCTATTTATACCTATAGCTACTTGTTTATAGGTTTTAACAGTTCCTTTAGGAATTTTAATAAGGTATTTCCAGACTTTAATTTGAAATTTCGTACCTTTAAGGATCATATTAAAAAAAAACCCTGTTTCCTTGCACTTTTTAAGGTGCAAAGAACAGTAGTTTTGGCACGTCGTTTTATGCGCTACCGCCATGCCTTTCACTCTACTATTTTAGCGCTACTCTGTAGAGTTTTCTGCCCTCTGCTCTTGAATCTCTCGATTTTTCTTCAGATGGTCAGTTAAGAGTTGCCTCTTAATTCAAACTCACATTATCAGATAGAGTAGGTTGTATGAATCACTTTTTTGTTGAATTAATTGACTTTTTAACAGCTGTGGATATTGGGGAAAACTTAAACTAAAACATTAAGAGATATAGCAATACGAAAATACTTAGGAAAAATATACCAAAAATTAACATTAATATTCGATTTTTGGTTTTATCTTTTAATTTAGGCCAATAATTCATTATCATAAATGTTCCCATAACAACTAAAAGACCAATTATTACATATTTAGGCATAATTATTATTTATATTATTTATTTGACAATTAAAATGTGTTATATTATATTCCGATAATTAATGGTTATCGGAACTATTTATGAATGATATAACAACTAATCTTAAAAATTTAGAAATTGAGACACTAAAAAATTTAAAGAATTCAAAAGCTGATAATACTCTAAGAGCATATGAATCTGACTTTAGAGATTTCTCAATTTTTTGTTCAAAGAATGGTTTTTCCTCAATTCCTACAGAGCCTAAAATAATAGCTCTTTATATAACTCATCTCTCAAAAACATCTAAATTTAGCACTTTAAAACGAAGAATAGCTTCAATAAGCGTTATTCATAAATTAAAAGGCCATTATTTGGATAATAAACATCCAATAATAATGGAAAATTTACATGGTATCAAAAGAATATTGGGATCCAGACAAAAATCTAAAAAACCTATATTAATCAATGATTTAAAATTATTAATTAAATCTATAAACGAAGATACAATTATAGATAAAAACTTACCTGAAAGTAATTTTAAAACAGAAATGAAGATAAGAGATAAAGCAATAATTCTTTTAGGTTTTGCTGGAGGATTTAGAAGATCTGAATTAGTTAATATTTATAGTGAAGACGTCGAATTTGTAGCAGAAGGTGTAAAAATACTGATTAAAAAGTCAAAAACTGATCAATCTGGAGAGGGAATTATTAAAGCCATTCCCTACTTTGCTAATCAAGAATATTGTCCGGTTTTAGCAGTCAAAAATTATATTAATTATAAATTTTCTTCTAATAATGGAAGGATATTTGATATTTCTGATAAGTCAGTAGCTTTAATTATTAAAAAATATGCAAATAAGGCAGGTTTAGATCCATCTAGATATTCAGGACATAGTTTAAGATCAGGTTTTGCAACAACTGCAGCTGAATTTGGCGCAGAAGAGAGAAATATAATGGCTATGACAGGTCATAAAACAACTCAAATGGTAAGAAGATACATACAAGAGGCAAATTTATTTAAAAATAATGCTCTTAATAAAATAAAAATTTAAATTTTTTTTAACTTTCAAAAAGAATTCTAACTAAATCATTAGCTACGTTACTATAATTTCTTGAATTTCTTTTTAAAAATAAATTTTTTTTTAAATCTAAATATAAACTATCATTATTTAAAAGATTTATTGAATAATCAATAAATTCATTTTTATTTTTTGCAATAAATCCTGTTATGCCATGTTCTACTCTTTCATATAACGAACCATAACCCATTGTAACTATTGGCACACATAATTTTTTAGCTTCTTCTGCCGCAAGACAAAACACTTCACCTTTGTGACCAGGATTAAGCATAACACGCGAATTAACTAAATCATTTATCAAATCAATTTTTGGTCCTTTTGTTCTTAATTTAATACCTAATTTAATATGAGTATTATCAATATTAAAAGGGGGATTAATATATAAATTAGAGTCTCCAGTGTAAAATTTTATTGTTTTCCAACAATCAATCAAGAATTTTATATTTCTATCTGATCTAGTATTAAATATAGCTCTTTTAGAGGGTACTAAGTTTTCATCTATGTATGTTTCAATAAAATCATAATCTACAGAAATAGGTAAAATTTTTTTACCAAAAAAAGAGGTTAATATACTTCTTTTATTAAAATGATATTCACCTTCTAAAATCATTATGGGTTTATTTTTTATAAAAGAATAAAATTGATTTTTTCTTATAAATTTTTCAAATGATTGAATGCTATGTGACCATAAAAAATTTTTTTTACAATTTATTAATGAAAGTAAATTAGCATCAGACATTGCAACAAGAAAATCTGGATTACAATTTAAAGGAATATTATTAATATTAACCCATTCTACATTATTAATTATTTCATTTTTTTTTGTTAAATTAAAAACTTTTATTTTGAAGTCTTTTATTTTGGCTAATTCTAAAGAAATATTTATTAATGTTTTTTCAGAACCACCTATAAATGAAGATGAAAGATCATGTGCATTAAATGGATAACTTTTTTCAATAAAATATATAGATTTAGACATTAAAAAATAATAAAATATCTATTTATCCTTCAGAATAATCTAATTAAAACAGGTTGTTTAATGACATTAATATTTTCTTTAAATGACTTTATGCATTTTTTTGAATTTAATTCATTAGATGTATGAGTAATAATTACTATTGATGCAGTTTTTTTTTTATGATCTGGAATTTGGATCAATCTTTTTACAGAAATTTTAAATTTTGCTAATTGTTTAGTAATTGATGATAAAACTCCTGGTTTGTCTTTTACTTCCAGTCTTAGATATAAGGGGTTTGTATATTTGTTGACATCATAAATTTTTACATTATTTCTTTTTTTATTAGATGCACCAAAAGGAAATTTAATATTACCTCTTAAGATAGATAATAAATCAGACATTAAGGCTGAAGATGTTGGTCCTGGTCCCGCCCCTTCTCCTTGAAGAACACTTTCACCCACAGGTTTACCTTCAAGAATTACAGCATTCATTACACCATCAACATTACCGATATATGTATTTTTTTTAACAAGACATGGATGTACACGTTCAAATAATTTGTTATTTATAATTTCTGTAATACCTAATAATTTTATCTTATAATTAAGTTGGTTAACAATTTCGATATCCTTATATTCAATATTTTCTATTCCTTCCATTAGACAATTTGATTTAGAAATTTTAATGTTAAATGACAAAGACGAGAGTATTTTTACTTTAGCTAATGCATCATAACCATTTAAATCTAATTTGGGGTTTCCAGGTTCTGCATACCCTAATGACTGAGCTTTTTTTAGAACGTTTGAAAAGCTTTCTTTAGTTCTTTCCATTTCAGAAAGTATATAATTTGATGTACCATTCAAGATTCCGTAAACTTTAGTAATTTTATTTGTAGCCAATCCTTCTTTGATAGTTCTTAATATAGGAATCCCACCTCCTACCGATGCTTCAAATTCTAAATTAACTTTATTTTTTTCTGCTAAAAAAGAGAGATAATCTCCATGCTTTGAAATGAGTGCTTTATTAGGAGTGATTACGTGTATTTTATTTTTTAATGCAGTTTCTACAATTTTTTTTGATATACCATCTGATTTACCAATCACCTCAAACAAAATATCTATTTTTTTTTTAGCAAATATATCTAAAGGATTTGAAAAAAATATTTTTTTATTAATTTTAAAATTTCTTTTTTTATTTCTATTTTTTGCTGAAATAGCTATAATATTAATTTTATTTCCTGTTTTATTAAAAATATCTTTTCTTTTTAAAGTAATTTCATTTAAT
>CACHFK010000015.1 GCA_902579085.1 uncultured Pelagibacteraceae bacterium | reverse complement strand
TTTAATTTACTTCCTCTGCTTTCTTCTACCACGTTAATAAATTCTTCATGTAACTCTAATTGAATACTTTTCAACCTATTTATATCTTCTTCTTTTTCTTCAAGAAATGGATCTAAAGTACTTTTATTTTTTCCAGCCGTATAAACTCTTCTTTGTACTCCTAATTTTTGTATTAAATCTTTAAATCCAAAAGATGAATAAATTACTCCAATTGAACCTACTATGGAGCTTGGATTTGCATAAATCTCATCTCCTGAGCAAGCAATTAGGTATCCACCTGATGCAGCCACATCTTCAGCAAATACTATAACTTTTTTTTTATGTTTTTTTGCCTGTTCTCTAATTAATTTATAAATTAAATGCGATTGAACTGGTGACCCCCCTGGAGAATTAATAGTTATTGCTACAGCTTGAGATTTTTTAATAGAAAAAGCTTTTTTTATGATCTCTTCTTGTCCTGAAAAATCTATTCCTTGTTTGAACTTACCCACATTTCCTATAACACCAGATAGTTTTATGTGACTTACAATTTTTTTTTTTTTAAAAAATGATAACATGTTTGATGCTACAAAACTTTTGTATATTTATAAAGCTTACTTATAGTTGAAGAATAAGGTGCGTCAATTGATAAGTATATTAATAAATTTAATATAATAATTTTAAATTATGGGATCCGTTATACAGTTAAAAAAAGAGATAAATAATTCATATTTAGACTTAAAAAACTCAGTAGAAGATAAATTAGCCTTAGTAGATGAAAGAATAGTTTCAAAATTAGCAAGCAATGTAGAGCTTGTGCATAAAATGACTGAGTATCATCTTGGAACTGGAGGAAAAAAACTAAGAGCTCTATTAACATTAGGAAGTGCAAAGCTTTCAGGATACAACAAGGGAGGAAGAGATATTAATTTAGCCGCTTGTGTAGAGTTAATACATGCTGCAACTTTAATGCATGATGATGTCATTGATAATTCTGAAATTAGAAGAGGCAAGAAAACACTAAATACTATTTGGGGTAATCAATCTTCTATTCTAGTAGGTGACTACTTGCTTAGTAGATGTTTTGAAATGATGGTTGAAGATGGAAACATTGAAATATTAAAACTATTATCTTCAACATCAACCAAAATTGCTCAGGGTGAAGTTTTACAACTTCAACATAAAGGTGAAATAGATATATTGGAAGAAACTTATTTTAAAATTACTTCATCTAAAACTGCTGCGTTATTCTCTGCAGCATCGAAAGTTGGAGCAATATTAGGAGAGAAAGAAGCAAAATATAAAGAAGCATTAGAATTTTATGGAAAAAATATTGGATTAACTTTTCAGATAGCTGATGATGCTCTAGACTATAATTCTAATTTAAAATTATTTGGTAAAGAAATCGGTAATGATTTTTTTGAGGGTAAAGTTACACTTCCAATAATTTTATTATATCAAAAAGTTGGAGAGCCAGAAAAAAAAATACTAAAGCAATTATTTATTAAAGATAAAAGAGATAAAGAAGAATTAAAATATGTTTTAAATTTAATAAAAGAAAATAACGTTATTCAAGACTGCTATAAAAAAGCAGATCATTTTATAAATTTGGCATCCAATGCATTAAGTGTATTTGAAAATTCTAGAGAAAAACAGATATTAAAAAATTTGACCACATTTAGCATTGAAAGAAATTTTTAAGGGCTTAATAAAATTTTTTCCCAACTTTCATTAACTTTTATATATTTTAATCTTTCATGGATTCTATTATTACCATCTAACCAAAATTCTATTTCACTAGGATCAACTCTCCATCCTGACCAATGACTAGGTCTTGGAACTTTATCATTATTAGGAAATTTATATTTATACTCTTCAATTTGATTATTTAATTCTTCTCTATTATTTAAAATTGAACTTTGTTTAGATGCCCATGCTCCAATTCTGCTTCCATAAGATCTAGAATTATAATATTCTTCAGCTTCCGCGTCACTTACATTGCTAGCCTTACCTGTTATTCTTATTTGTCTTAACAAACTTTTCCAATGGAAACACATTGATACAATGGGATTATCTTTTATCGCATTACTCTTTACACTATTTAAATTTGTATAAAAAACAAATCCACTATTATCAAAACTTTTTAGCAGCACCATGCGAACAGAAGGAATTCCCTTGTTGTCGCTAGTTGCCAGAGATAAAGCGTTAGGATCATTTAATTCAGATTTTTTTGCTTCTTCGAACCAAATTTTAAAAAGCGAAATTGGATTATCTTCGTCTTTAAAGGATTTATTTAGGCCTAACGAGTTTTTTTGATTCATAATTTAAACAAAATAATTTATATAATAAATTAATGTCATTTAATACTTTTGGAAAGATATTTCGTTTTACTACATGGGGAGAATCCCATGGTCCAGCAATTGGCTGTATAGTTGATGGTTGCCCACCAAATATTCAAATTAAAGTAGAAGAAATACAGAAAGAACTTAATAAAAGAAAACCAGGTCAATCTAAATTTACAACTCAAAGAAAAGAAGATGATAAAGTTGAAATATTGTCAGGTATGTTTGAGGGCAAAACTACTGGAACACCTATCTCTATGATTATTTACAATAAAGATATGCGATCGAAAGACTACGGAAACATAAAAAACAAATTTAGACCAGGGCATGCAGATTTCACATATTTTCAAAAATATGGAATAAGAGATTACAGAGGTGGTGGAAGACAATCAGCAAGAGAAACTGCTTCACGAGTAGCAGCAGGAGCTATTGCAAAAAAAGTTCTACAAACGAAACTTGGAAAGAAATTTAATGTTGTGGGAGCTGTAACTCGTTTAGGAATTTTAGGGTGTGACCTAAATAATTGGAAAGATAAATATATTTCAAAAAATCCTCTTTTTTGTCCTGATAAATCAGTAATAAAATTATGGGAAAAATATTTGTTGGACATTAGAAAAGCAGGTTCTTCATGTGGAGCTATTATAGAAGTAAGAGCTCGTGGCGTACCTATTGGTCTAGGCGCACCAATATATTCAAAACTTGACATGGATTTAGCTGCTGCGATGATGAGCATTAATGCAGTAAAAGGTGTGAACATTGGATCTGGTATGAATTCAGCTCAATTAACTGGTGAACAAAATTCAGATGAAATGTCTAAGAAAGGAAAAAAAACAAAATTTTATTCAAATAATGCAGGTGGTATTTTAGGTGGAATTTCTAGCGGTCAAGAAATAATAGTTTCCTTTGCTGTTAAACCAACATCTTCAATTTTAAGTCAAAGAAAAACTATAGATAAATTTGGAAAAAATACATTAATATCAGTCAAAGGTAGGCACGATCCATGCGTTGGTATTAGAGCAGTTCCTATAGGTGAAGCAATGATGCATTGTGTAATTTTGGATCACTACCTTTTAAACAAAGCTCAATGTGGGAATTAATTAATTTTTTTTATTACAACTTTTGAATTTAAAGCTTCTAAAACTTTTAACTCTATAGATTTAGCATCTAATCCAGCATCTTTGTACATTTCTTCTGGTTTGTTATGATCTATAAACTTATCTGGTAAAATCATCGATCTAAATTTTAAATTGTTATCAAGTAGATTTTTTTCATTTAAAAAGAAGTTTACATGAGAACCAAATCCTCCTATTGCTCCTTCTTCAATAGTTATTATTGCTTCATGATTTGTAGCAACTTGCCAAATTAAATTTTCATCCAGAGGTTTAGCAAATCTTGCATCAACAATTGTTAAATCAATTCCTTTTTTTTTAAGATTTTCTTCCGCAACTAAACATTCTTTTAATCTTGTGCCAAAGTTCAATAATGCTACTTTTTTTCCCTCTTTAATAATTCTTCCTTTTCCAATAACCAATTTTTCTGTAATATCTGGCATATCCATTCCTACACCCGCTCCTCTTGGATATCTAAATGCACTTGGTCTATCATTTATATCAACTGAAGTATTAATCATTTTGACAAGTTCACTTTCGTCACTTGCAGCCATAACTACAAAATTTGGTAAAGTGGAAAGATATGTTATATCAAAAGATCCAGCATGAGTAGGTCCATCAGCACCTACTAGCCCCGCTCTATCAATTGCAAATCGAACAGGCAAACTTTGAATAGCCACATCATGAACTACTTGGTCATAAGCTCTTTGTAAAAATGTTGAATATATAGCTGCATAAGGTTTGAAACCCTCTGTAGCCAAACCTGCAGCAAAAGTAACAGCATGCTGCTCTGCTATACCGACATCAAACATACGATTAGGAAATTTTTTTGAAAAAATATCCATACCTGTTCCAGATGGCATTGCGGCAGTAATTCCAACAATTTTACTGTCTTTTTCAGCATGTTTAACTAATGTATTAGCAAAAACTTTTGTATATGCGGGAATGTTAGATTTAGATTTTTCTTGAATACCTGTTTGAACATTAAATTTTGAAACACCATGATATTTATCATCAGATTTTTCAGCATACTTATAACCTTTTCCTTTTTGTGTTTTTAAATGAATAAGTATTGGACCGTTGTGCTTTGAGTCTCTTGCATTTTTAAGAATTGGCAAAAGGACATCTAAATCATGCCCATCTATGGGACCAATATAGTAAAATCCTAAAGAACTAAACAAAGTTCCGCCTGTTACCATTGATCTTAAAAAATCTTCTGCTTTACCTGCTTTTTTACTAAATCTCTTTGAAAATGATGAAATAATTAATTTTATAGTTTCTCTTAAATTAAAATAGATTTTTGCTGAGAAAATTTTTGCTAAATATGATTTCATTGCACCAACTGGCTTAGCAATTGACATGTTATTATCATTTAAAATTACAATCATTTTAGTCTTTGCATCGCCTGCATTATTCATTGCCTCATATGCCATGCCTGCGCTAATCGCCCCGTCACCAATAACTGCTATAACTTCATCATTTTTATTTGAAAGTTTATTTGCAGTCGCAATTCCTAAGCCAGCTGAAATTGAAGTAGAACTATGAGCAGCTCCAAAGGGATCAAACTCGCTTTCCGATCTCTTGGTGAAACCTGAAAGACCATTTCCTTGTCTCAATGTTTTTATTCTATCTTTTCTTCCCGTTAATATTTTATGTGGATAAGTTTGATGACCAACATCCCAAATAATTTTATCATTAGGAGTGTTAAAAACATTATGTAAAGCTACTGTAAGTTCTACAACTCCTAAACCCGCACCTAAGTGACCTCCTGTTTTTGAAACCGCTTCTATCATTTCCTGTCTAAGCTCTTCTGACAAAACTTTTAATTGTTGATTTGATAATTTTTTAATATCAGATGGAAAGTTTACTTTGTTTAATAATTTATAATCTGCCATTTTAATTTTTTCTATTTAAAATAAATCCAATTGTTTCTTTAAGATCATGAGATCTTTTTTGATATCTAGCTAATTCATTAAAAATATTTAATTTTAATTTATTTGAGTATTTAATCGTATTTTTATACCCTAGTAAACTGATTAAAGTAGCTTTTCCTTTCGCTTGATCTTTTTTTGTTTTTTTTCCTGCTATTTTTGCACTTCCAGTATAATCAATTAAATCATCAGCAATTTGAAATAACAAACCTATATCTTCACCAATTTTCTTAAACTTGTAAATTAAATTATTTTTATTAGAAATTATTAACGGTGCAACACAGCAAAAACTGAAAAGTTTTCCAGTCTTTTTAACTTGCATAATTTTAATTTTACTTAGTGAAATTTTTTTATTTTCAAAATTCAAATCAGAATACTGTCCACCTGCTACTCCTTCATGGCCTGCGCATTTAGAAATATATTTTATAAGTAAAACCTTTTTATTATCACTTATTTTAAGATTTTTATTTGTTAATATTTCAAAAGCTAAAGTTAAAAGCGAATTTCCAGCTAAAACAGCAGTGGACTCTCCATATTTTTTATGTGTACTAGGTTTTCCTCTTCTCAAGTCATCATTATCCATGCATGGCAAATCATCATGTATAAGAGTATAAGCATGAATACATTCTACTGCAGCACCTATTTGAATTAAAACATTATAATTAATATTAAAAATTTTTCCTGCATCTATCAGGATTTTAGATCTTATTTTTTTTCCTCCAGGCAATAACCCATATTTCATAGCTTTAAGCAAATCAGTTTTTTTTTGTAGTTTTAAATATTTTTTTAAAAATAAATTAGTATCTTTTGCAATTTTATTTAATTTTTTTTTCATTTTTTTTAGAAATTATATTTTTAATCTTTGATTTTGTATATTCAGAAATTTCTTTATTCGTTTTATTAAATTTTTTTTCTATTAAACTATTTAATTTTAAAAGTTTTTGATATTCATCAACTGAATTTTCTAAATCCTTTTTATTTTCCAGTTTTATAATAATTTCACTAGCTAAATCAGTTAACTCATTTAAAGACTTGGAAATAATATCATCTGGCAAATTTTTTTCATTCATATATTAGTTGGTATTATTATATGAAAAACAATCTTTCAAATATTAAAAAAGCTACAAAATATTTAAATAATGATCAATGTATAGGAATTCCCACTGAAACTGTATACGGATTAGCGGCAAATGCTTACTCTGATAAGGCAACATTAAAAATTTATAAGTTAAAAAAAAGACCAAAAAAAAATCCTCTGATTGTTCATTATTATAGTTTAAATGATTTAAAAAAAGATTGTTTTATTGATTTTAATTTTCTTAAATTATATAAAAAATTTTGCCCTGGTCCAATTTCTTTTATTTTAAAGTTAAAACCTAATAGTTGTATTTCAAGCAATGTAACAAATAAAAAAAAAACTTTAGCTGTAAGATTTCCTAGACATAAACTTACTAGAAACTTATTAAAAGTTTTAAAATATCCTCTCGCTGCACCAAGCGCTAATTTATCAAAACAAATAAGTCCAGTTTCAAAAAATGATGTTATTGATGAATTTGGAAAAAAAATTAAATTCGTTCTAGATGGAGGGCAATCAAAAGTAGGCGTTGAGTCTACAATAGTAAGCTTAATTGGAAAACCAAAAATATTAAGGCTAGGAGGAATAGAGAGAAAATCAATAGAAAAATTTCTTATAAATAAAAATAAAGTAAAATTTAAGAAAAAAAAAATAGTAGCTCCTGGTCAAGGAAAAATCCACTATTCTCCTGGGATTCCGATAAGACTAAATATTAAACATCCAAAAAGTAAAGAAGCTTTTATTTTAATTAAAGAAAGAAAAGTTTACAAAAAAAATTTTTTTTATTTAAGTAAGAAAAAAAATCTTAAAGAAGCTGCCAAAAACTTGTATAAAACTTTAAGAATAATTAAAAAAAATAAATTTAAAAGTATAGCTGTTGAAAAAATTCCAAATATAGGATTTGGAGAGACAATTAATGATAGATTGATTAGAGCTTCAAAGTAATTATGCAAAATTTAGTAGAAGTAAAAAAGTTAAAGAAAAATTATGGTTTAAAGGAAGCTGTAAAAGGAATTTCTTTTAAAATTAAAGATGATGAAATTCTAGGTCTTCTTGGGCCAAATGGTTCAGGAAAAACCACAACAATTGGTATGATGCTGGGATTGCTAAAACCTTCTAATGGAGAAATAATAATAGATGGAAAAAAGATTGAAGATAACAGAATTGAAATTTTAAAAAAAATAAATTTTATTTCTCCTTATATTGAACTTCCAAAAAAACTAACTGTAAAACAAAACCTAATTGTTTATGGTAAATTATATTCAGTTTCAGATATTAAAAAAAGAATTGAGTATCTATCAGAAAAATTAAGGTTAGGTGATTTATTAAATAAAATTACAGGTGAACTTTCATCAGGACAAAAAAATAGAGTTAGCTTAGCAAAAGCTTTGATTAACAAACCAAAAGTTTTATTGTTGGATGAACCTACTGCTTCTCTTGATCCTGAAATTGGTGACTTTGTTAGAACGTTTTTAGAAGAGTATAAAAAAGAAATGAAAATTTCAATTTTATTAGCTTCACATAATATGAATGAAGTAACAAGATTATGTAAATCAATATTAATGATGAAAGATGGTATTATCATTGATAGTGGAAGCCCCAACGAATTAATTAGTAAACATGGAAGACAAAACTTAGAAGAAGTGTTTTTAAAACTTACGAGAGATGAGAATGAGTATAATTAGAATATATGGTCTTTTTTTAAGACATTTTTTTTTGATAACTCGATCTTTTCCTAGAATTTTAGATTTAATTTATTGGCCATCTATACAAATAACATTATGGGGTTTTATATCAAATTTCTTTGCCTCTCATAGCTCCTACTACAACAATGCCGTGGGGGTAATCCTAACATGTGCAATTCTTTATGATTTTTTATTTAGAACAAGCATTGGTTTTAATATGTTATTTTTAGAAGAAATTTGGAGCAGAAACTTTACAAATTTATTCATCGCTCCAATGAAAATTAGTGAAATAATTACTTCACTTGTAATTACGGCTTTGATAAGAGCCTTAATTGGATTGATACCAGCAATAATTTTAACATCACCACTTTTTGGAATATCAATATTAGATCTTGGAATATATTTGTTTTTTCTTTTTTTAAGTTTGTATATTTTTGGAATAACTTTAGGAATTTTAGTTTCTTCTGGATTATTAAGATTTGGACCTTCGTTTGAAAATATTGCTTGGTCTACAATGTTTTTATTAGCTCCTTTTGGTTGTATATATTATCCGATTGAAACTTTGCCAGTAATATTTCAAAAAATTGCTTACTCTCTTCCACTAGTTTATGTTTTTGAAGAAGCAAGAAATATACTAATTAATAACACTATAAATTTAGAAAACTTATATTCAGCTTTAAAACTAAACGCAGTTTATTTATTATTAGCAATAACATTATTTTACTATTCTTTTAGTGTAGCAAGAAAAAAAGGTACGTTGATTAATATTGGAGAATAAATATGAGTAAAAAAGTCAGTATTATTGGCTTGGGGTCGATGGGACAAGCAATTTCTTTAAATCTTAAAAAAAAATATAAGATTTTTGGCTACGACATCAAAAAATATAATAACATGAAATCTATTAAAAACTTTATTTTTGTAAAAAGTTTAAAAGAAATTTTTTTAAAAACAAATGTCTTTATAATAATTGTATTAGATGAAAATCAATGCCAAAGTATTATTGATACATTTATAGAAATTAAAAAAAGGTTAAAAATTACTAAAAATCACACTATAATTAACTGTACAACTGTATCTCCAAATTGGGTTAAAAATACATACAATAAGTTAGAAAAAAATAATTTTGAATATATAGACTGTCCTGTATCTGGTGGGCCGAAAAAAGCAATAAATGGAAATTTAAGTTTAATGCTTTCATCAAAAAAAAGTGTATACAAAAAAAATTTAGCTTTGTTAAAAGATATAGGAAATAATATATATTATTTAGGAAAAAAAATTGGCACTGGTTCAACTGTAAAAATTATTAATAATTGCTTAGCAGGAATACAAATTATATCAGCAGCTGAAGCTATTATGCTAGCCAAAAAGGAAAAAATTAATTTAAAAAAATTATTTAACATAATTAATAATTCATCAGGTCAAAGTTGGATGTTTGCTGATAGAGGGAAAAGAATGATAGAAAAGAAATATTTTAAACCACTGAGTAGATTAAGTATTTTTAAAAAAGATATGAAATTAGCTGACCAATTGAGAAAAAAATATTTAATAAATTTACCTTTGACTAAAGTTGCGCTTAAAATGTATGAAAAAGGATGCAAGCAAGGACTGGAAAATTTTGATGACTCTGGAATTATTCGCTTATTAGAAAAAAACAGTTAAATAATGGTGCGCCTGCTAGGAGTCGAACCCAGAACCTCCTGATCCGAAGTCAGGCGCTCTATCCAGTTGAGCTACAAGCGCATATAGTATTAATATTATAAATTATGAAAAATATCATTAAGTTAATTGTTGGCGATACTGAAAAAGAAATTAGAATTGACTTATTTTTAACAAATAAAAAAAAAGAATTAAGCAGAACTAGAGTTAAAAATTTAATTTTAAAAGAAAAGCTTAAAATAAATAATTTAGTAGTTAAAGACCCATCAAAAAAAGTATCTTTAGGGGATAATATTATTTTTGAAATACCAGATCCAGTTAAAGCTTCTTTAAAACCTTATGATTATAAATTAGACATAATATATGAAGACCCAGATCTCATTGTGATAAATAAAAATTCGGGTATATCCATGCATCCTTCTGTTGGAAATTATGATAATACGATTGTTAATGCCTTAATGAATTATGATAAAAAATTATCAAACATTGGTGATGAATTAAGACCTGGAATTATTCATAGAATCGATAAAGATACTTCAGGATTGATAGTAATTGCAAAAAACAATTCATCACATGAAAATTTATCAGCTCAATTTTCTGAACATTCTATAACTAGAGTTTATCAAGCTTTAATTTGGGGTAAATTAAGACCTCAAAATGGAAAAATAGAAACATTTATAACAAGAAGTTCTAAGAATAGACAAATGATGGAAGTTGGAGTTACTAAAGGAAAAAAAGCAATTACAAACTATAAAACTTTGGAAACTTTTGAAAATGATAAAGTTCCTACTTTAAGTCTAGTCGAATGTAAACTTGAAACAGGAAGAACTCATCAAATAAGAGTTCACATGAGCCATAAAGGAAATAACATTTTAGGTGATAAAAAATATAAAAAAAAATATAAAAAATTTAAAAATATAGATCATATACTAGAAGAATATATTCTAAAACTTGATAGACAGTTCTTGCATGCAAAAATTCTTGGATTTAATCATCCTAGATCAGGAAAACGTTTAGAGTTTTCGTCAAATTTACCTGCAAATCTAAATAATATTTTAAAAAGACTAAGAAATACAAACAAATAAAAGCATTGTAAAATTTAAATTCTTAATTAAATAAATATCCTCTATGAATAAAACAACATATAATTTGCCAACACTTTCAGATGAGGGTGGTCTTTCTTTATATTTAGCTCAAATTAAAAAATTTCCAATGCTAGATGCTGAAGAAGAATTTATGTTAGCTAAAAATTGGAAGACAAATGGAAATGTAAAATCGGCTGAAAAATTAGTTACTAGCCATTTAAGATTAGTTGCCAAAATAGCAATGGGCTACAAAGGATATGGATTACCTTTAAGTGAAATGATTTCAGAAGGAAATGTTGGTTTAATGCAAGCTGTTAAAAAATTTGAACCTGATAAGGGATTTAGATTGGCAACTTATGCAATGTGGTGGATAAAAGCTTCAATTCAAGAATATATACTTAGATCTTGGAGTTTAGTAAAAATCGGAACAACAACAGCACAAAAGAAATTATTTTTTAATCTAAAAAAAATTAAAAATCAAATTGCTCCAAGAACAGAAGGTGATTTAAAGGATGAGCATGTAAAAGATATTTCCAATAGACTTAACGTAAGTGAAGAAGAAGTTGTTTCAATGAATAGAAGACTATCTGGAAAAGAACAATCCCTCAATGCACCAATAGGAGAAGATGGTGATGAATGGCAAGATTGGGTGGTAGATGAAGAAATGGATCAAGAACTTAAATTTGCTCAAAATGAGGAAATAAATCAAAGAAAAGATCTCTTGCAAGACTCTATTAAAGTTTTGAATGATAGAGAAAAAGAAATTTTATATTCGAGAAGACTAACTGATGACAGCACTACTCTTGAGGATCTAAGTAAAAAATTTAAAATTAGTAGAGAAAGAGTAAGACAAATAGAAAATAAAGCTTTTGAAAAACTTCAAAAACACATGCTGAATGCAGCAAAATCAAAAAATCTTCTTCCTGTAAAATAAAAAATTAAAATAACTTTCTCTTATTTGTTGAAAATAAGTTCTTTATAAACAATATTATTTAAAAGGATCTATTAAAAGAATTGTATCTTCTCTTTCAGGGCTTGTTGATATACTTGATATTTTTGTCTCAACGAATTCTTCTATCGCTTTTATATAAATTTTTGCTTTTTCTGGTAATTCATCAAATTTTTTAATACCTTGTGTTTTAGATTTCCATCCTTCAAATTTTTTATAAACTGGTTTAACATTTACTTGATCTTCTACAGCTGCGGGGAAATAATCTATTTTTTCTCCTTTTAATTCATAAGCTATACATAAATTTATTTCTTCTAATTCATCTAACACATCTAACTTTGTCAAAGCAATTCCAGAAATTCCTGAAATTTTAATTGTTTGTCTTACTAAAACTCCATCAAACCATCCACACCTTCTTTTTCTACTCGTTACAGTTCCAAATTCATGTCCTTTTTCACCTAGATGATTACCAATATTATCTTTAAGTTCTGTTGGAAAAGGTCCTTCGCCTACTCTTGTTGTATAAGCTTTCGTGATACCAAGAACAAAGTTTATAGAATTTGGACCACATCCAGAGCCTGTTGCTGCAGAAGCTGCAACTGTATTTGAGGAAGTTACATAAGGGTATGTGCCATGATCAACATCAAGTAATATTCCTTGAGCACCCTCAAATAAGATTTTTTTTTTTTCAAATTTATATTGATCTATTTTTCTCCAAACTGGTGCTGAGTATTTTAAAATATTAGGAGCTATTTTTAATAAATCTTCAACTAATTTATCTTTTTGATAAATTGGTTTGCCTAATCCCTTACGGATTGCGTTATGATGTTCTAGAACTACTGTTAACCTATTTTCAAGATTTTTTTTAGACGCTAGATCCATTACTCTTATAGATCTTCTGCCCACTTTATCTTCATAAGCTGGTCCAATACCTCTTCTAGTAGTTCCAATTTTTGAATTACCAGCAGAGTCTTCTCTCATTTCATCCATCTCTCTATGAAATGGTAGAATTAGCGTAGCCGCTTCAGATAAAATTAGATTATTTTCATTAATTTTAACACCTTTTAATTCTATTTCCTTAATTTCATCAAGAAGAGCCCATGGATCAACAACAACTCCATTTCCAATAATAGAAACTTTATTTTTTCTTACTATTCCTGAAGGCAACAATCTTAATTTATATGTTGTTCCGTCTATAACTAAAGTATGACCTGCATTATGACCACCTTGAAATCTAACAACAACATCTGCCTCTCTTGATAACCAATCAACTATCTTACCTTTTCCTTCATCTCCCCACTGGGAACCAACTACTGCAACATTTTTCATTTAAGTTTTTTTTTAATAGTAAATGTATTTAAATGGTTTATTGGCCCATGACCTTTACCAAAATTTGGTCCTGAACTTATTGAATGGTTAACATAATTGATTGCCATTTCACAAGATTTCTTTAGAGTTTTTCCACATGAGTAAAATGTAGCTATTGCACTTGAAAGAGTACAACCTGTTCCATGAGTGTTTTTGGTATTATATCTTTTGCTATAAAACTTAGAAATTTCATTTTTATTTACAAAAATATCAGTAACTAATCTTGATTGCATATGTCCTCCCTTAATAAGGATATTTTTTGCGCCAATACTTAATAATTTATTTGCGGCAAATATCATATCCTCAATGCTTAATATTTTTGTATTTGAAAGTATTTCTGCCTCTGGAATATTTGGGGTTATCAAAGAAACTTTTTTTATTAATTTATTTTTCAATATTTGAATTGATTTTTTATCTATTAATTTTGCACCACCCTTTGCAACCATAACTGGATCTAAAACAACTTTTTTAATCTTTATTTTATTTAAAGAGTTTATAACAGAATTAATTACAGGTGGAGAGTGAAGCATTCCAATTTTAATTGCATCTGGTCTAATATCCTTTGAAGTAAATTCGATTTGTTTCGAAATATCTTTTGACGGAATTGGCACTATAGACGAAACACCAGTTGTATTTTGAGAAGTAACCGCAGTAATTGCAGTCATCGCATAAGATCCAAGAGACGTTACAGTTTTGATATCAGCCTGTATACCTGCACCTCCCGATGAGTCAGAACCAGCAATAATCAAAATTTTAGATTTTATTTTCAATTTAATTAATTGATTTTTTTACTATATTTATACATTTTTTAAGTAAAATTTTATTTTCACTTTCGCACATTATTCTTATTTTTGGTTCTGTACCAGATTTTCTAACTAGCATCCTGCCTTTATTTTTGACTAAATTACTTGCAATTTTTATTGCCTTTTTGCATTTAGCGCTATTAATTATTGATTTATCTTTAACTTCTATATTTTCTAATAATTGTGGTGTGGGGCTAAAATTTTTAAAAAGTACACTAGCTTTTTTACCTTTTCTCATTGAAAATAAAATTTCTAAGGCAACTAAAAGTCCATCCCCAGTAGTTGCAAATTTACCTAGGATTATATGACCAGATTGTTCTCCACCTAAATTAAATTTATTTTTTTGCATTAATTCTTTTACATATCTATCTCCAACTTTTGATCTCAAAAATTTTATTTTATTTATTCTAAAAAATTTTTCTAAACCATAATTAGACATTAAAGTTCCAACTACGCCACCTTTTAAAATTTTTTTTCTATTCCACCTTTGAGCTAACATTGCAATAATTTTGTCACCATCAATGATGTTACCTTTTTCGTCACATATAATAATTCTATCAGCATCTCCATCTAAGGAAATTCCAATATGTGCTCTATTTTTTTTTGTTAAATTTCTGATTTTATTTGGAAAAGTTGATCCACATTTTTCATTAATGTTAAATCCATTTGGAGAAGTCCCAATTTCATAAACTACTGCTCCTAATGATTTTAATAATTGAGGTCCAATCTTATATGCAGCTCCATTAGCGCAGTCTATCGCAATCTTTAAACCTTTTAAATTAAACTTTTTTGGAAAATTTGATTTTAAAATGTTAATATATTTTTCCGATCCATCTTCCAGTCTTTTAACTCTTCCAAGTATTTTTGGATTTGACAATTTGTCTTTTATTTTAGAGTCAATTAGTTTTTCAATTTTTTTTTCAATTTTATCTGATAATTTTAAACCATCTGGACCAAACAATTTTAAACCATTATCGTAATAAGGATTATGAGAAGCTGTAATCATTATACCCATATTTGCTCTCATTTTTTTTGTAAGCATAGCTAGTCCATTGGTGGGCATTGGACCAAAGGTAAAAATATGCATTCCAGCTGAAGCTAAACCTGACACCAATGCTGGTTCCAATGTGTATCCAGACAATCTAGTATCTTTTGCTATAATAGCAATTTGTGTACTTTTTTTTTGATTTTTAAAATAAGTACCAGCTGCTAAACCAAATTTAAAAAACATTTCACCGTTTATATTTTCTTGGTTTACTCTTCCTCTTATTCCATCAGTTCCAAAATATTTTTTACCCATTATTAATAGTACAATTTTTTAAACACTTTAATTCCTTGATTTACTTCATTAACATCATGTACTCTCAATATTTGCACTCCCTGCAACATACTATAAATACAAGATGAAACTGTACCTCCAATTCTCTCCTTACTATCATTTAATCCAGAAATATCTTTTATAAATCTTTTTCTAGAAAGACCTAACATTATTGGCAAACCTAAAGAATGAAAAATAGAAATATTATTAATTAGAGTAATATTATGTTTCAAATTTTTACCAAAACCAATTCCTGGGTCTAATATTATATTGTTATGTTTAATACCTTTTTTTCTAATCTGTGTTAATTTCCTTTCAAAATAATCATATATTTCTAATAATACATTTTGATAATTAGGATTAATTTGCATATTCTTTGGTATGCCTTTCATGTGGTGTAAAACAAATGGCAGCTTAGTTTTTTTTAAAAAGTCGATTGTTTCTTTATCATGACTTAACCCCGATACATCATTAATCAAATCTAATTTGTATTTTAAAGCCTTTTTCATTACGAAAGTTTTTCTTGTATCTAAAGAAACAAAAAAGTTTTTTTTCTTTAAGTATTTCATTGTACTTTTTATTCTATTCCATTCTTTTAATTTCATAACTTCTTTTGATCCTGGTCTGGTAGATTCACCTCCTATATCAATTATCTTTGCTCCATTCTTATTTAGTTTTTCGATTCGTTTTTTTGCTAATAAAGTTTTATTATATTTGCCGCCATCGGAAAAACTATCTGGAGTTAAATTTATAACACCCATCAATATAGGAAAATCTTTTAGTTTTGAATTCAGAATTTTTTTGTTTTTACAAATTTTTTTTAAATCAAGTAAAATTTTTTTTTTTATTCCTAATGAAAGATTATTTATATTTTTAATATTTATTATTTTTTTTGAGGTTCTAGAAATTATCTCTATACTATCAAAAGATATTGAATTATCACCCCCAAGAGCAACTGATAATTTTTTTTTAATTTTTTCTTTAGAAGTTTTGCCAAAATAAAAATTACACGCCCTTGTGTAATATTTTTGCATTAATATTAGTGAACAATTTTTGGCTTCAAGCCGATTGAACCTAAAGCTGAACTTTGATCATCTTCTTCGACTTTTAAATCTTCTTTATTCTTAGGATAAACATTTTTGTTTATTAAATCTTCTATTTCACTTCCAGATAAGGTTTCATAAGTTAATAATGCTTTAGCAAGTTTATGTAGATCATCAATTTTTTCAGTAAGTAATTTTCTTGCTCTATCATAGCCCTTATCAACTATTTTTCTTATTTCTGTATCTACTTTTTTTGCTGTTTCTTCCGACATGTTTTGTTGTCTTGCAACAGATCTGCCTAAAAATACTTCTTCTTCATTTTCTCCATAAGCAACTGGGCCAAGCTCTTTGCTTAAGCCTGCTCTCATAACCATTGCTCTAGCTCTTTTTGTAGCTTGCTCAATATCACTTGCCGCTCCAGTAGTTACTTTATCTTCACCAAATATAATTTCTTCTGCTACTCTTCCTCCCATTGCTATTGCCATTTGAGCATGAAGTTGTTCTCTAGTTTGTGAAACTTCATCTCTTTCAGGTAGTTGCATAACCATTCCCAATGCTCTTCCTCTTGGGATTATTGTGGCTTTATGAATAGGATAAGCTGCTTTTTCATTAATAGTTACAATAGCATGCCCTGCCTCATGATATGCTGTTAATTTTTTTTCTTCCTCAGTCATAACCATAGATCTTCTTTCAGCACCCATCATTACTTTATCTTTAGCTTCTTCAAATTCTTGATTGGTTACAATTCTTTTATTTTTTCTTGCCGCTAGCAAAGCAGCTTCATTAACCAAATTAGCTAAATCAGCTCCTGAAAAACCAGGCGTTCCTCTTGCAACAGTTCTTAAATTTACATCTGCAGCCATTGAAATTTTTTTTGCATGAACTTTTAGAATTTTTTCCCTTCCTATTATATCGGGATTTGAAACTACTACTTGTCTATCAAACCTTCCTGGTCTTAATAAAGCTGGATCTAATACGTCTGGTCTATTTGTAGCTGCAATAATAATTACACCTTCATTTGTATCAAAGCCATCCATTTCAACTAGTAACTGATTTAAAGTTTGTTCTCTTTCATCGTTTCCTCCACCTAGGCCTGCTCCTCTACTTCTGCCAACAGCATCGATCTCATCTATAAAAATTATACAAGGAGAATGTTTTTTTCCTTGTTCAAACATATCTCTTACTCTCGATGCTCCAACTCCCACAAACATTTCAACAAAATCTGATCCAGATATAGTAAAAAAAGGAACACCTGCTTCACCTGCTATTGCTCTAGCTAATAAAGTTTTACCAGTTCCTGGGGGACCAACTAGTAAACAGCCTCTTGGAATTTTTCCACCAAGTCTACTAAATTTTCTAGGGTCTTTTAAAAATTCTACAACTTCCTCTACTTCTTCTTTTGCCTCTTCTACTCCAGCGACATCATTAAAAGTTACCTTTCCTTTTAATTCATTCATCATTTTTGCCTTAGATTTCCCAAAACCCATTGCTCCACCTTTTCCACCTTGCATTTGTCTCATGAAAAATATCCAAACTGCGATTAGTAATAGCATAGGGAACCATGATAGAAGTATTCCAAGAAGTGATGGCATTTTTTCTTCTAAAGGGCTTGCTGAAATACTGACACCTTTATCACTTAACTTTTGAATTAAGTTAGGATCATCGGGTGCGTAAGTGTTAAATATTTTACCATTTGAAAAAACTCCTTTTATGTTTTTTCCTTGAATTTCTACTTGCACAACTCTTCCATTTTCTACTTCAGACAAAAATTCTGAGAAGATAATATTATTATTTTTTGTAATTGAACCTTGGGGGTTTTTAAACATATTGTATAGCCCTATTGTCAATAGAACTATAATTGCCCACATCGCTAAATTTTTTAAATTCATTTGAAGTATAAAATAAGAATTATTAATAATTAAACAAGTACCCTTTTTTGCATAAAATTACCAAATAATCTAGATTTCCCTTGAAATTATGATTGATTTATTTACTTTTTCAAAAATACACCCTGATAATGTATTTTTTTTATAATTTTTGTTATTTTTAATATTATTTATTAAATTTAATATTTTTTTTCCTCTAGTATAGCCATCTTTATTTCCTAAATTATTTATTAGTTCAGAAAGAGATCTGAACACTACTTCTTCAGGTTTGTTAAAAAAGAATTCGTTAATAATTATAGATTTTTTTCTATTTAGAAATTTTGTATTTTTTTCAATATTTTTATTTACATAGAATTCTAGTGCTTTATTGCTTTTATTAAGATTTTCAAGTGTAATTTGAAACTTTTCAAATGTTAAACCATAATTTTTTAATTGATCAATTAATTTTCTCACTTTTATTCTCAAAAATTCATCATTATTGTTAGAAGGATCTTTAATATTAAAATCAAAAGTGTTTCTGGTTATATATAACAAATCTTTTTTATAAATATTTAATAAAGGTCTTAGTAAAAAAACATTAAATTTTTTGTTAATTTTTTTTTTATTTTTTTCAAAAGAACTTAGACCTTTTAATCCTGAGCCTCTTAACAATCTTATAAAAAAATTTTCGTATAAATCATTTTTTTGATGAGCGGTTAAAGCAAGATAAACTTTATTTTTTAAGCACTTCTGAAAAATCAACTCATATCTTTTTTCTCTTGCTTTAGCTTGTAAATTAGTAAATTTTTTATCTTTTTTCCAAGTTAAAATCTCACAATTTATTCCAAATTTTTTTAAACTTTGTTTTGTTTGAACGGCTTCTTTTGTTGAAGAAGACCTTAGTTTGTGATCAACGGTAAAATAATGATAATTTAAATTTTTTTTTATAGAATGGTATTTAGCTAAAAAAGCTAAAGCCATACTGTCAGCTCCACCTGAAACAGCAATAGCAAATTTATCTGATTTATATTTTCCAAGATTTTGCTCAAATTTTGAATAAATCTTTTTTATTTTAGGATTTTCTAACTTTTCTAAATAAAAATTATGAATTTTTCTTTTCGCACTCAAATTTCTTTTCTTCATATTTTGCTTTTTGAAGCACTGATTGAGTTGCATTTGGATATTGTTTTTTTACTCCCGCAATCATTAAACAGCCTTGATCTTTTTCTCCTATCTGTACCAATGATACTCCAAGTTTTAATAAATTTATAGGCGCCTTTTCACTTTTAGGATATTTTTGATAACCTTCCAAATATGCAGAAGCAGCATCTGTATAAAGCTGTCTTATTCTAAATGTTTCTGCATACCAGTATTGGGCATTTCCGGAAAGTTCATCTTCAGGATTATTGTCGACAAACTCTCTGAATGCTCTTTCGGCCATATTGTAGTCTCCCACTTTTAAAAAACTCGTAGCAAATTCATATTGTTCTTTTGGAGTTCCTTCGGGTAATATTTTTTCTTCTGATTGAAATATTTCTGTAGAGATTGTTTTGGTAGACTCTACTGACTCAACAATCTGAGTTTCATTGTTAGAAGTCATATCTTTGTATGATATTGTTCCAAGATCTTGCGGCTGTGAAGATCCAGGTAAAACTTTTGTCTGTTCTTGATCTGTTTTAGGCAAAGATGTTAGAGCATTATTTGATACAGTATTATTTTCTATATTTTGGAACCGTAATTGATTATCAGCTTGTACTTTTGATAACCTTGAAGATAATTTATCTAATTTAAAATTTATTTCTTCGTACTTATTTGTTAATTCTTGAAATTGCTTTTCGATTTCTGAAAGTTTTAACAAATGTTTTGTTAAAACATCTTCTACATTTTCGCTTGTCATATTTTGGTTTGAAGAATCCTTTGAGGATGTAAATGAATCCGAATAAACCGCTCTTTCTAAAGTTCTTAAATCTTTTTGTATAATCTGCAAAATTTCTTTTACATCTGTTGTTTCAGCTTTCAAACTAGAAATAACTACAAAAAAACAAATAGTAACAAGAAATAATATTTTATCTAATTCTTTATACATTAAATTATTTCTATTTATAATAATGGCAAAATAAAGACCCTGTTTAAATTTAATTTATACAGGGTCTTGATTAGAATTTTAATATGTTAATTAGCTTTAACAGTAACTGATCTTCTATTTTTAGACCAAGATAATGGGTTTGATCCTGGATCTACTGGTCTTTCTTTTCCATAACTAATAACTGATATACGATCTGCAGAAATTCCATAGGTCATTAAATAATCTTTAGCTGCATTTGCTCTTCTTTCACCTAAAGCTAAATTGTATTCTCTAGTTCCTCTTTCATCTGCATGACCTTCTACAACAACATTTACATCTGCATTTTCTCTTAACCAGGCAGCTTGTTTCCGCAATGTATCTCTTGATTTAGTTGTTAAGATTGATTCATTTGTTGCAAAAAATACTCTATCTGGAACACCTTTTGCTAATTCTCCAACTGTGTCTGATCCTATGTATACATCACCTTGTAATTGTGAATCTATTTTTGCTGATGTGCTTGTTGATGTTTTTTTAGTTGCACATGCGCTTACAACCAGACCGAAAATTATTACTATAAAAGTATTTTTTAAAATTTTGTTTAAAATCATTAATGCTCCTTAATATAATTTTAGAACTTTTTCACAACTAAATAGAGGTTTCAAGCATAAAAATCAACTTAATTTACTATAATTTTTCAAATATTATGCTTAATTACTTAACAAAGATGACCAAGATGGGTCAGAAGCATCTGTTTCAGTTTCAACCAACCTCTCGTTGTATCCAGTTAAATCTATAGACCATAATTTTGCAGTAAAACCTTCACCTTTTTTATCAGTTTTTGTTTCCCTGTAAAAAATTATTACTCTTCCATTAGGTGACCAAGAAGGTGCCTCTTGGTAAAAGTTTTCCGTTAACAGCCTTTCACCTTTTCCATCAATTCTCATGACTCCAATATAAAATTTACCTTTGTGTAATTTTGTAAATGCAATTAAATCACCTCTAGGAGACCAAACTGGAGTTCCATATATACCATTGCCAAATGAAATTCGTTTTACATCGCTTCCATCACTTTTCATAAGATAAATTTGCTGGAAGCCACTTCTGTCAGAATTAAAAGTAATATATTTGCCATCTGGGGAATAAGAAGGTGAAGTGTCAATTGATGGATGTTTAGTTATTTGCTCTACAATTCTATTTTCTAGATCCATTGTATAAATGTCTGAGTTTCCGTCCTTAGCAAAACTCATAATTATTTTTTTTCCATCTGGTGAAAACCTAGGTGCAAATGTCATGCCAGGAAAATCACCTACAACTTCCTGAATTCCAGTTTCAATATCTAACAAATAAACTCTAGGCAAATTTTTAAAGTAAGATAAATAAGTAACCATCTGATTTGTTGGGTTAAATCTAGGTGTTAAAACTAATTCATTTCCTAAAGTTAAATATTTATTGTTAAATCCATCTTGATCCATTATTGCTAATTTTTTTACTCTTTGGGTCTTTGGGCCTTCTTCTGCAACATAAATTATTCTTGTATCGAAATATCCTTTTTCACCAGTTAACCTTTCGTAAACTTTATCTGTTATTATATGACCGACCCTTCTCCAATTACTTGGAACAGTTGTAAAAGCTAAAGCCAACATCTCTCTTGCTGCTAATACATCCCATAATCTAAACTCAACTTTAAGTTTCTCATTTTCTATTAATACTTTTCCTGTGATTAATGCTTGTGCTTTAATCAATGACCAATCTTCAAATCTTGGTTTTAAATGTGCAATGTCAGGTTTTTGTAAAAATGCATCTTTACTAAGTGGATTAAATAATCCAGATGTTTTTAAATTATTTTCTATTACTTTAGATATTTCTAAACCTAAATCCTCTAGATTTAAACTATCTTGAGAAATTTTTTTTGATTTAATATCTTGAGAAAGAGGAGAAACAGCTATTGGTAAAGGGTTTATATTTCCTCTTGTAATATCAACTTCTATTAAAGAAAATGAAATAGTAGTATTTGATAGAAAAAATATAAAAACCATTGTTAAAATTTTAATTATTTTCATTAGCGTCCTAACATTTCTCTTGGATCAAAATTAAATTGAATTTCTTTCCATCTTTCATAACCACTAGTTGGTACTTTTAATGGCTGACATAATTGAAGAGCCCTTAGAGCGCTTTCCGCAAGTGTTCTGAAATATTTTTGACCTGGCGTATTCATTCTTGCATGGTCTAGTATTTCTGCTTTAATCAAGGTTCCATCCGGTTTCAATTTTAATATAATTCTTACTAACAAATCTTCTGAGTATGGTAAAGCCATAGGTACGCTCCAACAACCAAATATTTGTGTTTTCAAAGCTTGATTCTCACTAATAGTTAATTTTGAAAAATTCATAGAAGAGTCTTGAGACTGGGTTATTTTATTAAGCTTTTTATTTGTTTCTCCTACTTCTTCCTTTGAT
>CACHFK010000014.1 GCA_902579085.1 uncultured Pelagibacteraceae bacterium | reverse complement strand
TGGGTTAAAGATCCAAATGAAACTAGATCTCTTGCAAAAAGAATAGTTGAGAAACCAGATACATCAAAGCCGAAAGGCTTCACAATTAACGAAACTATTGAGGCTTATTGTGGGGCCGAAATACCTGGAGAACAAATTGAAAGAGGATTTAGTAAAGACAGAAAAGACGGATACAGAGCGTCAAAATCTTGTAGAGCCTGGTTTAGATATATGGCCGGATATAATCATAGACAAAGTTTAGTTGACTTTGATGAAGATGAAGACGGATACGGAATACATATATTTAAATCAAACAAACATTTAAGAGTTTTAAAACCTACATCTTGGAGAGATCTATTTAGAAAATATCCTAGTGGAAAAGGAGTTTTAAAAGATAGAGTTTATTGGAATAGGAGAAAGAAACAAACTTATACGATCCCCGCTTCAAAGAATAAAAGCATATATGATAGCGACTTGGGTAAGAGTTTAATTTCAGATCTTAAACCTGGAGACATTGAGGAATGGATAAGAGATTTATCTTCAATGGAAGTTAAAAAAGAATATGTGAAAGTTTTTATAACACTATGGATATTTGCTAGAAAGAAAGGTTGGCTTGGAACAGATCCCGGTATTTGTCCTTTTATTGACGGAGTTTATGTAAAGAAAGAAAAACAAAAAAGAAGATCCATATAAAAATATTGCGATAAGTCAGTCAGAATTTAAATTATTTTGGGAGTGTTCGGAGCAACTATCGGAGCAATTCCCATTTAAAGCAGAGCTACATCAATTTATGATACTTACCGCGCTCCGTAAACAAGAGGCCTTGAAGATTAAAAAAAAGCTACATTGATTGGAAAGAAAGAGTAATTAATATTCCAAAAGGAATAGAAAAGAATAGAAAACGGGACCAGGTAATAGTTATAACTCCGGAGCTTGAAGTTTTACTCAACAACATTTTAGATATTGGCAACAGACCAGGTTTAGATTTCTACAAAATGAGAGACTTTCCTTGGCTCTTTGCAACGAGAAAGTGGAGTGCAGATAAGTATTTCAATAAAGAGTTTAGGCATTCATCAAAAGCAAGGCTCGGTGGTGATGAAAACTATGTGCCGGAATTAAGAGCATTAATGAGAGCAAAGTCCGGAGATCCAGAACTTCTATATAGCTCAAAAGTTTTAAGGAAAACCTATATTACATTATCTAAACAAAGAAACGACGGAAGATCTGATAAGGTTAAACATCTTTCAAGACACGCTTCAGAACAAGTCCTTGAAATGCATTATGATAAGCCAAGTATAGAAACGATCAGAGGTTATGCAGAAAGAACATCAGAAGTATTTAACTTTATTACTAGACGAAAAGTTTCGTGATTAAAGGTCCAGTCTGCATTAATTGTGAACAAAAGAAACAGACAAAATATTTAATAACCTTGGACAATCGATCTGGTTATATTTGTGAGGAATGTTATAACACTCACTTATGGGCATACGACGGGGACAACCGAAAACAAGTTTATTTGTTAGATACAATATTGCATACAAAGTTATTCAATATGAAAAAAGATATAACTTAACTCCATACAAAGCCTGGCTTAAACTTACTGAACATAGAGCGTTTAATGATCTTATGCGCGATCACTTTAAAAATAAAAGTGGAAGTGCTGAATGGTGGACAAACAATATGAAGTCTCCCAATGTAAAAAAAAATTTTTACAAGAACCATATAAAAAAGTTTAGAAAAGAACTAATTAGCTTTAGATTAACGCAAGGTGTTGGATCTCTAAAAAATAGAGTGAAAAAGTCCCGTAGTCCCTAGCCTCTCGCTTAATAAGTATCCCTTTTTATATTTCGTAAAACTAATAATTAACAATCAATGTTAGATTTTACATTTGATAAGAAACTTATCTCAACAAAGGAACTCATCACTCAACTAGGAATGAGTTTAGGTTGGCTAGATCTCCAGAAAACTAAATGGAGAAAAAGGGGCCTAGATTGTTGGGATATGGGGTTAAGAATTATTGGGACAAAAGCATTCTGGGATCCGGTCATCTTTACAAAATGGTTATACGAACATCAATGTAAGAACAAACCAACAAACCTAATGGAGCGTGAAGATAATAAGAAACTTATCGCTTTCATAACAAGGAATGTAAAAGTAAATGAAAAAAGTTAGACCTACTAATTGGAAAAAGAAGTTTGAATATCATCTTGCTACGCCGGAGCGAGAAAGAAATTTAAATAGAGAACTTAAAAAAGTTATTGCTGAAAATCCTGGCGCTATGCGAGAGCAAACATTTAAATTATTAGAACAACAATTAATAGGAAATCACAATGACTAGAATATCAAGAATAGAAAAGAAAATGTCTAGTGGAGGACCGGATACTCCAAGACTAGATATGAACCAATTTATTAAATTAGCAGACGCAGAAAAAATAGAAGCAGACGCGCTTAATGAAATGTTTGAAGCTATCCAAGAGAAGTTTAAAAACGAGAGAGAGCCAGGTGAAAGTTTTGACAGTTGGTTAAACAGAACTCCAAGAGAAGAACTAATAAAAATATCTTTAGCCAATGGAGGAAAAGTTGTTGACCTGGCGCAATACCGGAAAAGCAAAGAGCCAACAAAAGTAAAAGAAATAAATCTATCCGATTATTTTGATATGGGGAGATCAGTCGCTAGTCTCAACGATAGCGAAAGAGAAACTCTTAAATGGCTACTTAATAAAACACTTTACCCAAAGGATTAATATGAAAATACACGAATATAACCAAATGATGAACTGGCTCCAAAGACCAAAATCAAAGCAACAGATGAAAGTATGAATAAAAAACAATTAGATAAATATATTGCTACTAGGCCAAGTGCTAAAGAAAGCAACGGAGCTTGGAATAAATATGTTGAGAGCAATAAGTTGGCAGAAAAAGAAACACCAAAAGAAACTTGGGATAGATTGGAAAAAGAAAATAATCACCCAACAGAAAAATATTATGAAGATAGAAACAAAAAGGCTTTAGCAAGGCCTGGAGCTTTAAACTATATTGAAAGAACAATAGAGAAGTATGAGGGAGAACCAAGTAAGAGAGTTATAAATAAATCTTTAAATAAATTTGAGAATAGAACATCAAATAAAGATGTCGTAACTTTTGATCCCACAACACAACTCTTTACAGATGAAACTAGAAATATTGCTTTTAAGTCTTATGACAAAGCAAAGAAATGGAATGACGCTGTAAATGGACAACCAACAGCAACATCAAAACAAGTTAATGACCTGGACCAAAGATTAAAAAGAAATCGATTTACCGGATCATCAACAAAGCCATTTATTAAAAAGAAAAAAATAACAACACCTATTGAACCGATAAAAATAGATATAGGCTCTTATACTTCATTCCTACCAACACCAATAAGAAAAGATCCAGAGTTAATCCGCCAGGAACAAAACATTATGAGAATTAAAGATCAAATGGATAGAGAGAAAATAAGAAATGCAACAACCGGAATTGCCGGCCTTGTTGGAGGAGATCCTTTTGTCAAATAAATACGAAACAGATCAAATGCTCCAAAAGACCATAGAAACCAACAATAAACTATCAAAGCATATAGAGGCATTATGGGAGGAGATCGGAGAAAAACAAAACACTCTCTATGAACTTAAAGGAGAAATCTTTGACCTTAAATCAGACAACAAAGAATTAATTAAAAAAGTGAAAGAGTACATTAAAAAAAATAATGAAACAGAAAAAGCTCAATTCCAAAAAGATTGGCTTGAAAATTTTAATCATAGCAAGGTGGACAATTAATGAAATCTAAATGGCATAATATTGCAATACAAACAGAGAGCTTTGAAGACCTTAAAAAAATACAAAAGCAAATACCTATTCGGGCAAGCATACCACAAGTTATTGAGTGGTTAATATCAGTTGGGCAACAACAAATTAAAAGTGAATTATCTAATGAACACACCAGAACAATATATAGAAAATAAAATCCCGGTCATACCTTGTAAAAGAAATACAAGAATACCGATTGGGAATGATTGGCAACACAAACCAATAGACATAAATAGATTTAATCCTGGAGACAATATTGGGTGGCACCTACTTGAACAAACAGACATTGATATAGACAATCCAATTTGTCATAAATTTTTAGATGTAATTAAGACCAGGTGTTGTGCGGTTTACGGAAGAAAATCAAATCCAGAAAGCCATTTAATATTTCCAGAAAAGAATGAATATAAAAAATGGACAATGCATAATGACTTTGCTCCCTGGTTTAATAAGTTTAGAAAGAAATCAACAATACTAGAAATTAGATCTGGACAAGGTTTTCAATCTATTGCGCCAGGTTCCATTATTGATAATGAAGAGGTCCGTTGGGATAGATACGAGGAATTAAAACAATACCCAGGAAAACTAATAAACGATATTGAGCTTGTTGTTTTTGCTACAATGCTATCAATAGTTTATGCACCGGACGGAGCTAGAGACGATTATTGTTATGCAGTTGCTTGCATATTAGCAAAGTGGGGAAAGTGGAGTGCAGAAAAAATAGATACATTTATTTTAAATCTTGCAGAAAAAAACAATGATGATGTTAGGGAGCGAAATAAAAAAGGAACTCACGCCCACGAACAATTAGGTAAACCAGACGGAAGAACAAAAGGATTGCCTACATTAATGGGAATTCTAAAAGTATCCGCAGAGGCCATAAAAGATATATTTTCAGTTGTTCATATAAACATAGGTGAAGAAAAAACACAGAAACTTAAAATGTATGACTGGGGAGAATACTTAAACCTGGATATACCAGAGCCTAAATTTATTGTTGAAAGATTATTTAAAACTAAATCAATTAATTTTATTTCTGGTGCCAAAGGTAATGGAAAAACAGAATGGGTACTTGGTCTTACAGACATAATCTCTAAAACTGGAGAATTCTTAAATTACAAAGTAAATGAACCTCTTCCGGTAATCTACATAGACGGAGAAATGGACGAATACGATTTAATTGATAGACGAGTAGCCTATACACAAAAAATCGCACCTAGACCTTATTATTTTAATATTATTCATTATGCCCAACAAGTAGATCAAACAATTCCAGATATTAAATTTGAACTAGGACAAAAGTTAATCCTCGAATGCATAAACGAAGTAAAAGAAAAAACCGGCAAAACACCGGTCCTGGTCCTAGATAATTTAAGATCTCTTTCTAACTACAAAGAAAATGATAGCGACGACTGGAGACCAATAGGAGTTTGGCTTAAGAATTTAAGAGCGCTTGATGTTGTTTCAATAGTTATAGATCACCACGGGAAAAATACAGACGGAGGTCCAAGAGGATCATCTTCTAAAACAGACTGGGCCAATGTTTCAATCTTTATCAAGAAAGTTGAGACCGGAAGAACAAAAGGAAAAATGAGAATGGAAATTAAATTTGATAAAGCCAGAGGCTTGAAACCAGATGAAACGCAAGAGTATGAATGTGAGTATGACTACAACGGAAACTGGGAAATAGTCGCGTCTGAAAAGAAAGTTAGTGAGGAGGAATACCTGGAGAAGATCTATCAAATAAAAAATGCAGATCATTGGAGATACATTGAGAAGAAAAAGAAAATACAAAAGCAATTAGAGAAAAAACAAATAACAGAAAAAACATATAACCAATTAGAAAGAGCGCTCCGAAAAACAGAGTTTACAACTCAACTAGATATAGCAAATCAACTTGGGATCTCCGCCGGAAAAGTAAATCAATTAATCAAAGGTCCTTATGAAAGTTTCTTTATTAAGAAATGTGCAGATGAATACAAAGCCAAGGAGGTAATGAAAGAAAAAGAAAAAGGAATGCCGGAAGAACTAAAAAAGAAAATAGAACAATGGGAGAAGTCGCATAAGGTTGGAGAGGGAGAGGAAGATATCCCGGACTTACCAAATAATTATTAAAGGAAACAAAATGAAAAAATATAATAACATACCAGGAACAGTAGAAGAGATTGAATATGCGGGAGGTTGGGTTGACGGTTTATGCAACGGATATAGTGATGATTGTCCGCACCTATTTATCTGTCTATGTGAAGAGGAGAGATACTACAAAAAGAAACAATTAGAACTCACTCAAAAAAACAATAGGAAAAAAAATGAATGAACACAATCATACTCATTCATTCATTCATTTAGTACAAGGGACTGAAAATGAACGCCAGATATAACTCCAGAAAAGGCCGAAAACTTCAAAATCTTGTACGAAGTAGGCTATTAAAGACATTCCCTCATTTAAAGGAGAGCGATATTCAAGTCGCTAGAACCGGAGAAAATGGTCCAGATATTAAGTTGTCCCGGATTGCTAAAAGATTAATCCCCTATCAATTTGAAACAAAGTCTCAACAAAGAATGAAAACAATTTATTCTTGGCATAGCCAGGCCAGTAAGAAAACAAATTTAGATGGAGTTGTAGTTATGAAATCCAATGGCAAAGATCCTTTAGTCGTAATCGGTTTTGATTTGCTCCTGGATCTGATAAAATAGATTATGCGTGCAGAATGCTTGACCGCCCCTATGCACCCAATATTACCTTATGACGAAAAAAACCGGACAAGAAGAACTAGATCAATTTACTTTAACTAGAGGTGAGTATGCCAAAAGACTAGGTATTACGCCCAATGCAGTAAGAATGAGAATGAGACACGGAAAATTAATTGGAGAATTCCGCTTTGACGGAAACAAATTTTTATTTAAGGATCCAGAGGGACCGCGTGAAAACCAGGTGAAAGACCACCCCGTTAAGACCACCCCAAAGAAGAAAGTTAATAGAGGAAATCACTTTGACGCTCGCTACCCCAACGACGCTTTCCGGTTATACAACGAGGAAAAAAAGCGAGTGGCTACATTGAACAAAATCCAAGGCAAGTTTAAAAGTAAATCTCACGAAATAGAGTTTAATAAGTTAAATGAAAGCGCGCTAAATGAGGCTCATAAGAGGAGCAAGAAACAACAAGAACTTGATGAGAAAAACTCCTTTACTCCATTAAAAGATTATGGAGGTCCAATTAGATTGAGGCCAAGAGATAGATCTTTAGTTGTTGATGAACCAATCCGGGAGCCAAGGTCCAGTAGAAGTTATTCATATTACGAAATAGGCGCTCCAAGTGATGACGGCTCTGTGTTAATAGATCTAAACAAACAACGATCCGAAGAGCCAAATTTCAAGAACAAAGTTGAGGAGAGTATTTGGAGACTAAAGAATAAAAAATAGTTGCACGCGGACAGACCATATTGAATTCCTGGACCAAGATTATATAACAGTTGTCAGTTAGTAATACACTTTTGCTCCCGGTTCGTATGCCCATATTAGCCGGGAGTTTTACTCTCCCTTAAAATCCTATACCTACTAAAAAAATAAAAATAATATTTTTTGACTTACCTCCCCTAACCTTAAAATGTTTTTACCGGGACCAACTATCTAAATCTAACTCTAAAGGATAAACTATTAGGATCCCTATTTAAAAAAGGGGGTGTACACCCTCATAGATCAACGGAGATCAACTTTCAAAAGAGCCTCCTTTGGATAGAGGCTTGCGACCGAACCTCAACAGAGGTGAGGGAGCAATCAGAGAACAAAAAACGAAGATACAAAGATTTATCCACACCCCAGAAATCCAGGAAATAGAGTCATTTTGACTCACAAACTATCGCGTAAAGACTCAAAAAAATGTTAGTGAAATTAATATTTATAGCTGGTAAACTATACCCAAGACTATACCTGATTGAGATAAAACAAGGTTTAGAAGAGTATGAATGAGGAAAACCGCCGTAAACTCTGGCGTTTCATTGTGGAAGCTGGTGATTATTTACTGGGTCAACTACCTAACCATCCTAATCATCCTAAAGGGCGCAATCCTTATGCTCACGTTGCAATATGTGTAAAGAGTAAATTCAATGCGAGTTATAAAGATATATCGGATGAACAATATGAGGAGGTTGTTAAGTATATAGAATATTTGAAAGAAAATCCTAGCTAACCTAAGGCTTTAAGTAATTTAAAAAAGTATCAATATCAGAAGAGTTTGTATTCCAAGCAGTAACCAATCTAACCGCATTACCATCCCATTCGTCATCATTAATTGTATACCCTTCTGAATTTAATTGATCGATTACATTTTTTGGCATCTTTACAAATACCTCGTTTGCATCAGTTGGATAAGCAAGTTGAATATTTTTATACTGGATTAAACCTTGACTTAATTTTTTACCCATAGCATTTGCGTGTTTTGCATTCTTTAACCAAACCCCATTTGAGATATAAGCATCTAATTGGGCCGATACAAAACTCATCTTTGATAATAAATGACCAGCTCTTTTCATTAAAAAAGGTAAATCACCAACAAGTTCTGGTTTAAAAAAAATAATAGCTTCTGCAGCTAAACATCCATTTTTAGTTGCTCCAAATGATAATACATCAATGCCAGATTTCCACGTCATTTCTGCAGGGCTACAATTTAATGAAACTAGAGCATTAGCAAATCTCGCGCCATCCATGTGAATATTGAGTTTATGTTTATGAGCTACCTCAGAAATTTTTTTTATTTCGTCTAATTGGTAAGCCTCACCTGTTTCACAAAGTTGGGTAATGCTTACAGATGAAGGTTGCGTATGATGAACAATGTCCTTACCGCTAATTGATTTATCAAGCTCTTCAGCTGTAATTTTTCCATTAATTCCATTAAGATTTACTAATTTAGCTCCACCAGTATAAAATTCAGGTGCTCCACATTCATCAACATTAATATGAGAGAGTTTGTGACAATAAATATTTCCAAAAGATGGTGTCATCGTTGATAAAGCTAATGCATTGGCGGCAGTTCCTGAAGATGTAGGAAAAATGACTACTTCTTTTTCAAATATCTCTGAAAATTTATCCTGTAAATCTAAAGATATCTGATCATTGCCATAGGGAGTTCTATCACCATCATTTGCTTTTAGAATTGCATCTAAAACTTCTGGGCAAGCACCAGTGACATTATCTGAAGCAAATTTTACTCTTTCCCTTTTTGTTTTAATTTTAGTCATTATTGATTCTCAACTTGCTTTTTAAAAGATCATTTTTTTTCAAAGATATTTTGATTTTTTTTTCTATACAAATAAGTTAGCTATTTACGATTATCAAAAATGTAATAACTACAGCTAATCCTAACATTGTATCTCCTTTCAAATTAATATTTATAATACTTCATTGTTTTGGAAAATAATCTTTTAAATTTCCTTCTCTATAAACATCTGCTGTACAACAATGAAGGCCTCCACCGAATGCATAAGCATCCCTAAGTTCTACAGGAACTACTTCCATACCAAGTTTATCTAATTGTTCTGCCTGATAAACCTCACTTTTTTCAACACAAACTGTTTTTGGATCCAAAACTAATATGTTCATTGATAACCAAACCGAAGAATAACATAATGGTGGTGGTGTGTTGTGTGCAGGTTGAGCAGAGTCAATTATCTCCCAACCATTATCTTCAAATAGTTTTCTTTGTTCTTTGGGAAGTTTTCTCTGAGGGTTATTAATAATTAAACCTTCTCTAATTGGAGTAAAGGTAGCATCGATATGAATTGGATATGGGTCTCCTGGAAAATTAACAGCGTGAACTCTATGATCTTTGTAATGCCTTTTAATCCAATCTATTCCTTTTAAATTTGTTGTAAAACCATGCTGAACTACTAAATCTTTACCAAATCTTAGTATATCAGCTGCATCAAACAGAGGTTCCTCTTCTGTGGTTACAAAATATTTTTCTTCTGTCCACTCAAGTCTCTTTTGAACACCAATTTTATCTGATAAATAATCTTTTCTATAATCATCATCTGTTAATCGTGGCTTTGGAGCAGACTCATGTCTCATATTAGGATCTGAGTCATAATATTTTTTTAATAACGGTCTGTAACATAAGTACTCAAACCATCTACATCTATAGCTCATAGTAGCTTCTAATATTTCATTACCTACAGTTAACAAAACATCTCTTGGAGGCATACATCCAAACATACTTTCAGCTTTCCAATCAGGTGTAGAAATATTCTGATTAAAATTCATAGGAGTGGGTCTATCTACTTTAATTCCTTTTTTTTGTAACATGTTTGCAAAACTATCTAAAAGTTCATTAGCTTTATCAATTGTATCTTGTTTTCTAGGACCGTATTGGCCCTTCATATCCGAGTCTTCAGGAACTTTAGCGTCTAGTGCAGGCTCTGGTGCAGGAATACAACATCCGTCTGCCTTGCCTACTATAACATGTTTTAAAGGGTCCCATTCATTCCAACTATTAACTACAATTTTATCTGAACTCATTTAATTTAAACCAATAAATCTTCTATTAGATTGTATTATTAAGCTGTAATAAATAATAGCAACAAAAATAAAGAAGCCACCTATAATTGTGTTTGTTGAGGGAACTTCATTAATACCAAGCCAAGGGAGCCATACCCAGAAAATTCCTCCTATAACTTCTGTTAATGATAATAAAGTTAAGTCTGTAGCTGGTATATTTTTAGATCCAATTGAATATAAAATTAAACCTGAACAAACAAGTGTTCCATGAGTTGCAAATAAAGCTTCATTTTTGTTCGTAGATAAAAAACTTAAATCATTAACTAAAATGAATGCAGTTGAAAATATACAGCAAAATAAACCTGCTATTGAAACTGTTGTAAATTTTGGGGTACTTTTTCTCCATCTTAAAGTTACAGAAAAAATTGAAAAGCCTAATGCCGAAGCAAGACCAAAGATAAGACCTGGTAATGTATTTTTTTCAACATTTCCAAATGCCATAACGACAATACCAAATGTAGCTACAAAAATTGATATCCATACTGTCAAAGAAATTTTTTCTTTCAAAAACATAAATCCAAGAAGAGCAGTTATAAACGGCATTGCTGCTAAGCATAATAATGTTACAGCTGCAGATGTATTCGAAATTGACCAGATAAACGTGATCATAGCAGTAGCAAGACCAATTCCACCTAATATTCCAGAAATTCCTATTTTTGAATAATTTTTATAAAACTTGAGACCTTCGTTTAAATATAAATAAACGTTTAATAATATAAATATTACCAATCCTCTAGTGAACAAATACTGCCAAGGAACTAATTGAGGCTGATCAATATGTCTTACAACATAGGGTCCAAAAGACCAAAATATTCCTGCAAGTAAAACTATTGGAATAGCAGCTTTTGGATTTTTTATGTCAGACATTTGGAATATTTATTATTTATTTATTTAAGAGACAAGAAATATAATTAATCTAACAAAAATTCGTTAATTCCTGACAAAGAATAACACTCAACACGAGCACCTTTTTTGAAATTTGAAACTCCATCTCTGAATACACCCCAGGCATTTGACTTAGTAAAAGAACCTATTTTATAGGACTCTTGACCCTTGTTTACATCAAACTCAGTATCACCATTTTTTGTAAAAATTAGTTTTCCTTTAATAAATCTCGTAAAATTTTTTTTTTTTTGAAATTTAAATCTTAATTTTGCAACCACTGGCTTTTCAGAAGATGTCCCTAAAGAATTGAAAATATGGGGCAAAACAAAAAATCTAAAACATGCCGCTGAGGAGATAGGATTTCCTGGTAAACCAAAAAAACACATATTGTTTTTAAATTTTGCAAACATTATTGGTTTTCCTGGTCTTATATTAACACCTTTAAACATACTTTTTAATTTAAATTGTTTTACAACATTTGGAATAAAATCAAATTTTCCAGCAGATACTGCTCCTGATGTTATAACTAAATCAGACTTAGCTTTCATGTTTTTTGAAATTTCTTTTTTAAAAAATTGAATTATCATTATCTCTTAAAATTTTTTTAACTACAAAGTTAACAGGTAAATTTTTTGTAAATGAATTTAAATAATTAGTATTTGAATTTCTTATTTTCCAATTTGGAATTTTCTTACTATTGGATAATTCATTACCAGTTGGATAGAAAACTACATTAAGCTTTTTTTTAACTAAAATTTTTTCAATACCAAGTGTTTTAAGTGCTAGGATGTGATTAGAATTAATAAATTGACCTTTTCTAACTATTTTATCACCTTTTTTAAAATCTGACCCAGCTGGGCGTATAAATTCATTCTTTTTAAATTTATTTTTTATAACAATATATTTAGATTTTGATTTAGTTCCTAATAATTCAGCTTTCTCTACTGGAATTATTGTGTCAAATGGTTTTTGCACTATTGCACCCGTCATAACCTCAATAGCCGAATATTTAGGAATTTTTCTAATGTAAGGGTTATCTCCAGCAGCTAGTGTTTTAATAATTTTAAATTTTTTTGGATTTCTAAGATTTAAAGAATTTGTTTCTTTTGAACTAATTGCATAACCATCAAAAGCTGTATTATCACATGAAGGATAATTTGCTGAAGAAATAATATCAGATGATGAAATACGATTTAAAGAAAGATTTATTGAAATTTTTTCATCTTTAATTGAAATTTTATTTTTAATTAAATGTTTTAAAGCAAATTTATACGTATTCATTTGATTTTATTTTTAGCTTTCTCAAGATCTTCTTTTGTATTTATATTTAAAAAATTATATTCATTTTTATCATCAATCTCTATAATTTCAGATCCAGCTTTATTTGCCCACTCTTCTACCTTTCTATGTCCATTGTTAACATCTTCTAACAAAGTTTCTTTTAGTTCCAAAGACCAAAGTCCAAAAATATTATGTCTTCTGCTTCCACTTTTTAAAAAAAATAATTTTTTCCCAGATTTTTTTGGAAAATTTTTTATTTTATTAATTAAATTTTCATCAAAAAAAGGAGTGTCGCATGGGAATGTCGCAATCCAATTGTAATTTTTTTTATTTTTTTCGATCCATTGCATAGCTGTCAAAACTCCAACAAGAGGTCCGAGATAACCTTCAATTAAATCTTTTGTAGAAAATATATTTTTTTTATTAATTTCTAGTTTTTCATTATTCGAAACAATAAGAATTTCATGAAAATTTTTTTCAATTTTTTCAATTGTATGGTCTAGCAATGTCTTATTTCCTAGCTTTGCAATAGTTTTATCATTGCCAAATCTTTTTGATCTTCCTCCAGCTAATACCACACCTAAAATATTGTTTTCAGACATTAAATTAAATATAAGTCATCTATTGTTTAAATAAAGATCAATATATGGACATAGAAATTCTAAAAATAGCTTCTGATACAAAAAATCATAAAGTTCTTCATAAATGTACGCATAAAGCTAAGCAAAAAAATTCCATGTGTGGTGATGAAATGGAAGTTTCAGTAAAAGTAGGCAAGGATCAAATACTAGATTTTGGCTACCAATGTAAGTCTTGCATTTTTTGTCAAGCATCTGCCAGTGTTCTCTCAAACTTCTCGATAAATAATAAAATTAGCAATATTGATAAAGCTATAAATTTTTTTGAAACTTTTTTTCAAAATGATGAAACAAGAATCCCAAAGGAATTCAAAAAATTTAAAGTACTTTTTCATAAAAGTAATTTATCTCGAAAAGAGTGTATTTTACTTCCTTTCAAAGCTCTCAATAAAGCTCTAAAATCATAAAATGAAAAAAGAAATTATAATCAAAGGATTGATAGCTGGTTTGTTTTCAACAATAACAATAGCTGCTTTGACTTTTTTAACATACAAAACTCAATATGGAATATTTTTAATAGCTTCTTTTGGTTCATCAATGGTATTGTTGTATGGTTATCCCGAAAGCCCATTTGCTCAACCAAAAAATATTTTTTTTGGTCATCTTGTAACTTCTGTGGTTGGAATATTAGTTCTATTTTATGTTCCATTGCCAATTTATATAACTATACCTGTTGCCGTTGGCGCTGGAGTTGGTTTAATGATTATTCTTAACGTAACTCATCCACCTGCTGGGGGGAATCCAATAATAGTAATTATAGGTAGTGTTTCCCTAGACTATTTAATTAACCCTATAATTACTGGAACAATTATAATTTTAATTTTTGGAATAATTTTAAATCGACTAATCTTAAAAAAGAAATATCCTATATAGATGGATATAAAATATAACGTTTCAAAATATAAAGATTCTAAAATACAAGAAATTAAAGATTCTATTTCTGTAGAAGAGCCTCTTGAAATGAGGTTAAGATTTAAAAAGAATGACAAGTGGCAAACTCAAAATATTTCTATAACCATGAGAACTCCAAATAATGATAAAGACTTAATCAGAGGTTTTCTTTTTAACGAAGGTATAATTGAAAGTTTAAAAGAAATAGATTCAATAGAACAAAAAGGAGATGATGTTGGTGATTATAATTTGAAAAATATTATTGAAGCAACAATAAATAACACTAAAAATTTAGATATTGGAAAATTAAAGAGAAATTTTTTAACAAATTCTTCTTGTGGTATTTGTGGGAAAACATCTTTAGATTCTATTGAAGTATTAAAAAAAGAAAAGTTAAACTTATCATATCCACTAATTAAAGAAGAAATAATAATGAATGCTCCTAATCTTTTAATAAACAAACAATCAGAATTTGCAAAAACTGGTGGTATACATGCAAGTGCTCTGATAAGTGATTCTGGAGATGTTGTTTCTTCGAGAGAAGATGTTGGTAGACACAACGCATTAGATAAATTAATTGGTCATACACTTAATAATGAGACTATTAAACCACAAAAACAATTTATAGCTTGCTCTGGAAGATTAAATTTTGAATTAGTTCAAAAAGGATTGATGGCCAATATTGGGCTTATGGCAGGGGTAGGTGCGCCAACTAGTCTCGCTATTGATTTGGCAAAACGTTACGATATGACCCTCTTAGGATTTGTAAAAGAAAATAGTTTTAATATTTATAGCAATATCAATAGAGTTATATTAAAAAACTAATTGTAAAGGGAGACTGTGTCAAAGAATATTAGTAATTTATCTGGAAGGATTGGATTAAAAAATAATCTATTTCAAAAACTATCTGATAGATCATTAAACTCCAAAAATGGAGATGGAATTAAAGAAATTGCTGAAGAATATAGAATGGGTGTATCAACCATTCATGGAGCTGAAAGTTTTTATGAATTCTTAAGACCGGCTCATAGAGAGAAAAAGGCATTTGTTTGTAATGGTAGTGCTTGTATGTGTGCAGGTACTCAGGAACCTTTAAAAAAAAAATTAAAGGAAAAACTTGGAGATGATAAAGTTGGCGAAATGTTTTGCCTTGGGTATTGTTATGAAAATAAGGCTTTTCACTATGATGGAAAAAATTTTGCTGGCAAAGATATAAATAAAATAGATGAAATAATTAAAGGTCAAGAAATTGATCAAGATAAATTTTATTCTAAAAGTTTTTCTTCAACAAGTTTTTTAATGGATGATAAAATTTCTAATTTTGATCAATTTAAAGAGCATTTAAAAAAATTTTTAAATTTAGATAAAAAAGAAATAATTAAATCTCTTTTAGACTCTAATTTAACAGGTAGAGGTGGAGCTGGTTTTCCTACTGGGATGAAATGGGATTTTTGTAGTAAAGCAAAATCAGAAAAAAAAATATGTTGTTTGTAATGCTGATGAGGGAGATTCTGGAGCTTACTCAGATAGATATTTGTTAGAAGATCAGCCATTAAAAGTAATTTTTGGAATGATAATATGTGGACATGTTATTGGAAGCGATGAAGGAGTTTTATATATAAGAGGAGAGTATCCAAAGTCCATTGAATCAATAAATGCATCGATTAACGATTTAAAAAAATTAAATTTATTAGGAGAAAATATTCTTGGTACAAAATTTTCTTTCGATTTAAATATTTGTATTGGTCAAGGAGCATATATATGTGGTGAAGAAACTGCTTTGATTGCCTCAATTGAAGGTCGTAGAGCAGAGGTTGATGTTAGACCACCTTTTCCTGTTACTGAAGGATTATATAAAAAACCAACGGTAGTTAATAATGTTGAAACATTAGCTGCGGCTACTGGAATTTTATTAAATGGTTCAGAAAAATTTTCAGCAGTTGGTAATAAAAAATCTGCCGGAACAAAATTAGTTTGTTTTGATAGTTTTTTTAAAAATCCTGGAGTTTACGAAATTGAAATGGGAACTCCGATGAAAAAAGTATTATATGAAATCGGAGGAGGTTTTAAAGAAGATGTTAAAGCTTTACAAATTGGCGGTCCTTTAGGAGGAGTAGTTCCAATACAAGAAGCTGAAAAACTAAATTTAGACTTTCAAGAATTTACTGCTGCTGGATTTATGTTAGGTCATGCTAGTATAGTTAGTATACCTAAAGATTTTCCTATGGTTGAGTATATTCACCATTTATTTGAATTTACCGCGGAAGAATCATGTGGGAAATGTTTTCCAGGTAGACTGGGGTCTTATAGAGGTAAAGAAATGTTTGATCAGTTAAAAAGTAAAACTTCTAAAATTCCGCTAAAATTACTAAATGAACTGCTTATAACAATGAAAAAAGGTTGTTTATGCGCACTATGCGGCGCAATACCTACGCCAATAATGAATATTCTTAAATATTTTGGAGATGAAATGAAAAATGATATGGTACAAGAAAACTAATGAGTGCTGAAAAAAGAAAAGTTGCTTATATAGATGGAAAACCTTATGAAATAGGTTCGAAGCATACCTCTATACTAAAATTTGTAAAAAGTTATCTTGGAGAAAAAAAGGTCCCAACTTTATGCGATGATCCAAATTTAGCTCCTTACGGTGCTTGTAGAGTTTGTTCTGTAGAAGTTGCTCTAGAGAAAGATGGTCCTACAAAAGTAGTAGCTTCATGCCATACTCCAGTTGGAGAAAACCAACACATATTCACTAATAATGAAAATTTAACAGACTTAAGAAAAAATATTGTTGAGCTTGTTTTAACAGATCACCCAATGGAATGTAATACTTGTGAAGTTAATAATAATTGTGAACTTCAAGATGTTGCTAATGATTTAGGTGTAACAGACCATAGATATAATAACCCTAAACAGCATAAAGGTATTAAGAAAGATACATCTCATGATTACATGAGAATGAATTTAGATAATTGTATTAATTGTGGAAGATGTGTTCGAGCATGTGATGAAATACAAGGTTCATTTGTGCTAACAATGAGTGGCAGAGGATTCGAGTCAAAAATAACAACTGATAATGATATGTTGTTTGGAGATTCATCGTGTGTATCTTGTGGAGCTTGCGCTCACACTTGTCCGACAGATGCAATCTCTGATGTTTTCCAATCAAAATCAGTTGCTGTAGATAAAAAAGTAAGAACAACATGTTCTTATTGTGGAGTAGGTTGTAATTTAGAAGCATCAATTAAAGATGAAAAAGTAGTTGCAATTGATACACCTAAAGAGACTGAAGTAAATGCAGGTCATACTTGTATTAAAGGAAGATATGCGTTTGGTTTTTATGACCATCCAGATAGATTAAAAACTCCTTTAATTAAGAGAAATGGAAAGTTTGAAGAAGCTTCGTGGGATGAAGCATATAGCTTTATTAAAAAAGAATTAAACAGAATAACTAAAGAAAACGGACCTGACTCAGTTGCAGGAATTTCTTCAGCAAGATGTACTAACGAAGAAAATTATGTTTTTCAAAAAATGATTAGAGCGGCAATAGGAACTAACAACATAGATTGTTGTGCAAGAATATGTCATTCACCAACTGCATGGGGAATGCAGCAAACATTTGGAACTGGAGCGGCAACAAATTCAACAGAAGATATATATCACGCAGATTTATTTTTAGTTATTGGTGCAAATCCTACTAATGCTCACCCAGTAACAGGTGCAAAAATTAAACAACAAGTAATGAAGGGTAAGAAACTTATTGTTTTAGATCCAATAACAACTGATCTAGCAAAACTTGCAGATTATCACATAAGACTTAGACCAGGAACAAACGTTGCAGTATTAAATATGATGTTGCACTTTATTGTAAAATCTAAAATGTTCAATAAAGATTTTGTAGAAAAAAGAACAGAGGGTTTTGATACTTTTTTAAAAGAAATTGAAAGACAAGATGTGGACGGACTTGCTAAAGTTGCAGGTGTAGATAAGCAAATTGTTAAAGAAGCAGCAATTGCATACGCAACTGCCAGAAATTCAATGGAATTTCATGGACTAGGGGTAACTGAACAAGAACAAGGATCTAAGACTGTAATGTTAATTGCTGACCTTGCTATGATAACAGGAAATATTGGTAGACCAGGAGTTGGTGTAAATCCACTCAGAGGACAAAATAATGTTCAAGGTGCTGCTGATATGGGATGTCAACCTCATCAAGGAGCAGGATATTTTGAAGTTGCAGACAAAAAAGTTCAAGATTTTTATACAGAAAAATATGGCGTAGTACATCCTACAAAAGCAGGGTTAAAAATACCTGAAATTTTTGACAGCGCAATTAACAAAGAAGTTAAAGCAGTTTGGATCATTGGTGAAGATATTGTTCAAACTGATCCAAATAGCCAACATGTAATTGATGCTATGAATTCTTTAGATCTTCTAGTTGTGCAAGAAATATTTATGAGTGAAACTGCAAAACTTGCTACAGTAGTTTTGCCTGGAACAACCTTTTTAGAAAAAGATGGAACTTTTACAAATACAGAAAGAAGAATACAAAGAGTTAATAAAGCAGTTGAGCCATTGCCTGGAACAAAACCTGATGGTGTTATAGTTACAGATATGATGCAAAAACTAGGTTTCAAGCAACCAGATTACAATGCAGATCAAGTCTTAGCAGAAATTGCTGATGTTGTTCCTTTCTTTAAGGGCGTTACTAGAGAAAGATTAGGTAAGTTAGGTTTGCAATGGCCAGTACAAGAGGATGGTACTGACACACAGATTTTGCACAAAGAAACTTTTAAACTTGGAAAAGGTAGATTAAAAAATTTCGACTTTAAAGAATCTGCGGAAATTGAAAATAATAAAAAAGATTACCCGCTAATATTAACAACTAGTCGAGTTCTACAACATTATAATGCTGCTACAATGACAAGGAGAACTAGAAATATTAATATTGTTGATGAGGATGTACTATTAGTTCATCCTAAAGATGCTGAGAAAAGAGACCTAAATACAGGAGATATTGGTCGACTTTATTCAGGAAGAGGTGAAGTAGCGCTTAAAGTAGAAGTTACAGATAAAGTAAAAGAAGGTATTGTATTTACAACATTTCATTTCCCTGAATATATGGTGAATATGGTAACTGGACATGGAAAAGATGAGGAAACTAAGTGCGCAGAATACAAGGTATCTTCAGTAGAAGTCCAAAAAATTTCAAATCAGTTTAAAACTGAAGTTGAGCCTAAAAAAAATCAAGCTGAATTAACTCAGAATTAATTTATTTTACATCTAAAACTGTGTTAAAATATTCATAATGAATATACTTGAAGATAGTTTTGGGAGAAAATTTCCATATATAAGACTTTCGATTACAGACGTTTGCAATTTCAAATGTGGATACTGTTTACCAAATGGATATCAAAAAGATAAAAGTGATAATAGAAAATTTTTATCTGTAGAAGAAATTGAAAAATTAGCAAAAGGATTATCTGAGCTTGGAGTTAGCAAAATTAGATTAACTGGAGGTGAACCTACAATTAGAAAAGATTTTTTTGATATAGTAAAAATTTTAAAAAATAAATCTGGAATAAAAAAAACAGTAATTACAACTAATGGATACAGATTAGATCAAATCGCAGAAAAATTAGTAGAATCAGAAATTGATGGAATTAATATTAGTATTGATACCTTGAATAGAGAAACATTCAAAAATATAACGGGTCACGACCGTTTGCCAGAAATACTAAGAGGAATAGAAAAACTTCAAAAATTAAATTTTAAAAATATTAAAATAAATGCTGTTTTGCTAAATGGAGTTAACAGTGCTCAAAAAGATTTCAACGAATGGTCAAATTTTATAAAATCTAATGAAATATCTTTTAGATATATTGAATTAATGCAAACAGGAGACAGTAGAGAATACTTTAAAAAATATCATGTTTCTTCAAAAATTTTTACAGATTATCTAAATGAAAATAATTGGATTTTTCAAACACATGGAAAAGATTCGGGTCCATCAAAAAATTATATAAACCCTGATTATAAAGGAAAATTTGGTTTGATTGCCCCTTATTCAAAAGATTTCTGTAAATCTTGTAATAGACTAAGAATTACAGCTAGAGGTGATTTAAGATTATGTTTGTTTGGAAATACTGGAATAAATATTAGGCATTTAATTCAAAGAGATGATCAACTTGAAGAGCTAAAAGATTTAATATTAAAACAATTACAATTCAAAAAAGAGTCTCACTATTTAGAATTAGGTGAAACTGGATTGACAAAAAACTTATCTCAAACAGGAGGCTAATGGGTAATTTAAAAATCATAGATAGACAAGAATTAAAAGATTGGGCAATTGAATTATTTAAAAAAAATTCATTTAATATGGTTGATGTTTCTTCAAAAAAAGAAACTTTTAGAAGAGCATTGGCTTCTGGTAAAATTTATGTTGGAAAAGAAATTTTTGATCTAATTAAAAAAAACAAAATGCCAAAAGGAGACCCAATAGCATTAGCAGAAGTTTCGGCAATTTTAGGGGTAAAGAAAACAAGTGAAATAATACCTCTTTGTCACCCACTTCCAATTGATCATACAGCAACTAAAATAATGATGAATGATAAAGATAATTCTTTAGAAGTTTTCTGTGTAGTTTCTGCTGTTGCAAAAACAGGAGTTGAAATGGAGGCAATAATGGGAGTAAATGCAGCTCTAATCACCATTTACGATTTATGCAAAATAGTTAATCCACATCTAGAGATTAATAATATTAAGCTACTGATTAAAGAAGGTGGCAAAACTGGTCTATGGAAAAATCCTGATGGATTACCAGATTTTTTAAATGAAATTTTTTAATTATGAAAGTTACTGTTGAACTTTATGGTGCCACTAAAGATTTGAGTAAAAATAATTTTTTAGAATTTGATTTAAAAAAAAATAGTTCAATAAAAGATATAAAAATCCAAATATTAAATTTAATTGAAAAAAGTTTTGAGGGTAACCAAAACTTAAAAAAATTAATTGAGGGTTCTGCTTTTTGCTCAGAAAAGGATGAAATTATTTCAGAAAATTATAAAATTAATGAAAATCAAAAAATTGGTATAATTCCACCTATCGGAGGCGGTTAATGTTACATGTAAAAATTATAGATGCTTCAATAGAAAAAATAGATATTTTAAAAGCAGAAGAGTTTTTGTCTTCATCTAATTTTGGTGCACTTATATACTTTGTTGGTACTGTAAGAGATTTAAATGAAAATAAAAAAGTGACTGGAATCACATATGACTCGAGGGACTCTATGGTTTTAAAAAGCTTTGAAGAAATTTATAAAGATGCTGAGCTAAAACTAAAGATCAAAGATAAAGCTGTGTTTATTGAACATGTTAAAGGTTATGTGGCAATTAAAGAAAAAAGTATAATAATTGGCGTCGGATGCAAACATCGTAATGAAGCTTATAATTTATCTAGATTTATTATTGAAGAAATAAAAAAAAGAACACCTATATGGAAAAAAGAACATTATGCTAATGAAGAAAGCGAATGGTTAAAAGGTGTTAGTATTCAATTATGATTTATGAGTTTCTGATACTAATTGTGCGATAATTGAAAGAGCGATTTCTGGAGCAGACTTTCCTCCAAGTTTTATACCTATTGGACCATGTATTGAATTGATTTCCTCTTCTTTAAATCCAGAATCTTTTAATCTTTGACATCTATTTAAATGAGTTTTTTTACTTCCAAGAGCTCCAATATAAAAAAATTTATTCTTTAAAGCATGCTTTAAAGCTGGATCATCTATTTTTGGATCATGGGTTAAAGCAATTAAAGCACTGCTTGAGTCCGTTTTTATTTCTTCAAAAGCCTCAATTGGCCATTTATTAATAATATTCATATTTGGAAATCTTTTTTCTGATGCAAAATAACCTCTAGGATCAATAATAAATATTTCAAAATTCAAATCTTTTGCATAATCAAGTAAATATTGAGTTATATGAACCGCCCCTACTATTATAACTTTTATAGGTCTTAAATATGTATCAATAAAAATATCTGTATTTTCAATAATTCCATTTTGTTTATTGTTAAAGTAGTTATTTATTTCATCTGAATATTTTTCAAAATTTTTGTCTATATTTTTATTTTTTTCAAAAATAAAACTTTCACCAGTTAAAATATTAGTAATTAATGCAAATTCTTCTTTATGTTTTTTTTTAATTAAAATTTGTTCTAGCAGTTGTTTTTTCATTTAATTTATTATTTCAAGATAAATTGTCATTTCTCCGCCGCATGCAAGACCAACTTCCCAGGCATTTTCATTTGAAACTTTTAGTTCCATCTTTTTGAATTGCATATTTTCTTTTATTAATTGCAAAGATTCTTCTATTATAGATGATTCGACACATCCTCCTGATACAGATCCTGAAAAATCGCCATTTTCATTGACAATCATTTTGCTACCAACTTGACGGGGTGATGATCCCCAAGTTTTTATAACAGTAACTAAAGCAACTTTATGATTAGCTTTTATCCATGAATTTGCTTCATCTAAAATTTTTTCGTCTATTGCTTTTTTCATTTTCCAAATTTATTGCACAGTTATTTTTGTTTTTCCAAATTTATTTGATAAGATCTAAAGACTTCAAATAAAAAACATAAAAAATATGGATGAAAATACTAAAAAAGAATTACAATCAGCAGCTTTTGAGAGATTATTGAATCATTTAAGAGATAGAAAAGATGTTCAGAATATAGACTTAATGAATCTTGCTGGATTTTGTAGGAATTGTTTGTCAAAGTGGTACAGGGAAGAAGCAGAGAAAAAAGGTATAGAACTTTCAGATCCAAGTGCAAGAGAACATGTTTATGGAATGCCCTACTCTGAATGGAAAGAAAAATATCAAAAATAAATATTTTTCTTTTAAATGATAAGATTATTTCCTTTTGTTTTTATTTTACTTTGGTCTTCTGCTTTTATAACAACAAAACCAATTGTAGATAATAGTGAACCTTTTACCGCACTATGTTTTAGATTTTTTTTTGTTGCTTTAGGTTTTTTTATTTATTCTATTTTCACAAAAAAAATCATCTTTGATAGAAAAAATTATATTATACAATCTATATTCAGTGGAGTACTATTTCATGGTTTTTATTTAGGTGGTGTTTTTTTTTCAGTTTCAAATGGATTGCCTACAGGTATAGCGGCATTAATTGTAACTTTGCAACCTATATTAACAAATGCTCTCGCTGGCCCAATACTAAATGAAAAAGTAACATGGAAACAATGGATTGGTGTTGTTTTAGGATTTATTGGAGCATGTTTAGTTTTAGGGTTTGATGTTGGAAATACATTGCCTTTAATTGGAATTTTGGCATCTATTGTAGCTCTAATTGCAATAACCTCCTCAACTCTCTGGCAAAAAAAATTAAGTAATAATTTACCTTTGTCGGTTAGTAATATGTATCAAGCTATAGGTGGATGTCTGTTTCACTTAATTGTGATTATTTTATTTATTGATCCATACATAAATTTTTCTACAACTTTTGTAATTGCAATGAGTCATCAAATTATTTTAGTCTCTTTTGGAGCGTTCACTATACTTATGTATTTAATAAAAAATAATTCTGCTAGCAAAACTGTAACGATATTTTTCTTAATTCCAGCAACATCAGCTGCTATGGCTTGGCTGTTCTTAAATGAATCGCTAAGTACCTATGATATTGTTGGATTTTTAATTGCTTCATTTGGAGTATTTATCGCAACTAGAGAAAATAAATAATCCTACTTTTCTTTGAGTCTTGGAAATAGCTCTACAAAATTACAAGGCTTATGTTTTATATTTAATTGATGTACTAAAATTTGATCCCAAGCATCTGTAACTCCTCCCGATGAACCAGGTAATGCAAATATATATTTACCCTTGGCCAATACTGCGCAAGCTCTAGATTGAATTGAAGAAGTCCCTACTGTTTTTAAGCTAATGAATCTAAAAATTTCACCAAAACCTGGTATTTTTTTATCAGCTATTTCCTCGATAGCTTCTGGAGTAATATCTCTTCCTGTTAATCCTGTTCCGCCAGTTGTAATAATAACGTCTATTTTTTTCTTTTTTAACCAATTTTTGAGAATTTTTTTAATATCTTTTTTGTTATCTTTGCAAATTTTTCTTTCAATTAAATTATGCTTAGCTTTTTTGATTTTTTTTAAAAGTAAATTTCCTGATTT
>CACHFK010000013.1 GCA_902579085.1 uncultured Pelagibacteraceae bacterium | reverse complement strand
TAGGTAAAATCGTTGTTAAAAATAATATTATTAAATCAGGAAAAATCGATGCTCTATTAAATGGAAATAATACATTTTCTCTTAATTTAAAAACTAATTCTAAAGATGAAAAAACTACAAACCTATTTATAGATAAACCTGAGCCTTTTATTAAAAACTATAAATTTATAAAGGGTTTTGAAGGAGGTAGTCTTTCATATGACTCTTTAGAAAAAAATGGTTTCTCAAAATCAAAATTAAAAATTTATGATTTTAAAGTGAAAGAAGTTCCTGTACTAGCAAAACTTCTTACACTTGCTTCTTTGCAAGGTATAGCCGACCTTTTAACTGGAGAAGGTATTAGATTTGATGAATTTGAAATGGAATATGAAGTTAGAAATAATACAACCACGATAAAAGAGATGTATGCAATTGGACCAGCAATTTCAATGTTAATGGAAGGATATATAGATAAAAATAAATTAACCAGCTTAAGAGGAACTTTGGTTCCGGCAACTACAGTGAATAAAACTATAGCTAAAATTCCTTTAATTGGAGAATTGTTAGTTGGAAAAAAAACAGGTGAAGGAGTATTTGGAGTTAGTTTTAAAATTAAAGGTCCACCAAAAGGACTTAAAACAACTGTAAACCCAGTAAAAACTCTTACTCCAAGATTTATTACTAGAACTTTAGAGAAATTAAAGAAGAATTAAATTATAATTTTGTAATGTTTTTTCTTACCAATAGATAATTTAAAAAATCCCTTTTCTATAAATAATTTATTATCAATGACAAATTTTTCATCAGTTACTAATTGATTATTTATTTTAATGCCATTTGCTTTTATCATTCTTCTTATTTCACTTTTTGAAATATTTTTTGTTACATGAGCTGCTAATTCAATAATATTTTTATTCAAAAGTTCTTTATTAATTTTTATATTTGGCAAATTTTCTCCCGAAGAGTTGTTTGTAAATGTAGATCTAGCCATTTTTTCAGATTTATTCGCAGCTTTATTTCCATGCAACATTTCTGTAGCTTTATTTGCAAGTATAATTTTTAAATCGTTAATATTTTTTTCTTTAATTTTTTCAATTTCATTTATAGACATGTCTGTAAACATTTTTAAAAATTTAATTACATCTCTATCATCTGTATTTCTCCAAAATTGCCAGTAATCATAAGGAGCTAACATTTTTTTATCAAGCCAAACAGCTCCTTGTTCAGTTTTACCCATTTTAGCACCAGATGCTAAAGTTATTAAAGGTGTTGTTAATCCATAAACATGATTCCCAGACTGCCTTTTAATTAATTCAACGCCATTAACTATATTCCCCCATTGATCTGATCCACCAATTTGCAGCATACAATCTTTACTTTTGTTTAGCTCAAGAAAGTCATATGCCTGTAAAATCATATAATTAAACTCCATGTAGCTGAGTGATTGTTCTCTTTCTAGACGTAACTTTACACTATCAAAACTTAACATTTTATTTATTGTAAAATGTCTTCCAATTTCTCTTAAAAATTTTATATAATTTAATCTTCCCAACCATTTAAAATTATTTACAAAAATTGGTTTTAACTTTGGATTATTTGTTTTTAAAAATATTTTAAAAACATTTTGAATATTTTTTATATTTTGTTCAATTTGTTTTTCGGATAAAATTTTCCTTGTTTCTTCTTTGCCAGATGGATCACCTATTCTTGTAGTCCCCCCACCTAATAATACGATAGGTCTATGTCCATGATTTTGCAATAATTTTAGACACATAATTTGCATCAAGCTTCCAACGTGTAAACTAGGTGCTGTACTATCAAAACCAATATAAGCATTAATACTTTTTTTGTCTAATAGAACAGATAATTCATTTTCATTTGTACACTGGTAGAAATATCCTCTATCTTTAAATTCTTTCAAAAATTTATTCATAGGTTTATAATTCTACAATATACAAATTTTATTAAAAAAAAATAAGAATGGGAAAGATTTATACAGCATTAGGATTAATGAGCGGTACTTCAATGGATGGGGTAGATGCATCAATTGTACAAACAGATGGAAAATCTAAGTATAAAGCAATTTTAGACAAATATTTTGCATATCCCAAAGGTATATATAGCGAATTAACAAAACTGAGAGATAAAATTAAAAGCTCAAAAGATCTAAAAAAATATCAAAAGCAAATAAAACTAGTCGAAAAAAAAATAACAATTTTTCATGCTAAAGCAGTTAATGAAACTCTGAAAAAAACAAAATTAGATGTAGATTTTATAGGATTTCACGGTCAAACCATTTTTCATAACTCAAAAAAAAAAAAAACCAAGCAGCTAGGAGATGGTGGTCTTTTATCAAAATTAACAAAGAGAAAAGTTATATATAATTTTAGACAAAATGACATACAAAATGGTGGCGAAGGAGCTCCACTTACACCTATTTTTCATGAACTCATAGCAAAAAAATATAACATTAATCCGCCAAATATTTTTGTAAACATTGGAGGTATATCAAATTTTACATATTTAGGTTCAACACATATAGGATCAAAAAAAGTAAAAAATTGGTATGCAGGAGATTTATGTTTAGGCAATTGTTTAATTGATGAGTGGATAAGAAAAAAATCAAAAAATAATTTTGATAAAGATGGAAAAATAGCTATGGCAGGAAATATTCATAAGAACAAATTAAAATTAGCATTACAATCTTACAAACCTAAAAAAGAAGACTCTCTAGATATAAAAGATTTTGATTTATCTTTTGTAAATGGTTTATCCTTAAAAGATGGAGCTGCAACTTTAACTGAATATACAGCGCAAATTTTAGCTTATCATTTAATTTTACATACAATTCATAATATTAAAATAATTCTCTGTGGCGGGGGAAGAAAAAATAAATTTCTAATAAAAAAAATAAAAAAAAAATTACCTTTCCCAATATTACTGATTGATGAATATGGAATAAATGGAGATTTTGTTGAATCACAAGCATTTGGATATTTTGCGATTAGATCATTTTTAAAATTACCGATTTCTTTTCCCACAACAACTGGTTGTAAAAAACCATGTACAGGAGGAGTGTTAGTTAAAAATTATTAATAAAGTGCAGTTTCTTTTTCTATGTATTTATTAAGTGATTTTACTAATTTATCGTCTGCTTTAGAAAAAAAGTGATTAGCATCTGGAATTATGTCAAATTCTACTTTAATTCCTTTTTGTGCACTCAATCTTTGATTTAATTCATTTATTGTATCAAAAGGAACTAATTCATCCTTCTTTCCACTTATTATAATACCAGAAGTTGGACAAGGAGTAAGAAAAGAAAAATCATAAACATTTGGTTGTGGAGATATTGCAACAAATCGGTTTATTTCTGGTCTTCTCATCAAAAGCTGCATAGCTATTAATGAACCGAAAGAAAATCCGGATATCCAGCATTGCGAGTTATCAAAATTTTCCTTTTCTAACCAGTCAAGAGCTGCTGCAGCATCAGCTAATTCTCCTTGACCATTATCAAATTCACCATCACTTTTGCCAACACCTCTAAAGTTTAGTCTACAAACAGAAAAGTCATTTTCCATAAAAGTTTGAAATGTATCAACTACCACCTTATTATTCATTGTGCCCCCGTATTGCGGATGAGGATGCAAGACCAGACAAATTGGCGAAGTATTTTTTTTACTTTTGTAGTATTTAGCCTCAAGTCTTCCAGCCGGACCTGGAATAAATATTTCAACTATTTTGTTATCTTTAGATGTCATTGATTATTAATCTCAAAAAAAAATTATATTTTTCTATCAAAATTAAGCGACAAAAAGCAAGACCTTATATTTTTAATAAACTTGACTAATTTAGTCAGGTATATATAAGGCCCGTAAATTGCGGAAAATATGAAATTATCAAGTAAAGGCAGATATGCTGTAATGGCACTTACGGATCTTGCAAAATTTAATCCTAAAGATCCAGTTGCGTTAAGAGATATATCTTTAAGACAGGGGATATCTCTAGTTTATCTGGAACAATTATTTTTAAAGTTAAAAAAAAATAAAATCGTAAAAAGTATTAGAGGAAACAAAGGGGGTTATGTTTTAAATAAAAATGCATCTGAAGTCAAAATTTCTGAAATATTATTAGCGGTAGACGAAAAAATAAAAACTATTGGATGTAAAAAAAATTCCAAACAAGGTTGCAATGGAAGATTATCGAAATGTATTACTCATGATTTTTGGGAAGAGCTAGAAGATCATATAAATGATTTTTTTAAAAAAAAAAAACTTGAAGATTTAATCAATCAAACAAAATTTAATTAGATGAGAGAAAAAGAATTAGAAAAATTAAAAGATTATAAATATGGTTTTTCTACAGATATAGAAACAATCAAAGCTCCCAAAGGATTGAATGAAGAAGTTATTAAGTTTATTTCAAATATAAAAAAAGAGCCAGATTGGATGTTAGATTGGAGATTAAAAGCCTTTAACAGACTAAAAGTTTTAAAAGAACCAAGTTGGCAGAAGCCAAAATATCCAAAAATCGATTATCAAGATATTTATTATTATTCAGCACCAAAAAGTGCTAGTGAAAAACCCAAAAATTTAGAAGACTTAGATCCTAAAATTTTAGAAACTTACAACAAACTTGGAATTCCATTACAAGAACAAAAAAGATTAAATGGAATTGCAGTCGATGCTGTATTTGACTCTGTTTCGGTAGCCACTACATTTAAAGATAAACTTACAGAGAAAGGAATAATATTTTGCTCAATTTCTGAAGCTATTCAAAAATATCCAGATCTAGTTAAAAAATACCTTGGATCAGTAATACCAATAACAGATCATTATTTTGCAACATTAAATTCAGCAGTTTTTACAGATGGTTCTTTTGTTTATGTTCCACCAAATACTAGGTGTCCAATGGAATTATCTACGTACTTTAGAATTAATGCATCTGATACTGGCCAATTTGAAAGAACGTTAATTATTGCTGATAAAGGAAGTTATGTAAGTTATCTAGAGGGATGCACCGCACCTATGAGAGATGAAAATCAGCTACATGCAGCTAATGTTGAACTTGTTGCATTAGATGATGCGGAAATAAAATATTCAACTGTTCAAAATTGGTATCCTGGAGACAAAGAAGGAAAAGGTGGCATATATAATTTTGTAACTAAACGGGGATTATGTAAAGGTAATAATTCTAAAATTTCATGGACTCAAGTAGAAACAGGATCAGCTATAACATGGAAATATCCAAGTTGTGTTTTAAAAGGCGACAATTCTATTGGCGAATTTTATTCAATAGCAATCACAAATAATTATCAAAAAGCAGATACAGGAACTAAGATGATACACTTAGGAAAAAATACAAAAAGCAAAATTATTTCAAAAGGAATAAGCGCAGGTTTTTCAGACATGACCTATAGAGGACTAGTAGATATTTCTACTAAAGCTAATAATTCAAGTAATTATACACAATGTGATTCATTATTAATGGGCAATAAATGTGGCGCGCATACAGTACCGTATATTAAAAATAAAAATTCAGAATCTAATATTGCTCATGAAGCAACAACTTCAAAAATTAGTGAAGACCAATTGCATTATTGTCAGCAAAGAGGCTTGAATTCTGAAGAAGCAGTGGGATTAATTGTAAATGGTTTTTGCAAAGAAGTGTTGCAACAATTACCTATGGAATTTGCAGTGGAAGCTCAAAAATTAGTTGGAATTAGTTTGGAAGGTAGTGTTGGATAAATGCTCAAAATAAATAATCTTAATGCTAAAATTGATAAAAAAACAATTTTAAAAGGATTTAGTCTTGAAATAAATCCTGGAGAAGTACACGCTATTATGGGCCCTAACGGCTCAGGCAAAAGCACTTTATCAAACATATTATCTGGAAAAAAGGGATATGATGTATCCGGCGAAATTTTATATGAAAATAATAATTTATTTGAGCTTGAAACAGAAGAAAGAGCTCACAAGGGAATATTTTTAGCTTTTCAATATCCTTTAGAAATTCCAGGAGTAAACACAAATATTTTTTTAAAAACATCTTTGAACTCTATTAGAAAAGCTAGAGGTGAAAAAGAGCTAGATGCAATAGAATTTTTAAGATTAGTAAAAGAAAAAGCTAAAGATTTAAAATTTGATGAAGAAAAATTAAATAGACAATTAAACGTTGGTTTTTCTGGAGGGGAGAAAAAGAAAAATGAGATATTGCAAATGTCTATCTTAAATCCAAAACTTTCAATTCTGGATGAAACAGATTCAGGTTTAGATATAGACGCTCTAAGAATAGTTGCTGACGGTGTAAATTCATTAAGAAAAAAAAATAATTCATTCTTAATAATTACACACTATCAGAGACTTTTAGATTATATAAAACCAGATTTTGTTCATGTGCTTATGAATGGTAAAATAATTAAATCTGGTGGTCCTGAATTAGCTTTAGAATTAGAAAAGAAAGGTTATGAAAAATTTAATTAAATGGAAACTCAATTAAAAAATGATTTTGAAAAAATGGTAAAAACTTCAAGTTTTTCAAAAAAAGATATAGATAAAAAAAAAATTCATTTAAAAGAGTTTATAAAAAAAGGTTTTCCAAACAGAAAATTAGAGAATTGGAAATTCTCAGATATTAGTCAAATTATAAAAAAAAATATAGGTGATTTAAATTATTATAATGATTATTCACTTCCAAATAAAATTGAGTCTTCTATTTTTAAAATAGGATTAGAACATAATAAAATAGTTTTTATAAATGGTAGGATTGAAAAGATAGAATTTAATTATGAAGATAAAAATAAAATTAATATATTAGATAAAGTTGAGCTTGAAGATAAAACTAAATTTGAAAATTCATTAATAGATCTTAATAATGCTTTTATAAATAAATATTATAAAATTGTTGTTAAAGAGAACTATGTTTTGAAAAAACCTTTAATTATCTATCACACAACAAACAAAAATTTAAATCTTAAAAATATTAATTTAAGATTAGATTTTTTATTAAAAGAAAACAGTTGCCTTAAACTTATAGATATGTCTGATGATTTATCTGAAAAAAATTTCATCAATACAATATACAATTTTGAATTAGGCAAAGATTCAATTTTAAAAAATTATAAAATAGATCAAAAAACCAATGGCAATATTAAATATTCGTTCAATAATATAGAACAAGATTTAAATAGTGTTTCAGAAACATTCATTTTATCTTCTGGCTCTAGCTTTATAAAAAATGAAATTAACTGTAATTTAAATGGAAAATATTCATCTGCTTTCATAAATGGAATTTTCTCATTAAATGAAAAACGTCATCACGAAATAAGAACTTCCGTTAATCATTTAATTGATAACACTAAAAGCTATCAATTAATAAAAAGTGTTTTAGAAAATGATTCAAAATCCGTTTATCAAGGAAAAATATTTGTAAATTCAGATGCTCAAAAAACCGATGGATATCAATTAAGTAAAGCAATACTTTTGAGTGAAAATGCAGAGTTTAATGCTAAGCCAGAATTAGAAATATATGCAGACGATGTGAAATGCTCACACGGGTCAGCTTCTGGCAGTTTAAACCAAGACTCAATATTTTACTTAATGTCAAGAGGTCTTAATTATAAACAGGCAAAAGAACTTTTGATAAATGGTTTCTTATTGGATGTTGTTGAAAAAATAACAGACTCTGAAATTAGAAACTTAATTAAAAATTTAATTGGAACTAAAGAATGAACATTAGCGAAATAAAAAAAGAGTTTCCAATTTTTGACAACAAAATACAAAACAACGATTTAGTTTATTTAGATAGCGCAAACTCATCTCAAAAACCAAAAGTTGTAATTGATAGAGTGTATGATTTTTATACAAAAGAATTTTCTAATGTAGGTAGAAGTGTACATTATTTGGCGGTAGCTGCTACAAATCTTTATGAAAATACTAGATCTTCAGTGCAAAAATATATTAATGCTAGAGATAAAAATGAAATAGTTTTTACCAAAGGTGCTACAGAAGCAATAAATCTAGTTGCTAATACTTTTGGTCAAAAGTATTTGAATGAGGGAGATGAAGTTTTAATTACAGAACTTGAGCATCACTCAAATTATGTTCCTTGGCATTTTTTAAGAAAATCAAAAAAAATAAATATAGAATTTGCTGAAGTAAATGATGATGGTGAAATAACTTTAGAAAGTATTGAAAAAAAAATTACTAATAAAACAAAAATTATTGGAATAACACATTTATCAAACGTCACTGGAGCAATTTTACCTATTAAAGAAATAATATCTCTTGCTCACTCAAAAGGGATACCTGTTTTAGTAGACGGGTGTCAAGGCGCTCCGCATTTAAAATTAGATATGCAAGATTTAGATTGTGATTTTTATGCAATATCAGGACATAAAATGTATGGACCTACAGGTATCGGGATACTTTATGCTAAAAAGAAATGGTTAGAAGATTTACCTCCATATCAAGGTGGAGGAGGAATGATTAGTGAAGTAAAAAAAACAGGAATCTCATATGGTGAGCTTCCAAACAAATATGAAGCGGGAACAATGGCAACAGCTCAAGTTATTGCTTTCAATGAGTCTATTAAATTTTTAGAAAAAATTGGAATTGAAAACTTACAAAAGCACGAAAGGGAATTGTTAAATTATGCAAATGAAGTTTTAAGAAAAAATAATTCAATTAATATCGTAGGTAACCCTTCAGTGAAAGGAGGAGTAATATCTTTCACGGTTGAAGGTATCCATCCACATGATATTGCAACAATATTAGATGAGGATGGCGTAGCCATTAGAGCAGGACATCATTGTTGCCAGATACTTCATGAAAAATTAGGTTTATCTGCAACAGCAAGAGCTTCTTTTGGTGTTTATAATACTAAAGATGATATTGACCAGTTAAATGAATCGTTAAATAAATGTAAAAAAATCTTTGATTTAAAATGAACTTAAAAGAATTATATCAAGAAATTATTTTAGACCATGGAAAGAATCCAAGAAATCTTAGAAAAACTGAGAATTTTAATAAGGATGCCAAAGGACATAATCCATTATGTGGAGATAAAGTTCATATTTATTTAAAGTTAAACGAAAACAAAAAAATAGAAGATATTTCTTTTGAGGGACAAGGCTGTGCAATTTCAATGGCATCAGCTTCTATAATGACTGATTTAGTTAAGGGAAAAGAAGAATTTGAAGTAAAAGAAATTGTGAATGATTTTTTAGATATGATTAAAGAAAAAGATGAATTAAATAATAATATTTTGCAAGAAGATGACAAAACAAAGCTTATGTGCTTATCTGGAGTAAAACAGTATCCAATGAGAGTTAAATGTGCAACCTTGTCTTGGCATACATTGACATCTGCAATAAACAATACACAAGAAGAAATTAATACTGAGAGCAATTAGAATGGATCTAAAAGAAAAAGTAATAGCTGAAATAAAAAAAATATATGACCCAGAAATTCCAGTGAATATTTATGAACTAGGATTGATTTATGATGTTTCAATAATAGAAAAAGTTGTAAAAGTAAAAATGACATTAACCACACCAAACTGCCCTGTAGCAGAAAGTTTGCCTAAAGAAGTTAAAGATAGTATAATGGAAATCGATGGAGTAGATAAGGTTGATCTTGATTTAGTTTGGGAGCCACCATGGGATAAATCAATGATGTCGGAGTCTGCAAAATTGGAATTAAATCTATGACAAAACAAATTATTTCATTAAGTGAAAATGCTGCAAAAAGAATTAAAGAAATTATGTCAAGTGCTGAAAAACAGTCTTTAGGCGTTAGAATAGGCGTTAAATCTGGCGGATGTGCTGGCATGTCATATGTTATGGAATATGCTAAAGAAATTAACCCCAATGACGAAATTATTGAAGATAAAGGGGTTAAGGTATTTATAGATTCAGCAGCCGTTATGTATCTTTTAGGTACTGAAATGGATTACAAAAAAGATAATTTTTCTACATCATTTACTTTTAATAATCCGAATGAAACAGAACGATGCGGATGCGGAGAATCTTTTAAAATTTAACATTAATTTGATGCATATCTGGTTTGCATAAAATGCATAACTATGATAACTATTGATTCGTGAGAGACATTAAACATTTACAATCAAACTCTGAAAAGTTGGCCCAGAGTAATAAAGAAAAAATCTTATTTAGATCTCAGAGAAAAGCTGTGAATGCTGGAGCAAATGGAACATTAGAATACACGATCAAAGAAGGTGTAAATAAAAAGAAGATTGCTGACAGTCAACTAATAAAAAACAAAAAATAAATAAGTTAAAATTGTATTAACTGCTGTAGTACATATCAAACTCAATAGGATGAGGTGTATGTTCTAAGTTATATATCTCTTCAAATTTTAGAGCAATATAAGCATCAATTTGATCGTCTGTAAATACATTTCCTTGTTTTAAAAATTTTCTATCTCTGTCTAAACTTTCCATCGCTTCTCTTAAAGAACCACAAACAGTAGGTATATTCTTTATTTCTTTTTCTGAAAGTGTATATAAATCTTTATCAAACGATTTACCTGGATCTATTTTATTTTTTATACCATCTAAACCAGCCATTAACATAGCCGCAAATGTTAAATAAGGATTGCCTGCTGCATCTGGGAATCTAATTTCACATCTTGCGCCTTTTTTACTTAAAGTAATTGGTATTCTGCAGGATGCAGATCTGTTTCTTGCAGAATAAGCTAATAGAACTGGCGCTTCAAAACCTGGTATTAATCTTTTATAACTATTTGTTGTAGCATTTGAAAATGCATTTATAGCTTTTGCATGTTTTAAAATTCCTCCAATATAATACAAAGCCGTTTGAGACAATCCTGAATATTTATTTCCAGAAAATACTGGAGTTTTTCCTTTCCATATAGACTGATGTATATGCATACCTGATCCATTATCACCTTTTATTGGTTTTGGCATAAACGTAGCTGTTTTACCAAAAGAGTGGGATACCATTTGGACAACATATTTATATAATTGAACATTGTCTGCTTGATTTACTAGAGTTCCAAATAACATTCCTAACTCATGTTGACTTGGTGCAACCTCATGATGGTGTTTCTCAACTGTAATTCCAACATCTCTTAATCCTTTTAAATATTCTCCCCTCATATCTTGAGCGCTATCAACAGGTGGTACAGGGAAATACCCACCTTTAATTCCAGGTCTATGACCCATGTTACCATTTTCATATTCTTTACCTGAATTGTAAGGGCCTTCAGAACTGTCAACTTTAAAACCAGTTTCGTTCATATCATTTTTTATTCTTACATCATCAAAAACAAAAAATTCTGGTTCTGGGCCAAAAAAAGCTTTATCACCTATACCTGTTTTTTTTAAATATACTTCAGCTTTTTTTGCTATTCCTCTAGGATCTCTTTCATAAGGATTTTTGTTTACTGCATCTAAAATATCGCAAAAGAGAACCAATGTATTATGCGAAGTAAAAGGATCTATAACTTTTCTGTTAAGATCAGGTTTCAATATCATGTCTGACTCGTTAATTGCTTTCCATCCAGCAATAGAAGAGCCATCAAAAAACACACCATCATTTAGCAATCCATCATCGACAGCAGTCGCATCCATTGTCAGATGTTGTAATTTTCCTTTTGGGTCAGTAAATCTTAAATCAACATACTCGATTTCTTTATCCTTCATTATTTTTAATACGTTTTTAGAGCTCATAATTATATCCTATTAAATTCAGTCAACTTGTTATCAAAAAATTATAGATTAATATTGTTTATTATTGATATATCACCTATGCATTTCTTACATATATAAATAAGAATTGATGTGAAATTATCAATTCACAATTTATTACAATTATTGGTTGAATGGAAAATATACTAGAAAAAGAAGCAGTTCAAAGAGTTAAAAAAATTCTTAATGAATTTGATAAAGATCTTAAGGTAGAAATTTTGGATAATACCGCAAGAACAGCAAATGATGCTGCCTCATCTTTAAACTGTGAAGTTGGTGCTATAGTCAAAAGTTTATTAATGCGGGCTGAAAAAGATTTTATTTTATGCTTAGTATCTGGAGACAAACGTTGCTCACTAAATAAGGTTAAAAAAATAATTAACAATAAAGATGTTTCAATGGCTAATGCTGATCAAGTTAAAGAACAAACAGGATTTTCAATTGGAGGTGTTTCACCAATCGGTCATATAGAAAAAATTAATATATTAGTTGATAAATCTTTATCTAGATTTGAAAATATCTATGCTGCTGCCGGACATCCGCATTCAATATTTAAAATAACTTATAATCAATTACTTAATCTTACTGGTGGAAAAGAAGAGGATATAGTGTAAATGAAAGAACCAAAATTAATAGATTATCTTCTTTTAACTATTTTAGCTTTGATATGGGCATCTGCGTTTTTTAATATTAAAATAGCTACTTACTCTTATGGACCAGTTACGATTGCTTTTTTAAGAATTTTTTTTGGGGCTATACCAGTAGTTGCTTTATGTTTTTTTAAAGGAATAAAAATCGAAGCATTTTCTAAAGATTGGTATTGGTTTGCTTCAATTGGTTTAATAAATTTAGTTATACCTTTTTTTTTAATAGCTTATGGAGTTCAAAAGGTTCAAAGTAATCTTGCAGCTATTTTAATGGCTAGTACGCCATTGAGCGCAACTTTACTGGCTCACCTTTTTACAGATAACGAAAAAATAAATTTTATTAAAGTATTAGGAGTTCTGGTTGGATTTTCAGGAATTGTTTTTTTATTTTCTGACAATGTTTTAATTAATGAAAATAATATTTTTTCAGCATTTTTAATATTAGTTGGATCAACATTTTATGTTATTGGAGGATTGCTAACTATAAAATTAAGTAAAAAAAAAAATGAAAATGTTACAGCTTCCATATTAATATGGGCAACAATATTTTTAATTCCTGTTACAGCTTATACAGAACAGCCATGGAATTTAAATCCAAGTACCGAGTCAACTATATCGGTTATTTATCTAGGAGTAGTTGCCACAGGCTTTGCTTGGTTACTTAGATTCAGAATTTTAGTAAACAATGGATTAGTTTTTCAAGCTCAAGTAGCTTATTTAATTCCAATTTTTGGAGTGATTTTAGGATATGTATTTTTAAAGGAACTAATTACACCAAAGGTGCTAATAGCATTAATTGCCGTCATAATTGGTATTTATTTAGTAAAAAAATCAAACAAAAATGATATTGTTAATCAATAGATATTATCATGAGCAAACTTATTTCTAAATCAGAAATAGAAAAATTCAATAAAGATGGAGCAATTTTTTTAAAAAATAAATTTGATATTAATTGGATAGAAAAATTAAAAAAAGGAATTGAATATGATATCAAAAATCCAAGTCCTAGATTTAAATCTCATACTATAAAATCAAATGTCCCCTCTTATTTAGAAGATTACTGGACTTGGGATATAGTTCCCGAATTCAAAGAGTTTGTTTTTAAATCTCCATATGCCGAGATTGCTTCAGAGTTAATGTCTGCAAAAAAAATAAATCTTGTAATGGATAATTGGTTTCTAAGAGAAGCAGGATCAAAATCTTCAACTCCTTTTCATCACGATATTAGTTATTTTGATATTGAAGGAACCATGTGTGTTCTTTGGTTGCCGCTGCAAGAAACAGGCAAAGATGAAGGTGTGGCTTGGGTAAAAGGATCGCATTTATGGCAAAAGCTTTTTTTAAGAGTTCTTTTTAAAGATGGACATAAGATTGAAGGAAATGAATGCATTATAAATGGAAAAAAATATGAATTACCTCCTGATATTTTAGGCAACAAAGAAAAGTATGAATTCTTGAAATGGGATTGCAAACCTGGAGATTGTGTTATTTTTGATATGAGAACTCTCCATGGAGTACTTAGCCCCTCAATCCCTAAAAAAACATTAAGCAGATATACATTAAGAGTAGCAAAAGAAGATGCAAAAATTAGTTATATAGGAGATTGGACAAGTTATAATTATAGAAAAGCTATGCAGGATGGTGGTTATAAAGATGGTGATAAACTAGGAGGCAAAATGTTTCCAACTTTATATGAAATCAAATAACTCAATAGTAAATAAATTTTATCTTTAGATATTTTTATTAATTTGAAACATCAAAATATTTTTGCTAAATTTTATAATAAAATAAAGATTAATATTTAAATTATGTACGAAAAATTTGGTCAGTTTATAGATGGAAAATGGCAACCCTCCGAAAATAAAGAAACATATGAAGTTATAAATCCTGCTACCGAAGAAGTTTTGGGACTTGCATCAAAAGCTGCGCCAAGTGATGTTGATAAAGCATTAAAATCTGCTGAAAAAGGTTTAGAAGTTTGGAAACAAACTCCTCCATGGCAAAGGTCATATATAATAAGAAGAATTGCTGATAAAATGAGAGAGAAACAAGATGTTCTTGCAAAATGGATGACTCTAGAAGTTGGTAAACCTTTTGCAGAAGCCAAAGGAGAAGTTGGTGGAGCAGCAGATATTTTTGAATGGAATGCAGAAGAAACTAAAAGAATTTATGGACAAACAGTAGAAAGCAGATTTGCTGATACTAGAGTTCACGTTTATTATCAGCCGGTTGGAGTGGTAGCTGCACTAACGCCTTGGAATTTTCCTCTAGTTTTATCTTCAAGAAAAATTTCAACAGCTTTAGCAGCTGGCTGTTCTGTAATAGTTAAACCAGATGTAATAACACCTGGAACTGTAATGGAGTTAGTTGATATTTGTAGAGAATGTGGAGTTCCTCCAGGAGTGGTAAATTTATTATCTGGCGATCCACCAAGTATTAGTCAACAATTGATTTCATCAAATATAATTAAAAAAATTTCAGTAACAGGGTCAACAAGAGTAGGAAAATTAATTCTCAAGCAAGCTGCAGATAAAGTTCAAAGAGTGACTATGGAATTAAGTGGACACTCCCCATTTATTGTTTTTGATGATGCTGATCTTAACAAAGCTACTGATATGGCTATATCTTCTAAATTTAGAAATAATGGACAAGTTTGTATATCTCCTAATAGATTTTATATTCAAGAAAATAAAAAAAATGACTTTATAAATTTATTTATTGAAAAAACAAAAAAACTAAAAATTGGTAATGGAATGGACCCTGATACTCAATTAGGGCCTCTAACAACTCAAAAAAGATTAAACGAAGTAGAAGAGTTGGTTGAGAAAACAAAGCAAGAAGGAGCAAAAGTTTTATTAGGTGGCAAAAGACCAGCTGGGTTTAATAAAGGTTTTTATTATGAGCCAACTGTTTTTGACGATGTAAAAGATAATTTTACAATTATGAAACAAGAGCCATTTGCACCTTTGGTTCCAATGTTGTCTTTTAAATCTTTTGATGAAGTTATAGAAAGAGCAAATGATAATGATTTGGGATTATGCAGTTATATCTGCACAAACTCTATGGAAAAAGCTCATAGAGCATCAGAGTTAATGGAAACAGGAACTGTTGCAGTTAATACTGGCTTTGTTGCAATTGCAGAAGCGCCTTTTGGTGGAATAAAACAAACAGGATATGGAAGAGAAGGTGGATCCATGGCGATAAAAGATTATTTGAATGTTAAATATACACACCTAGGCATCAAAGGATAACACAGGCTTAACTGAGTATGAAGTATCTACACACAATGATTAGAATTTCTAATATAGAAAAATCATTAGAATTTTTTTGTAAAGGATTAGGGTTAAAAGAAACAAGACGTATGGAAAATGAAAAAGGAAGATATACTCTAATTTTTTTAGCAGCTCCAAATGATGAATCTGCTGAAATTGAACTTACTTACAATTGGGATGGAGATAATTTAGGAACAAGTTCGAGAAACTTTGGTCATTTAGCATACAGAGTTAAAAATGTATATGAAACTTGTCAAAGATTAAAAGATATGGGTATAACAATTAATCGTCCACCAAGGGACGGGCATATGGCTTTTGTTAAATCTCCAGACAATATTTCAATTGAGATTTTGCAAGAAGGTTATTTGGATCCTAAAGAACCATGGGTTTCAATGAAAAATATTGGTGAATGGTAATGGTCAGAATTACCAAATAAATATTTACTCTACAACTTTGAAATCAGATTTATATTTTTCATTAATAGAAATCCCTAATCCAGGAGTATTATCATCTAAATTTATAAAACCATTTTTAGGTTCTGGTTCTCCTTCAAACAAATAATAAAATAATTCATTTCCTATCTCAACTTGGTGAACTGGAAAAAATTCTGAGAAAGGGCAGTTGTTGTGTGCCATTGTTAAATGGTAATTGTGCATTTGACCTGCGTGAGGAATTACTGGAACACCATATGTTTCAGCTAAAGAATTTATTTTATGACCAGCGGTTATTCCTCCAACACGATTTGCATCATATTGAATAAAACTAACAGCTTTTTGTTCTAGCAAATGTTTAAATCCTAAAAAACTAAACTCATGTTCTCCGCCTGCAATTGGTATATCTCCCAAAGCATTTAATTCTGCATATCCTGATATATCATCAGGTATTACGGGTTCTTCAAGCCATTTAGGTTTAAATTTTATTAATTCAGGTATTATTTTTTTTGAATATTCTAAATCCCAACCCATATAAGCTTCAAGCATTAGATCAGTATCAAATCCAACAACTTCTCTAACAGCATTTACTAAATCAATGTTTTTTTTTATTCCATCGGCACCTTCTTTTGGCCCCCAACCAAATCGCATTTTAAACATCTTAAAACCTTCATTTAAATATTTTTCAGCTTCTATTTGTAGATCTTTAATTGGTTGGCTATATAATTTTGAGGCGTATACTGGAATTTTTTCTTTTGTTCTTCCTCCTAGTAATTCAAATACTGGTTTCTTTTTTAATTTACCCATTAAGTCCCAAATTCCAAGATCGATTGCTGAAATACCAATCATTCCAATTCCTTTTCTTCCCCAAGCCATGGTACTTCTATACATTTTGTCCCATAAATAATCGTAATCAAAAGGATCTTCGCCAATTACTAGATCTTTTAAATAACAATCAATTGCCTTTTTAGTTACTTCCGGCGCAAGTGCAGCATTACCCAAGCCTATGGTTCCATCATCTGCTATAATTTCACAAACCATCCATTTGTGAAATCTAAATGATTTCATTTTATCACCCGACTCTCTAAGAGCATCAGTGGGATTTGTACAAAAATTTTGAGCTGGTGGTACTATTTCACCAGTCCATTTATAAATAGAAGTTTTGACATCTTTTATTTTAATCATAGTTTAGATTTATTTTCCGCCATTGTTAACGCAATCTTAAATGATTGCAGGGTTGGTTCTAAATTTGCTTTATTTTTTCCAGCAATATCAAAAGCTGTTCCATGTGCAGGAGTAGTAATTGGTAATGGTAAACCACCTTGAACTGTTACACCTCTATCAAAACCAAAAGCCTTAAGCCCAGACTGTAATGCATCATGATACATGCCAACAATGCAATCATGATTTTTATTTTTATAGGCTGTAATAAAAGAAGTATCACAGGGTAACGGTCCATCTGCATTAATACCGATTTTTTTAGCTTCTTCTATAGCTGGTATAATTTCTTCTTTTTCTTCAGCTCCAAATTCTGCGTGTGGATTGAGAGCCTGAACAGCTACTCTAGGATTTTTTATTCCATTCAATTTCATAGCTTCATTAATAAGTTTAATAGGTTTAATTATTTTTTCTTTTTTAATTTGATTTGGAACTTCTTTAATTGGGATGTGAGAAGTTACTCTTGCAGTCCAAAAATTATCTATAACATTAAATTCACAAAAATAATCTTTAACATCTAATTTTTCAGCCATAAAGTGCAATTCGTCTGAATGCATGTTGCCCCCAAGTTTTAAACTTGTTTTATTAAATGGACCAAAATTAATTGCATGAATTTTATTTTCTTTAGCTAAATCTAATGCTAAATTTAAAGCTGACAAAACACTTTCCCCTGACTCCTTTGAACATTCAGATAATTTATAATTATGGTTTTTACCTTTTGAAATATCCAGAAAAAATTTATTTCCATCTTTAAAACTAATTTCATCAAAATTATCAACAAACTTTAAATTATGTGAATTACCAGAAATTTTGCTTCCACTTTCCAATATATTTTTTTCCCCTATAACAACCACATTGGCTCTATTTGTAATATCTTCTGTTAATAATTTAGACATAAGTTCAGGTCCAATACCAGAAGGGTCTCCTAACAGAATTGCTATATTAATTTTATTTTGGGACATTTTTTTCTTTACGCTTTGTATCAGATTATGTTTATATATTTATTTATAAATAAACTAAAGAGGGAAATAATGAAAAAAAGTTTTAAATTATTTTTAGCTGCCGCGGTTTTGGTAACAGAATTTTTTGTTGTTGCGCTTCCATTAATGATTTCATCTGCAAAAGCAGATGGTCATCCTATCCAAGCAATTACACATGCTGGTTTTGGTGGTGGTACAGACGTAACTACCAGAATGATGTTATTAAGAACTAGAAGGTACCTAAAACAAGATATGCAACTAGTTAATAAAAAAGGTGGTGGTGGAGCCGCATCTATGGATTACATGATGACTTTACCAGCAGACGGTCAACACACTTTAACTTGGACTACTGGTCACGCTGTTTCAATGGCTTTGGGTAAAACTAAAGTTAAATTAAGTGATATGCAACCACTAGCGAGAGGAACTGACGATCCTCAGTTGTTTGTAGTGAATTGTAAAAACGATATCAAAGATGCTAAAAAGTTTATTAGTGCTCAAAAATCAAAATCATTAAAATATGGAACTACTCACGTAGGTGGTATTGATGATGTTAGCGCTATTGCTTTTACAAAGAAAGGGAAATTAACGGATCCAACAATTGTACCTTATAAAGGTGTAGGACCAATTAAAACAAACCTTATCAAAGGAGATATTGATGTAGGTGTTTTAAACTTAGGTGAAGCTGTAACTGAAATAGAAGATGGAACATTATGTGTATCGGTTGTTCTAGCTAGTAACAGAATGGAAAAACTAAGTAACGTTCCTACTGCAACTGAATTAGGAATACCTGTTGTTCTATCTACTGTAAGAGGCTTTGTTACAAGAAAAGGCGTTCCTGCAGAGAGAAAGAAACAATTAGAGGATGCAATGATAAAAGCTATGGAACATAAGTATTTCCAAAGTTTTTTAACAGACATTGGTCTTGATTCCACTAGTGTAGTTGGAGCTGAAGAGTGGGGTAAGCAAATGGAAGTTATGCTTGCAGAAATGACTGCTCAACTTAAAGCTTTAGGATACATTAATTAATTATTAAGAAAGTACATTTCTTAATTATGAATAATGTACAAAATAAAAAAAGGGCAAACAAAAGTTTGCCCTTTTTTTTTAAAGATGAATTTAAAGTTTTTTTTATTATTATTTTAGTTTCAATTATTTTATTAATATCAACATTTACTTTTGATATAGTTCCACCAATTTTAAATAGAGGAATTCAACCCGCTACATTTCCAAAGGGATTATTAGTTTTAATTATAACTTTAACATCAGTTATTTATTATTTGTCATTTAAAAAACCATGGAAAAAAGAAAAAAAATTACCAAAAAATTTTTTTTTAACGATTTTAAGTTTTATTTTTTTTATTATTATTTCAAAAAGTTTAGATTTCTTTTTAGCAATTTCTGTATTATCAGTTTTTGTCTCCTATAATTGGGGGGAAAAAAGAATTTTTTATTTATTGTTAGTGGGCATTATATTTCCTCTAATTGTATTTATTTTCTTTGAAATGATTTTAGGCCTAAGATTTCCCCCGGGAATAATTACAAATCTTTATTATTATTAAAATGGATAATTTATTGTTAATGATGGCACCTTTGTTTAGCTCGAAGCTAATATTGGTTTTACTTTTTGGTACTTTATTTGGATTAGTTTTAGGAGTACTTCCTGGTTTAGGACCAACAACAGGCGGTGCATTAATTTTACCTTTTACTATGACATTAGATCCTCTTTCAGCAGTAATATTACTAACCTCAATTTATTGTGCAGGAACTTATGGAGGTGCTATTACTGCAGTGTTAATCAACACACCAGGTACTCCAGCTGCTGCTGCAACATGTTTAGATGGCTATCCATTGGCTCAAAAAGGTGAAGCTGGGAGAGCTTTAGGAATGGCAACAGTTTCAAGTACAGTAGGTGGGGTATTTAGCGTTGTAATACTTGTATTTTTCGCTCCTGTATTAGCAAAACTTGCTTATGAGTTTGGCCAACCAGAATATTTTGCCTTAGCGATATTTGGATTAACGATGCTTGCTTCAATTGGAGAAGGCAGCCCTATAAAAAATTTAATTGCGGGAGCATTTGGAATTTTAATTTCTACAATTGGGAAAGACTTTATGACTTCCATAGATAGATTCACTTATGGAATTAACGAACTTTCTGTAGGTATTGGATTTATTCCAGTTGTTGTTGGTTTATTTGCAATAAGTGAAATGTTAACTCAATCAACTTTACTTCATCAAGTATTTAGAAGAGTTGCTTTAAAAGCTATCAAATTGCCGACTCTTTTAGATTATAAATTAACATGGAAAACAATTTTACGATCCTCAGGTATAGGATCCTTCATCGGAGTTCTTCCCGCCGAAGGAGGAACCGTCGCATCTTTAATTGGATACTCTGAAGCAAAAAGATGGTCTAAAACTCCAGAAAAGTTTGGAAAGGGTTCAATAGAAGGTATTGCGGGAGCTGAAGCAGCAAACAATGCGGCAACTGGTGGAGCAATGGTACCAACTCTTGCCCTTGGTATACCTGGAAGCGCTACTACAGCTGTTATATTAACTGGTTTAATTATTCATGGTGTAAGACCTGGTCCAGATTTATTTAGAGAACAACCTGACTTTTTATATGGAATTTTTGGCGCAATGTTAATTGCAAACATACTTTTTTTTATATTTGGTTTTTTTGGAGCTAAAATTTTTGCAAGAATTACTTTAGTTCCAAATAAGATTTTATGGCCAATGATATTCACTGTTTCTGTATGTGGAACATATTCACTAAGTCAATCAATATTAGATGTTTGGATAATGCTTTTATTTGGAGTTATAGGTTTTTTTATGAGAAGATATCATTTCTCAGTAGTTCCAGTTATAATCGGGTTAATTTTAGGAGAATTAGTTGAGGGAACTTTAAGACAATCATTAGTTATTTTTGATGGAAATTGGTTAATGTTTTTAACCAGACCTATTGCTTTAACATTTTTTATTTTATCTTTAATTGCATTATGTTTTCCTTTATTAAAAAGAAAAAAATAAAAAAATGATTAACTTTGATTTATCAAATAGAGTTGCAGTTGTGACTGGTGGTGCCCAAGGTTTTGGCTTTGCAATAACTGAGAGATTTATTCAATCTGGAGCAAAAGTTATTATTTGGGATATAGATGAAAGGGAATCAAAAAAAGCAACTGAAAAAATTAATTCCGAAAATTTAAGCTACCAAATAGTAGATGTGAATAGGTTTGAAGATATAAATAAAAATTTAAATGAGATTGAAAAAAACCACAAAAAAATTGATATTTTTATAAACAACGCAGGCGTAGCTGGCATGAACACAACAGTTTCTGAATATCCCATCGAAGAATGGAATAAAGTAATAAACTTAAACTTAAATGCTGTATTTTACTGTTGTAAAGCTGTTGTACCATTTATGGTGAAGAATAATTATGGACGCATTGTAAATATAGCCTCAATTGCTGGAAAGGAAGGAAATCCTAATGCAAGCGCTTATAGCACATCTAAAGCAGGAGTTATTGGACTAACTAAATCTTTAGGCAAAGAACTTGCGCAAAAAAATATTGCAGTTAATTGTGTAACACCAGCAGCAGCAAAAACTAGAATTTTTGATCAAATGACAGAAGAACATATAAATTATATGTTATCAAAAATTCCAAGAAATAAATTTGCAAAAGTAGAAGAGCTTGCTTCCCTTGTTACATGGCTTGCAAGTGAAGAAAATTCATTTTCTACCGCAGCAGTATTTGATTTAAGTGGTGGTAGAGCGACCTATTAGTTATGCAAATTGGTATTGATGTTGGAGCTACGAAAATTGAAAGTGTAGTATTAGAAGATAACGGAAATGAAATACATCGATCGAGAACAAAATGTCCAAAAGATTATCTTACAATCATAAGAACAATCAAAGAAATAAATGAAAAACTAGAAAGAGAATTTAAAGAAAATTTACCAATCGGCGTTTGTCATCCAGGAATACACTCTCCACAAAATGGTTTAGTGAAGAATGCCCCAAATTGTTTTTGGTTAGAAAAAAAACCTTTTCAAAGTGATTTAAAAAAAGCATTAGAAAAAGAAGTTTTTTGTGAAAATGATGCAAACTGTTTTGCACTTTCTGAAGCAATAGATGGATCGGGAAAACATTATAAAATAGTTTATGGTATAATACTTGGATCTGGTGCTGGAGGAGGTCTTGTAATTGATAAACAGATAGTTACCGGACGTAATGGTGTAGCAGGAGAATGGGGACATAATCAAATATCACATTTAATTGCAAAAAGAGAAAACTTTGATTCTACAAATTTGAGAGAAGGAGAAGTTGAAAGTTTTATTTCTGGATTAGCTTTAGCCAAAAGGTTTAATAAAAAAAATAGTAAAAATTTAGAAGCAAATGAAATTTTTGAATTAAATCGAAAGCATGAATTAGATGCAGAAAGATTTATTGATAATTTTAAGTTAAATCTATCAATGTCTCTTGCTACAATAATAAATATTTTAGATCCCGATGCTTTTGTATTTGGAGGAGGTGTATCAAACGAAATAGATTTTTTAAGTGAAATAGAAACATTAGTAAAAAAATATGTAATAGGAAAAGAGTATGAAGGTGTTTTTTTAAAACCAAAATATGGTGACGCAAGTGGTGTCAGAGGAGCTGCAAGATTAGGTAGAAAATCAGTTTACTAGTTATTTTAACTAATAATTTAAAAAAAATTTTATAAAAATTTACTTAAAAATATAAAAATTTTAAAAAATAAAATTATAAAAATCAATTTTAAGTTGTATATTTTTTTATTGTAGATTTCCTATAAATCAATTTATAATTGTTTTTTTAAAGTTAACTTAAACGCAATATATAATAAAAGGGAAATATATGAAAAAAATATTAATAGCTTTATTAGCTTTTGCTTTTACTACTACATCTTCTTTTGCTGGACCAAAAATAGAGGTTTTGCACTGGTGGACTTCAGGTGGTGAAGCTGCTGCTCTTAAAGTATTAAAAGATGATTTTGCTGCCAATGGTGGTGAATGGATGGACATGCCTGTAACAGGTGGAGGTGGTGATGCAGCAAATGTTGCACTAAAAGCAAGAATAGTAGCAGGTGACCCTCCTTCTGCATCTCAAATTAAAGGCCCTACAATTCAAGAATACGATCAAGAAGGTGTAGTTGCTCCATATAATATTGATGCAATTGCTCAATCAGAAGGTTGGGACAGTTTATTAGATCCAATGATTGCAGCTGTTCACAAATGCCAAAACAACAGTGGTCCTTACTGTGCTGCTCCAGTAAACATTCATAGAATTGATTGGATGTGGGCTAACAAAGCAGTATTTGATAATAATGGAATTTCAGTTCCAACAAGTTGGGATGAATTAAATGCTGCAGCTGAAAAATTACAAGCTGCTGGTATAATTCCTTTTGCTCATGGTGGACAAGCTTGGCAAGATGCTACAGTTTTTGAAGCAGTAGCTATGGGTATCGGTGGAAATAACTACTACAAAAACTGTTATGTTGATTTAAAAGAAAGTTGTTTAAGAAGTGATACGACTGTAAAAGTTTTTGATCAAATGAGAAAACTTCAAGGTTTTACTGATGAAGGAAGCCCAGGAAGAGACTGGAACGTTGCAACTGGAATGGTTATCGAAGGTAAAGCTGGTTTTCAAATTATGGGTGATTGGGCAAAAGGTGAATTTACTGCCGCTGGAAAAGTTCCAGGTGTAGATTACTATTGCGCAGCAACTCCTTCTAACAATGGATATTTGTATAACGTAGATAGTTTTATATTTTACAAAACAAGTGACCCAGATAAACAAGAAGGTCAAAAATTGTTAGCCAAACTAATGATGGGAAAAAACTTTCAAAAAGTTTTCAACCTTTATAAAGGATCAATTCCAGCACGTTTAGATGTACCAATGGATGAATTTGACAAATGTGCAAAAACATCAAATGCAGATATTAAAACTGCGGGTGCAAAAGGTGGATTAGTTCCAAGTTTTGCTCATGGAATGGCACAAGGTAATACTATGAAAGCTGCTTTACAAGATGTAATCACAGAACACTTCAATTCCGATATGTCTTCTGTCGATGCAGCAAATGCTTTGGCTGATTCAGTTTTAGATAATATGTAAAAATACAAAAATTTAGGCCACCTATTTTTAGGTGGCCTTTTTTTTTAATCTAAATAAAAAACATTTACAATGTTCAAGTGGTTAGAAAAAAATTTACCTAAAATCGTAATGGCCCCGGCTGTTGGCTTAATTGGCTGGTTTGTTTATGGTTTTGTACTTTGGACTTTATATATATCTTTTACAAATTC
>CACHFK010000012.1 GCA_902579085.1 uncultured Pelagibacteraceae bacterium | reverse complement strand
TAGGAATTATAACTTTTTCTTATTTCAAAGACATTGGCAAAATTAATATCGTTATATCATTGGCATATATGTATATTTTAGCAATTATCGGAACAATAATGTTAGTTCAAGGCGTTAGCGAAATAGATAGAGCAAGAAGAAAAATAGTAATTAAGAAAAAACTTCATTCACATTATTGGATACATTTTCTTCCATTTAGAATGAGATTTAAAAAATCAAAATTATATGAAAGTATATTTACTCCAATCATTATTGGCCTTTTAGTTGGTTATCTTGCTGCAATTATGGGTATTGGAGGTGCATTTATTTTAGTTCCAGCAATGATTTATATAATTGGCATGCCTACAAAATTAGTTCCAGGAACATCATTGTTTGTTACAATTTTTGTTAGTGCAATTGTAACAGTCCTCCACGCTTTTTATTATGGATCTATAGACCTTATGTTAGTTATGGTTTTAATTCTTGGTTCTATATTAGGAGTTCAGGTAGGCCAAAAATTAGGAGAAAGAGTTGACAGCTCACAATTTAAAACAATTTTAGCAATTTTATTATTATTAGTAGGCGTAGCAATAGCTTATGATGCATTTTTTGCTGAAAAAACAATTAGCGCAATTTCAGAAACTAATGGAACACAGTCATTAAGTTTATTTGCTAAATTTATTAAGGACATTTCAATTAATGTTCCTGTTCTCTACGGAATATTTTCAATAGGCTTAGCACTTGTGCTTGGAGTAGGAGCGGCAATAATTAGAAAATTTATTTCAGATACAAGAAGAAAATATAAACAGGCTATTAAATCTTAAGCACTTCTAAAAAGTTTTGTCATAATAAATTCTTTATGACCAAGTACCTCAGCACAAGTTAATCTTCCACTTGCAGCACGAATTGTAGTTTTAATTAATTCATCACCTGCTTGATCCATATTCATTTCTCTTTTTAAAATTTTTGAAACATCTAAATCAATATGCTCTTTCATATTAATTGCAGTACTAGGGTTGCCTGTTAATTTCACTACAGGCTCAATTGCATTTCCTATAATATTACCTTGTCCAGTTGGAAATAGATGAATATTAAAACCCGCTGCAGCTTGTAATGTTAGACACTCACCTGCGGCAGATGATGTATCCATAAAATATAGACCAGGACCTTTTTTAGGCTCTTCAGCTGGTGTTAATACATCTATGAATGTTCTTGATCCTATTTTTTGAAAGTTTCCAAATGCTTTCTCTTCAATTGTTGTAAGTCCTCCAGCAATATTACCTGCTGTTGGCTGACTTTCTGAAAGATCATTTGTCGCTTCTTTAAGTATAAAATCATTATAATCACTCCAAGTTTTCATAAATTTATCAGATGCTTCTGGGTTAGCACCTCGAGTAGCACACACCTTTTCAGCCCCTGTTAATTCAGAAGTTTCTCCAAAGCAAAGATGAACTCCTAGAGGTTCTAATTTATCCATTAAGTTACCAACTGCTGGGTTCGCCGCCATACCTGAAGTCGTATCAGACTCCCCACATTTAACTGATATCCATAAATCGCTTAAAGGACATTCTTCTCTTTGTTTTTCAGATGCCCATTGAGAAAATTCTTGAGCTTTTCTGGAAGCTTTCATTATAGTTTCAATATCACCAGCTCCTTCAATGCTGAAACCTTCAACAGGTTTTCCTGTGGTTGCTACTGCATCAACAATTTTTTTAGTCCATTTTGGTTCAATACCAATAACAACACATGCAGCAACATTTGGATTTTTCCCTGTTCCAATCATTGTGTCAAAAAATAATTCTAAGTCAGCACCGAATTGAAGTCTTCCATATGCATGTGGAATTGCAAAAGTGCCTTTTATGTTATTTGCGACCGCTTCAGCACAAGCATTTGAAATATCATCAACAGGAAGAATAACTACATGATTTCTAGTCCCAACTCTTTTGTTTTCTCTTTTGTAACCTAAAAAACTTTTTGGAATTTCCATATAATTACCACTTCTTAGTTTTTACATTATGAACATGGACATGTTCACCTTTTTTAATTGATTTTACTACTTTACCAATATCATGACCATATTTAATAATAGTGTCTCCTTCTTTAAAATCTATCATTGCTATTTTATGACCTAATGGAATTTCATTTTTAGATTGAATTTGCATAGAACTATCATTTTCCATAACCCAGCAATTACAATCTTGATTTGGTATAATCTTTTCAATAACAACAACGCCTACATTGTCTTTTTCGTCATGGATTATGATATCTGTATTTGTCATTGTGACGATTTCTTTGTTTGAAATTTTGAGCAATTTATATATGAATTGTAATCTTTGACAATTAAAAAATAGTATTTATCAAGGTTTTATTATGACAAAAATGACTACAGAGGAAGCATTTATAAAAGTTCTTCAAACACATGGTATAGAACATGCTTTTGGAATCATTGGTTCTGCATTCATGCCAATTTCAGATTTATTTCCAAAAGCAGGAATTACTTTTTGGGATGTTGCGCATGAAACTAATGGTGGATTAATTGCTGATGGTTACACAAGAGCAACTGGAAAAATGTCAATGGTTATTGCTCAAAATGGTCCTGGAATAACAGGTTTAGTTACACCAATAAAAACCGCATATTGGAATCATACACCTTTACTTCTAGTTACACCTCAAGCTGCAAACAAAACAATGGGTCAAGGCGGTTTTCAAGAAGTAGAACAAATGAATTTATTTAAAGATATGGTTTGCTATCAAGAGGAGGTAAGAGACCCCTCAAGAATGGCAGAAGTTTTAAATAGAGTAATAGAGAAAGCGTTTAGAGGTTCAGCACCAGCTCAAATAAATGTACCAAGAGATTATTGGACACAAGTTATAGATATAGATTTACCGCCAATAGTAAGATTTGAAAGACAAGGTGGAGGAAAAACAGCCATTGGTGAAGCTGCAAAAATTTTATCAGACGCGAAGTTTCCAGTAATTTTATCTGGAGCAGGAGTTGTCATTGGTAATGCTATAGAAGATTGTAAAAAATTAGCAGAAAAATTAGACGCTCCAGTATGTAATGGTTATCAGCATAACGATAGTTTTCCAGGCAATCACCCTTTAGCTGTAGGACCACTTGGGTATAATGGTTCAAAAGCTGCTATGGAATTAATATCCAAAGCTGATGTTGTATTAGCGTTAGGAACAAGATTGAATCCGTTTTCGACCTTACCAGGCTATGGAATTGATTATTGGCCAAAAAATGCAACTATTATTCAAGTTGATATGAATCCAGATAGAATTGGATTAACTAAAAAAGTCACGGTTGGAATTTGTGGCGATGCTAAAATGGTTTCTCAACAAATATTAGAAAAACTTTCTCCTAAAGCCGGCAACCACGGAAGAGAAGATAGAAAAAATTTAATTCATCAAACAAAATCATCATGGTTACAAACTTTAACAAGTTTAGATCATGAAGACGATGATCCAGGGACAGTTTGGAATAAAGAAGCAAGAGAAAGAGATAAAGAAAGAATGTCCCCAAGACAAGCATGGAGAGCCATTCAAGCAGGTATGCCTGATGATGTTATTATTTCAAGTGATATAGGAAATAATTGTGCAATTGGTAATGCTTATCCAACTTTTGAAAAGGGAAGAAAGTATTTGGCTCCAGGATTATTTGGTCCTTGTGGTTATGGTTTTCCATCTATACTTGGAGCAAAAATTGGATGTCCCGAAACACCAGTTATTGGATTTGCTGGAGATGGAGCTTTTGGAATTAGTATGAATGAAATGAGTTCTTGTGCAAGGGAAGATTGGCCCGCAATTTCAATGGTTATATTTAGAAATTATCAATGGGGAGCCGAAAAGAGAAATTCAATATTATGGTTTGATGATAATTTTGTTGGTACTGAACTTGATCCAGAATTAAGTTATGCAAAAGTTGCAACAGCATGTGGTTTAAAAGGTGTAACAGTTAAAACAATGGAAGAAACAACCCAAGCTATAAAACAATCCTGTGAAGACCAAAAAAAAGGAATAACGACATTTATCGAGATAATTTTAAATCAGGAGTTAGGTGAACCATTTAGAAGAGATGCAATGAAAAAACCCGTTAAAGTTGCTGGTATAGAAAAAAGTGATATGAAACCTCAAAAATCTCTTACAAATTAAAATAAAATTTAATTTATTTTTTTTTTTACAATAGGATAGTTAGATTAGAATGTATAATTATCATATATTAATTTTATAGATGGAAGTACATAATGATAATGGTTGTGTTTGGCTTAATAACATTCCAAAAAGAATAAATATTAAAACATTAAATAAAGATTTAATTGCAGATTATTTAATAGTTGGAGCAGGATTTACAGGTCTATCTACTGCAAGAAAGCTATCAGAAATTGAGAATGGTAAAAAAATAATAATAATTGATGCGCAATTAGCAGGAGAAGGAGCAAGTAGCAGAAATTCTGGATACCTAGTTGACACAACATTGAATGATGGTTTCACCTCTAATAAAGATCTTAAAAACTACAAAAAAAAAGTAAAAATTTATGATTTAGGAATAAAAACGTTAAAAAAATATGTTAAAGGATACCAAGTAGATTGTGATTGGAATGATAGTGGAAAATATTTTGCATCATCAAAAATAGAAGATGAAAATAAAGCAAAATTATTTAGTGATTTATTAACAAATTTAAATTTTAAAAATCAAATTTTATATAAAGATGAATTAAAAAAAAGATTAGGAACTTCTTTTTATAATATTGGAGTTTATACAAGAGGAGGAGTGCTTCTTAATCCTGCTAAATTAGCAAGATCAATGGTTGATACTTTACCAGAAAATGTTGAGTTATATGAAAATACACAATTATTAAAATGGAAAAAAATAAACAATAAAATTGAATGCCAATTTTTAAAAAATAAAATAATTACTAAAAAAATAATTTTTTGTACCAACGGATTTTTAAGATCTTTAAAAATTAAACAAAATTATAATTTTCCAATTACTTTAACAGCGAGTATGACAAGACCGTTAAATGATTACGAATTTAAATCTATTGGTTCCCCAAAAGAATGGGGGGTTTTGCCAATAAAACCTATGGGAGCAACTATTAGAATGACCAATGATAGAAGAATTTTGATAAGAAATACTGCAGAATTTAGAAATCCAAATTTTATGAATAAAAAAGATTTAAAAGAAAGAGTTAAGTTGCATGCTTTAGGCATCAAAAAAAGATTTCCAAGTTTATCAGATAATTTAATTGAAAACAGTTGGTCAGGAGTTGTTTGCAGAAGTGGTAATGGTTCGCAAATTTTTGAAAAATTAGAAAATAATATATATGTTGCAGGTTGCTATAATGGTTCAGGAATAGGAGTCGGTACATTTTTTGGTGAACAAATTGCATTTATGGCCTCTAATCAACAATCAGATGAGATTTCAACAATAGAGGAAAGAAAAAAGCCTAATTGGCTGCCTCCTCAACTCTTTTTAAATGTTGGAATATACACTAGATTAACTTATGAAAGATTTAAAGCAAGATCTGAAACTTAAATGAAAAAAATTTTAGTAATTGGTGGTGGAGCAATGGGGTCGGCATTTACTATTCCTTGTATAGAAAACAAACACAAAGTTATAATCACAGAACCTTATAGCAAAAATTTTATTAAAGAATTATCTTCAAAAAATAAATACCATTCAAGTTTGCAAATTAATCTTCCAAGAAGTTTAAAATTTAAAAAATTCTCTACAAATTTATTGAGAGAAAAATTTGATTTAATTGTGATAGCACTAAGTCTTTCAGGTATTGATTTTATAGGTAAACATCTAAAAAATTTAAAACCAAAAACTCCAATATTATTGCTCACAAAAGGATTAAAGTATCATAAAAAAAATAATAAAATTTTAACAATTTCTGAACAATTAAAAAATAAATATAATGGAATAAATATTTCTGTTTTAAAAGGACCTTGCTTAGCAAAGGAGTTAGCAAGAAAAAAACAGACTAGTGTTATAATAGCAAACAAAAATATTAAAATTGCCAAATGGATAGGAAAAATGATTTCTACAAAATATTATATTATAGAATTTTCTAGGGATATTATAGGAGTAGAAGTGTGTTCTGCCATAAAGAATATTTATGCAATGATAATTGGAGCAGGTCAAAGTTTAAATACATCTTCAAATTTATTTCAGAAGTCAATAATAGAAATGAAATATTTAACTAAATATTTTAAAGGGAAAGAACAAACAATTTTAGGACTATCAGGTGTAGGTGATTTATATGTAAGTGCGGCAGGTGGCAGAAATAGTAAAATGGGAAGTTATTTAGGAAAAGGATTTACATTTAAAAATGCAAAAAAAAAGTTCATGCCTAATGATACAGTTGAAGGAGAACAGCTCTTAAGAGAGATTGGGCCATTTATACTTAAAAAAATTAGCAAGAACAAAGTTCCTTTAATGTATAGTTTGTTAAAATCTATTTTAAATAACAGTAAATTTAATTTAAAATATTAAAATTAATAATAGCTTATTAAGCTTTTCTTAATCTTTTCCCATTTTCATCAAAAAGATAAACATTATTTGTAGAAAAAGATATTTTTTTTAAATTAGAAACAATTTTTTCATTAGTTTTAAGTCTTATTTCATGATTTTCTACTGAAGTATAAATTATTTTTTCAAATCCTAAATTTTCTATTAAATCAACTTTTATTTCTAATTTAATATTATTTTTATCACCAATATCAATATGCTCAGGTCTAATTCCTAAAAAAATTGCTTCTTCTAAATTATATCCTTCAAGTTTTATATGGTTATTAAAAAAATTAATTGTATTTGAATCAATTTTTTTTTTATCTAACTCAATAATATTCATTTTTGGTGTACCTATAAACTCAGCTACAAAAATATTGTTTGGATCCTGGTAAATTTCATTTGGTGTTGAAAATTGTTCTACATTTCCTTTATTTAGAATTACAATTCGATCAGCTAATGTCATTGCTTCAATTTGATCGTGAGTGACATAAATCATATTAGTGTTTATTTTTTTGTGTAATTTAGATATTTCCACTCTCATTTCTGATCTTAAAGCTGCGTCTAAATTCGAAAGAGGTTCATCAAATAAAAAAATTTTTGGATTTCTTGTAATTGCTCGACCAATTGCAACTCTCTGTCTTTGACCACCTGATAATTCTTTAGGTTTTCTATCTAGCAAGTCTTCAATTTTTAACATTTTTGCTGCATCTTTTACTTTTATATTAATTTCTTCATTACTTTTATTTTCCATTTTTAAACCGAAAGACATGTTTTCATAAACATTCATATGAGGATACAGAGCGTAAGATTGAAAAACCATAGCAATTTCTCTTTTTGATGGTAATAGATTATTAATTAATTTATCATCTAATAAAATTTCACCTTCATCAATAATCTCTAAACCAGAGATCATTCTTAATAGAGTAGATTTTCCACAACCAGATGGGCCAACCAGAACAATAAATTCTCCTGAATTTATTTCTATGTTAAAATTGTTAATTACTTTATTATTTCCAAAGGATTTATTTATATCTTTAAAAGATATTTTAGACATATTCTAAACTATAATTTTAATAATTAATTTTAACGTATGCATTTTACTCATTTTAGATATTTGTTTTTTTCATAATTGTAATATTTATTAGTTTTTTTAAATCCGACTATTTCATAAAATAAATTATTATTTGTTAAGAATTTACATCATTGATATTCTTATACAATTAATAATTAAGGGGGAAAAATGTTTAAAAAAATAATATCAATTTTCTCATTTGTAGCATTTTTAATATCAACAAGTGTTGCATATGCAGATATTACTTTTTGGACTACAGAAGTTCAGCCAGCTAGAATGGCTAAACAAGAAGAAATGGCTAAAGCTTTTGAAGCTAAGACTGGCATCAAAGTAGAAGTTATTCCTGTAGAAGAAAAAGATTTAGGAACAAGAGCTACGGCTGCAGCTGCAGCTGGAGATCTTCCAGATGTAATTTACCATACATTGCAATATGTTCTTCCATGGGCTGAGGCAGGAATCTTAGATGTGGATGCTAATAATGATATTGTAAACAAGTTAGGTAAATCAACTTTTGCACCAGGTGCATTAAGCATGGCAAAAAAAGGAGCGCAAGTTGCTGCTGTGCCAGTTGATGGATGGACACAAATGGTTGTTTATAGAAAGGACTTATTTGAAAGTGCAGGATTAGAAGCTCCAACAAACTATGCGAATATTACTAAAGCAATTAAAAAGCTTTCTGGAGATAATATGTATGGTTTTGTTGCTGCAACTAAGACAGATGAAAACTTTATGAGCCAAGTTTTAGAGCATGTTCTATTAGCAAATGGAGTTAATATTGTTAAAAGAGGCGGAACTCAAAAACAAGGTAAAGCTTTAAAGAATGCTTTAGAGTTTTATAAAGTTTTAGCAAAAGCGAGTCCTCCTGGAGAATTATACTGGAAACAATCAAGAGCATTATATTTTGCCGGACGTGCTCCAATGATAATTTGGTCGCCATTTATTATGGATGAATTAGCGGGATTAAGAGATTCTGCTCCTCCAACATTCAATGTTGACCCAACATCTAACGAGTTAGCTCAAAAAACAGGTTTTATTACTAATTTTAGTGGTCCTGATAATAAAAATGGAGCAGCTTGGGCAGATATTAGATACTTTGGTGTAACTGCAGACGCTGATACAGATGAAGCTAAGAAATTCATCATGTATTCAATGGATGAAGGTTATACAAAAACTTTATCTATTGCGCCTGAAGGAAAATTTCCAGTAAGAAGAGGTAATGCAAGTGATCCAAATGCATTTACTAAAGCTTGGAGCAAACTTCCTGTAGGAGTTGATAGAAAAGCTCCTTTGACTGATCTTTATTCAGCAGATGTTATTAATAATATCGTTGCTGGTTTAGATACTGCAAACAGATGGGGCGTCAAAGAAGGTGAACTATCTAGAGCATCTAAAATTATTAATGCTCAATTCTTAAATAGAATCACTCGTGAATACATTGACGATCAAATTTCTGTTGATGAGGCAGTTAATAAAATTAATGCTGAATTAGCTAAATTCTAATAATTTAAATTTATAAAAAAGCGGATAATATCAATTATCCGCTTTTTTTTATGAATGATTCACTTTCAAAAATTGAAAAAAGAACTGCTTACATTTTAACACTCCCAGCAGTATTTCTTGTATTTGCAATAATTTTATTTCCAATATTTGCAAATATATGGATAAGTTTTAAAGAAGTTGGTTTAAAAGATATTAGAATTCCAGAACCTAGGGCAAAAAAAATTATTAAATCGATTTCTGAAGAGCCCTCAAAGATAAAAGTTATTTATAAATTAAGAAATAGTTCTTTAATTCAAGAAATTAGGGATATTCAATTTACTGATAAAATTCCAAAAAATATAGAACCTTTAAATTTAGATAAAAGATGTAAATTTATTTCAAATAAAATCAAATGTAATTTTGGAAATTGGAAGGCAAAATATAGAGAAAAATTTGAGGTAATTTTAAAAAGCACTGATAGCACAAAAATTTTAAAAAAAGATATTAAATCATTTAAACCAGTATTAACTGGAAAATCAGATAACATATTATTAAATACAAAATTTACATTAAAAAATTTTAAAAAAGTTTTATTTGAAAATGATTTTTTAGATTTATTGTTAACAACATTTTATTATACTTTTTTTGGTACAGTTGGATCAATAATATTTGGTATTTTAACTGCTCAAATGGTAAATCAAAAGTTTTTTGGAAGAACTTTTATGAGAAGTGTTTTACTTTTTCCCTATGTTGGCCCAGTAGTAGCTTTAGCTTACACTTGGGAGCTTTTGCTTGATCCTAATAGCGGAACTTTAAATAGCTTACTAATAAATTTTCAAATAATTGAAAATCCTATAAATTTACTTGGTCAAAAATATATAACATTAAATTTTTTTGGACTTGATTTGAAATTAAGATTAGCTCTTACTACCGTAATTATTTTTGAAATTTGGAGATATTTTCCATTAGCTTTTTTATTTATTTTGGCTCGTTTACAAGCTATTCCCAAAGATTTATACGAAGCAGCTGAAGTAGATGGAGCAGGACCTATTAAAAAATTTATTAATATAACATTACCACAAATTACAGCGGTAATATCAATCTTGTTCATGATTAGATTTATCTGGAATTTTAATAAATTTGAGGATGTATTCTTGCTTACTGGAGGAGCTTCTGGAACTAGAACATTGCCAATAAATGTATATCAACAAGGATTTGCAGTTTCAGACATAGGAATGGGATCTGCAGTATCAATTGTAATTGTAATGCTTCTTCTAATATTTATGTTTTTTTATTTTAAATTAATAGGGAAAAGAGCCGATGAAAATTAAATCAATAATAATTTATTGTTCTATTTCCTCTTTATTTTTATTTAGTTTGACTTCAATTTGGAAAATTTTAGCTACGCTACAAGGTTTAAATATAGATAATTTTAATTTCCAAACAACCTTTTTTCTTGGTTTTATTATTTCTTTTATCTATCTTATTATTGGGAGTAAAATTAACGACAAAATTAAATCTTTCATTTTTGCTATAATATTTACTTTTATTGAAGGATATTTAATTCAGTCTTTGCCCATATGGTATAATGTTGGAATATTTTTAATATTGTACTTTTTCACAAGTAAAATTAAAAAATATAATATTAAGTATTTTAATGAAGAATATTCATCTCAATTAGTTTTTTTTGAATTTTTAACTTTATTCGGAATAGTTTTGTTTTCTTTTGTAATTCTTTTCCCTTTTTATATGATGCTAGTTACTAGTTTTAAAACACAAATAGCATTATTGGTCAATCCTCTAGATTTTAGTATAGATTTTAATCAAGATTTGAAAGATTTATTTAAATCTTATTTTGTAATATTTAAAACTTATAAATTTGGTAAATTTATTTTAACGAGTAGTATAGTATCCATTGGCACTGTCATTATTACTTTAATCTTTGCAATTCCAGCCGCATATGCAGTCGCAAGATTAAATTTTTTTGGTAAAACTTTTTTATCTACGTCAATATTAATAATTTATATGTTCCCAGCAATTGTTTTGGTTATTCCATTATATACAGTTTTTAGTCAATTAGGTCTTAGAAATTCTATAGAAGGTTTACTAATAGTATATACTGCAACTACTCTTCCAGTTGCTATATATATGTTGCAAGGATACTTTAAAAGTATTCCAAAAGAATTAGAAGAAGCAGCTATACTAGATAGGCAAAATTGGTTTGGCATAATTTTTAAAATTATTATACCTCTTAGTTTACCCGCAATATCATCTGTTGCGCTTTATGTTTTTATGATTGCTTGGAATGAATTTTTATTTTCTCTAATGTTTTTAGACAATCCTAATTCATTTACACTATCTAGAGCAATACAATATTTGAGTGGCGATGCCGAAACTCCAAGGCAGTATTTAATGGCAGGTTCTGTAATTGTTACTTTGCCTGTTCTTTTTTATATTTGTTTATTTTGAAAAATATTTAGTAAGCGGTTTAACTTCAGGGAGTGTAAAAGGATAATGAAAGATTTTGTTAAATTAGCAAAGAAAGTTTTACTAGATAATAGAAAAAGTGGATATACTTTACCAACTAATAATAAATTATATCCAGCACAATGGAACTGGGACTCTGGATTTATAGCTTTAGGATATTCACATTTTAAACTTAAATATGCTCTGGATGAAATTAAAACACTTATAAGAGGCCAATGGAAAGATGGGATGATACCTCATATTTTGTTTCATGATTTAAACACTAATTATTATCCAAACCATTCTGTTTGGGCATGTGGAAATAAAATACATTCATCTGGTATTACACAACCACCAATCTTAGCAATAATTATAAAATTAATTTTAGATAAAAATAAAATTAATAATAAAGTTAAAGCTGAATTTAAAAAGATAGTTAAAAAAGTTTTAAAATATCATAAATGGTTCATTAAATTTAGAGATCCACAGAATTCAGGATTAGTATCGATTTTACATCCCTGGGAGAGTGGATACGATAATTCACCATTGTGGGATGAGCCAATGAGTAAAATAAAAGTCCCAAAAAATCTTAAATATAAAAGGGGAGATAACAAAGTTGTGAATCCTGAATATAGACCTTTAGATATAGATTATGATAGATATGTAACTATTAAAAATCATTTGAAAAAAAAAAAATATAATCCAAAAAAACTTTATAAAGCATCATTATTTAATGTAGTAGATGTAGGATTTAATTCAATATTTTTAAGAGCAAATAAAGATTTATTACAACTATTAAAAATGTTTAATTTTGAAAGCACTGCGTTAGAGTCTTATATATCAAGATCTGAAAACAAAATTATTAAACTATATAATAAAAAAAAAAATAATTTTTTTAACCTTGACTTAAAAAATAAAAAAAAAATAACCATTCCATCAATTACTCATTATTTTATTTTGTTTGCTGATTTAAAAGATAAAATATTAAATAATAAAATTATTAAAAACTTAAAAAAACATAGTTCTAAAGAAAAATATTTATTTTCAAGTATAAAATCGAACCACCAGAAATTTGAAGAAAAAAGATATTGGAGAGGTCCAGTATGGATAAATTGTAATTGGATAATATATCAAGGATTAAAAAATAAGGATATTAAATTTGCCAAACAAATCAAAAAAAAAACTATTGATCTAGTTAAACAAAAAGGTTTTAATGAATACTATAGTTGTAAAACTGGAGAAGCATTTGGTGCAAGCAATTTTTCCTGGACTGCCTCTTTATTTTTAGATTTAATTTTAGAAAATAAAAATGACTAATTGTAATTGGAATTATCCTACTAATATTTGGTTTGGAAAAAATAGAATAAAAGATCTTTATTTAGCTTGTTCTAACTTAAAAATTCAAAACCCTTTATTTGTAACTGACAAAGACTTGATCAATTTATCAATGGTAAAAGAAATAATTTCAGAAATCAAAAATAAAATTAAAAAAATTGTAATATTTTCTAATTTTTCAGGAAATCCATTTGGTGAAAATGTTGATGAAGGAGTTAAACAATTTAAAAAAAATAATTGTGATGGTGTAATTGCATTTGGAGGAGGAAGTGGACTTGATGTAGGTAAGGCAATAGCATTTATGTCCGCACAAAATAGACCTATATGGGATTTTGAGGATATTGGAGATTATTGGAAAAGAGCTAAAAATAATATAGCACCAATAATTGCAATCCCTACTACCGCAGGAACTGGTTCAGAAACTGGCAGAGCTTCTGCAATTATAAATAAAGAAACTGGTATTAAAAAAATAATTTTTCATCCAAAATTTTTACCTGCAATTGTAATATTAGATCCTATATTAACAAAAGACCTTTCTCCGCGTTTAACAGGAGCAACTGGAATGGATGCATTAGCCCATAATCTAGAGGCCTTTTGTGCAACAGGTTTTCATCCTATGGCAGATGGGATTGCGATTGAAGGAATGAGATTGATAAAGAAATCTTTAATAAAAGCAGTGAATGATGGAAATGATCTTGATGCAAGATCAGACCTATTAGTTGCAGCAAGCATGGGTTCAACTGCATTTCAAAAAGGCCTAGGTGCAATTCATTCATTAAGTCATCCTGTCAATTCAAAATTTAATGTTCATCATGGACTATCAAATGCAATATTCATGCCTTATGTATTAACTTATAACAGAGATTTTATTGAGAATAGAATAATTTCAATATGTGATTATCTTAATTTAGAAAAAAATTTTGAAAGTTTTTTAGATTGGATTATGGAACTTAGAAAATTACTTAATATACCGCATAAGATTTCAGATGTAATTGATGTAAAAAAAATAAATTTAGAAGAATTATCAAAAATGGCACTAGACGATCCTTCAACAGCAACTAACCCAGCAAAATTAAATATTAATGATATGAAAAATTTATATGAGCATAGTATTTCAGGAGAATTATTTAAATGACAATATTAATTGTTGAGGGAAATTTACGAGAAGAAAACCAAAGTTTTACTGATGGTAATATCAAAACTCATACCGAAAGTTTAAAAGATAGTATTAATTACTTTACAAATAATTTAGAGATAGATGTAGTCAATCCTTCATCAGACTCAAATATATCTGAAGTTGTTAAGGATCTTAATAAATATGATGGACTAATTTGGGGTGGTAGCAGTTTAAATATTTATAGCAATACACCCGAAATAAAAAGGCAGTTAGATTTTATGAAAGAATGTCAAAATAAAATAACAAATATTTTAGCTATATGCTGGGGAATGCAAGTTGCTGTAACAGTTGCTGGAGGCGAAGTAAAAAAATGTACAAAAGGTTCACACAGAGGAATAGCACATAATATTAATATTAATGAAGATGGATTAAAACATCCTCTCTATAAAAATAAAAATAAAGTTTTCAATACTCCAGCATTTAATTTTGATGAAGTTGTTACCTTGCCTAAAGGCGCAACTCTTCTAGCTTCAAATGCAATAAATAATGTTATGGGAATAAATTTTAAATCTGGTATTAGTAATATTTGGGGAATTCAATATCATCCAGAAATAACTTATGATAAAATGATTAGTTTAATTCATTTTAGAAGAGATAAACTACTAAAAAATAAAGCTTTTATTGATCAAAAAGAAATGGATTTGCATGTAAAAATTATTGAGGATGAAAACAAGTTATCAACCATAGACTCTAGAATGAGAGAGTTAGAAAATTGGTTAAAATTTTCAAATCTAATTTAATTAATTGTAATTTTTTAAATTCTTTAATTTTTAATTATTAAAAAAAATATTTTTTAAAATTAAAATAAACCTTCGGTTTCGCCTTTTTCATTTATTTTTATTGAGTCAGCAGCTGGCACTCTAGGTAGACCTGGCATAGTCATTATTTCTCCACAAATAACCACAATGAACTCTGCTCCAGATGAAAGCTTTACTTCCCTAATAGGCAGTACATGACCAGTTGGCGCTCCTTTTAAGCTGGGGTCTGTAGAAAAACTATATTGTGTTTTTGCTACGCAAATTGGAAGATTGGCATATCCTTTATTTTCAAAATCTTTTAATTGACTTCTTATTTTTGTATCAGCTACCACTTCACTAGCATGGTAGATTTCTTGAGCAATAGTTTCAATTTTTTTAAACAACGGGATTTTATTATCATACAAGAATTTAAATGTACTCTTGCTTTTTTCACAAATTTTTACAACTGTATTTGCTAAATCTTTTGTTCCTTCTCCTCCATTAGACCAATGAGTACATAATGATATGTCTACCCCAAGGTTTTTACAAAAATCCATCAGAAAATTTACTTCTTTTTCTGAATCAGCAACAAAATGATTAACAGCTACGGCAACAGGTAAGCCAAATTTTCTTACATTATTTATATGTCTTTCTAAATTTACAACACCTTTTTTTAAAGCTTCTACATTTTCATTTGTAAGTTCATCTTTAGTAACTCCTCCATGCATTTTTAAAGCTCTTATTGTTGCAACAATGACAACACAATCAGGTTTTAAATTTGATTTTCTACATTTAATATTTATGAATTTTTCTGCCCCAAGGTCTGCGCCAAAACCAGCTTCAGTTATTACATAATCTGAGAGTTTCAAAGCTGTTTTTGTTGCAATAACAGAATTGCATCCATGAGCGATATTAGCAAAAGGACCTCCATGAATTATTGCTGGATTATTTTCTAAAGTTTGAGTTATATTTGGTCTAATTGCATCTTTTAACAGAACTGTCATTGGTCCTTGAGCATTTAAATCTTTTGCATAAATTGGATTTTTATCCCTTGTATATCCAATTGTAATATTTCCAATTCTATTTTCTAAATCTTTCAAATCTTTTGCTAAACAAAAGATAGCCATTATTTCTGAAGCTACTGTAATATCAAATCCATCTTGTCTAGGATATCCATTTGCAATTCCCCCTAAATCAACCACAATAGATCTTAAAGATCTATCGTTCATATCCATAACTCTCTTCCAAACAATTCTTCTAACATCTATATTTAATTTATTACCCCAATAAATATGATTATCAATTAATGCAGAAAGTAAATTGTGAGCAGAAGTTATTGCATGAAAATCTCCTGTGAAATGTAAATTAATTTGTTCCATCGGAACTACCTGAGCATAACCTCCACCGGCAGCACCACCTTTCATCCCAAATGACGGACCTAAGCTTGGTTCTCTTAAACATACAATAGATTTTTTTCCTATTTTGTTCAAACCATCAGAAAGACCAACTGATGTTGTTGTTTTTCCTTCTCCAGCTGGAGTTGGGGTTATGGCAGTTACCAAAATTAATTTTCCATCTTTTTTATCTTTTAAAGTTTCTAAATACTCTGTTTTAATTTTTGCAATATGCCTACCCATTGGGCTGTAAACCTCAGCCTTGTCAGGAACATTTATGCTATCCAATATTTCTTGGATAGGTTTCATTTTTGCTTCTCTTGCTATTTCAATATCAGTTTTAGCCATAAGTTTTAAATAAGTTTAGTTATTGATGGAAATATCTATACTTTTTTGCTTAGTTTTTAAACATCTAAAAAATATATATAAAAAAAACAATAAAAAATATTCTTTAATGCTGTAAAAAATAATGGCTATGCAAAAATATTCAGTATTTAGTCTAATAAAAAATGCCTTCAAAGGTCATAAAGATTGGGAAGTTGCATGGAAAGACCCAACCCCTAAAGCAGAATATGATGTTATAATTATTGGTGGCGGAGGTCATGGTTTAGCCACTGCATATTATTTAGCAAAAGAGCACAATATTACAAAAGTTGCTATTATAGAAAAAGGATGGATAGGCGGAGGCAATGTCGGAAGAAATACTACAATTATTAGATCAAACTATATGCATGATGAAAACGGTCTATTTAGTGAGTTTGGAATGGAATTATGGAGAAATATGAGTTTGGATTTAAACTTCAATGTAATGTTTTCTCCAAGAGGAATTATTAATCTTGCACATTCTGATGCACAAATGAATGCATATTCAAGAAGAGGAAACTCCATGCGCTTAAATGGAATAGATGCAGTTTTGCTAAATAGAGAAGAAGTTAAAAAAATTATTCCTATGGCAGACTTTTCTGAGAATGTGAGATTTCCAATATTTGGTGGATTGATGCAACCAAGTGCAGGCACAGCTAGGCATGATGCTGTTGCTTGGGGTTATGCACGTCAAGCAGATTCCATGGGTGTTGATATTATACAAAATTGTGAAGTTACAGGTTTTAATGTTGCTAATGGAAAAATTTTAGGAATAAGAACTTCCAAGGGAGAAATTAAAGCGAAAAAAATTGGCTTATGTGTTGCTGGAAGCACAAATATTTTAGCTGAAAAATTAAATATGACATTACCAATTGAAACTCACCTTTTACAAGCATGTGTATCAGAACCAATTAAACCAATATTAGATAATGTAGTTACATTTGGTGCGGGACATTTTTATTGTAGCCAATCTGATAAAGGAGAAATGGTTATGGGTGGAGATCTTGATGGATATAACAGCTATGCTCAAAGAGGAAATTTACCAACGTTGCAACATGTTTTGACTGAAGGTATCGCAATGTTTCCATTTCTAAGTAAATTAAAAATGCTTAGAACATGGGGAGGAATTATGGATATGTCTATGGATGGATCACCTATTATAGATAAGACTCATATTGAAGGCTTATATTTAAATTGTGGATGGTGTTATGGAGGATTTAAAGCAACCCCTGCATCTGGCTGGACTTTTGCCCACACAATAGCTCAAGACAAGCCTCATAAATTAAATGAAGGTTATAGTTTAAATAGATTTAGTACTGGACATTTAATTGATGAAAAAGGTCTTGGAACAAAAACTTGGATTTCTTAAATGTTGTATATACTATGTCCCCATTGTGGATTAAGACCGCAAACCGAATTTTCATATGGCGGAGACGCAACAGTTAAAAGACCAGAGTTAAATAAGGAAATTTCCGATCAAGATTGGGATAACTTCGTTTATTTAAGAAAAAGCCCAAGAGGAAAACATTTAGAATTATGGCAGCATATTTCTGGATGTAGACAATGGATAAAAGTTGAAAGAGATACTTTAACTCATGAAATATTTACAACATATAAAGCAAGTGAAAATACATAAAAATGCCAGAGAATTTTAGGTTAGATAAAGGTGGGTTAATAAATAGAAATAAAAAAATTTCATTTACATTTAATGGAAAAAAATATTTTGGCTACGAAGGTGATACTTTGGCTTCCGCATTACTTGCTAATGGTGTTCATTTAGTTGGTAGAAGTTTTAAATATCATAGACCAAGAGGTTTTTTTGGAGCGGGAGTTGATGAGCCATATGCGATAGTTCAAATGAATAGAAATAATGAAGTCGACCCTAATGTAAGAGCAACAGAACAAGAGTTATTTGAAGGTTTAGAAGCAAAAAGTGTTAATTGTTGGCCAAATGTAGATTTTGATATTGGTGCAATAAACAATTTTCTAAACAAATTTTTTCCAGCAGGTTTTTACTATAAAACTTTTATGTGGCCAAAAAGCTTTTGGTATAAAATTTATGAGCCAATCATTAGAAAAGCAGCAGGTTTTGGGGCAGCATCCATTAAACATGATAAAGAAAGATATGAACATAAATACGAATATTGTGATCTTTTAATAGCAGGATCAGGTCCTTCAGGCTTAGCAAGCGCTTATGCTGCAGCACAAAATGGAGCAAGAGTAATTTTAGCTGAAGACAAATCTAGATTTGGCGGAAGTCTACTAACCAGTGATGTAACTATTGGCAATCAAAGCGGACAAGAATGGGCAGAGAAGATTATCTCTGAACTTAAATCAATGCCAAATGTAGTTGTAAAAAATAGATCTCAAGTGTTTGGTTATTATGATCACAATATGCTTGTCATGTCTGAAAGAGTAAGTGATCATTTGCCTAAAACAGATAAATATATTCCCAAACAAAGACTTTGGTATATACGCGCAAAAGAAGTTGTTATTTCATCAGGATCAATTGAGAGACCTTTAGTCTTTGGAAATAACGATGCTCCAGGAGTTATGCTTTCTTCAGCAGCTAAAGAATATTTAAAAATTTATGGAGTTTTAGTTGGGAAAAAACCAATTATATTTACTAATAATGATAGTGGATACGAAACTGCAATAGAATTTAAAAAAAATGGGATCGATCCAATAATTTTAGATACAAGAAAAAAAGCAAGCTCAGAAATTATAAAAGAAGCTAAAGAATTAAATATAAATATAAAATTTTCTTACGTTGTAGTTGCAGCTAAAGGCTATAAAAAAGTTAATTCTGCAGATATTGCTAGAATATCAGATGATAAAAAGAATTTAAGCAATATTGAAAATATAAAATGTGATTGCATTTGTGTTTCAGGATTTTGGACGCCATCAATTCATTTAGCTTCACAATCAGGTAATAAAACTAAATTTAATGAAGAAATAGATGCTTTTATTCCAAGCCAATCTAAACAAAAAGAAACAACTCTAGGAGCAGCCAACGGAGTTTTCACATTAGAGGAAACACTAAAAACATCTTTTGAAAAAGGAAGTGAATTATCTAAGCAAATAACTAATAAAGAAAATAAAGTTTCAGTTCCTACTATTGTAGAAAAAAAATCCTCTAGCCATGATAAGTTTTGGTGTGTACCGTTACCAGAAGGTAAAAATTATAAAAGATTCTTAGATTTTCAAAATGATGTTGCGGTATCTGATATACAGCTAGCTTTGAGAGAGGGCTATAGATCAATTGAGCATGTTAAAAGATATACCACATTAGGAATGGCTACAGACCAAGGCAAGACAAGCAATCTTAATGGACTGCAATTAGTTTCAGATGTTGAAAATAAAGTGGTTCCTCAAGTCGGCCATACAACTTTTAGACCACCCTATACGCCAGTTTCAATCGGAGCTATTGTTGGAAGAGAAGTTGGCAAACATTCTAAACCAACAAGAAAATCACCAATGCATTATTGGCATGAGAAAAACAATGCAGTATTCGTTGATGCAGGTGTTTGGTTGCGTCCAAGATATTATAAACAAGGAAATGAAAACTTATTTGAAGCTTCAAAGAGAGAAGCTAAAAATGTTAGGCAAAATGTTGGAGTTTGTGATGTGACAACTTTAGGTAAAATTGACATTAAAGGACCTGATGCAGCTGAATTTTTAAATAGAGTTTATACAAATGCTTGGCTTAAGTTACCAATTGGTAAAGCTAGATACGGTGTAATGTTAAGAGAAGATGGGATTGTAATGGATGATGGAACAACAACAAGAATATCAGAAAGCCATTATCATATGACAACTACCACTGCTCAAGCTGCAAACGTTTTATCTCATTTAGAATATTATTTGCAATTAGTATGGCCAGAATTAAATGTAAATGTAGTTTCAAGTACTGAACAGTGGGCAGGTGCAGCAATAGCAGGACCAAAATCTAGAGAAGTATTACAAAAATTATTTCCAGATTTAGATGTTTCAAATGAAGGTTTACCTTTTATGGGATATATGGAAGGAAATTTATTTGGCGTTCATGCAAAAATTTTTAGAATTTCATTTTCTGGTGAACTTGCATACGAGGTAAATGTTGAGTCTGATAATGGTAACTATATGTGGGAAAAAATACTGGAGATAGGAAAAGAGTTTAATATTCAACCATATGGAACAGAAGCATTATCAACATTAAGAATAGAAATGGGTCACGTTGCGGGATCTGAATTAGATGGACGTACAATCCCTTATGATAACTCACTAGAAGGATTGGTTAGCAAGAAAAAAGATTTTATTGGAAAGAGATCTTTAAGAAAGTCAGCTTATGTAGAAGTAGATAGACAAAAAATAGTTGGTGTTGTTCCATTAGATAAAAAAACAAGCATTCCAGAAGGGTCATATATTGTTAAAGATGCAAAAGCAAAACTTCCTAATCCTAAATTAGGACATGTGTCTGCATCTTGTTGGAGTGTTGAATATGATAATCCATTTTCACTTGCAATTATTAAAGATGGAAAAAATATGATTGGTCAAAAACTTTTTGCAATGTCTCCCTTAAAAAACAAAACAATCCCTGTTGAAATAGTATCATCACATTATGTTGATCCTAAAGGAGAAAGGGTTAGATCGTGACCTCAGTATCAGCTTTAAATCATATTCATAAATCAGGTCTTTTTGGAAATCATGAAAATAAAAATGAAGAAAGTTTACTAAAAGTTTCTGAAATTAAAAATTTACTAATAGTGCAAATAGTTCAGTATAAAAATTCTACTACTCAATTTAAAAATATTGATATTGATGGTTTAAATTTAAAAAATGAACCATTAAGTGTAGTTAGCAATTCTGATACAAGAATATTATGGAATGGCCCAAAAAATTGGCTTTTAGTATCAAAAAAAAAAGATTTATTTAAAAATATTTCTGAAGCTTTTAGAGAAACAGACTTTGCTGTAACTGATTTATCTCATTCAAGAGCTATAATCGAATTAGAAGGGCAAAATGTTAAAGAAGTTTTAAAAAAGGGATGTCCTTTTAATTTTAATATTTTAGAGAAAAATAACTCAGTTAACTCAACGTACAATGGCATAGCTTTTACAGTGGATATGCTTAATGATAATCCAAATAAAATAAGGTTATTTACTCTTAGAAGTTTTGGAGAGTCTTTATATCATTCAATAACCGATGCATCATTAGAATTTGGATTTAAGGCTTATTAATCGAATAAATTAAGTAATATTTTATTTTTATTACCAACTTCATTACACCAAAGTTCATAACTTTCACAAATTCTCCACAAATGATTAAAGGCTCTTTGTGAAAGTTCAAGAGGATAAAAACTTTTTGCATAATATAAACTTGGGTAATTTATTAACTGACGTATCATAGTATCTTTTTGAATTACTAAAAGTCTAATAGTTTCCGAGGGTATTTTTTTTCCAGAGGTTTTATCGATAAAATTATTTTTTTTTAATTCTTCAAACCATTTATCATGAAATTTACCACTGCTAATTTCTTTAAATGTATCTGTGCCTATAAATCTTTCTATAGCTTCTATATTTGTGACTCCTGGATTCTTTTTTTTAATTTCAGATACCTTTAGATAAATTACTTCTGCAACATAAAGTACAAAAGGTCTTGTTTTGTCTTTCTTCACTATTTTATCTAAATATTTAAATTATAATAACAAGAATTTGGATCTTCTTTATAATGAGCAAAAGGTTCACATTTTTGAAATCCAAACTTTTTAAATAATTTTCTAGCTGGGGCAAAAAATTCCCCTGCACCTGTTTCAGTACTAAGTTTTTTGACACCGATTTGTTTAGCTTGGTCAATTAGATGTGATATTATTTTTTCACCCATTCCATTTTTTCTAAATTTATCTGCAACTCTTATAGACTTAAATTCACCATGATCTTTCTCCAACATTTTCAAAGCACCACAACCAACCAATTTTTCACCATCCCACAAACTCCAAAATCTTATAGTTGGATCTTTTAAACCAGGAATATCTAAAACATGAGTACTACCTTCAGGCGAAACTGATCTTAATTCAATAAAATGTTTTGTCAAAAGTTCGTTTACCTGAGGTTCGTCAAAGTTATTTTCTATTGATTTCATAATTATTAAAAACATATAATCTAAAATAAAATTTAGCCAACAACTAATTAAATTATGTGTGGAAGATATGTAGTTACCAATCCTGTATCAAAAACAAATAAGATTGTTAAATCTGCAATCCAGGTTGAGGATAATGAGAATTATAATGCTCATCCTTACCAAAAACTTCCAGTTATAAAGAAATATAAAAATGGAAATACTTTAGAAAATCTGAAGTGGGGAATAGTGCCCAGCTGGTCAAAAAAGAAGGATTTTAAACCACTTATTAATGCAAGATTAGAAACTATTGATGAAAAAATATCTTTTAAAAAATTAATTAAACTTCATAGGTGTGTGGCCATAGCTGATGGTTTTTATGAATGGAAAAGAGAAAAAAAAATTAAAACTCCATATTATTTTTTAAGAGAAGATAAAAAAAACATGTATATGGCCGGAATATATGAGAATAATGAATTTTGTTTAATAACTGAAAATGCAAGTGAAAATATTAACATTATTCATCATAGACAACCGGTAATTTTGAATGAAGCTGATGTTAATAGATATTTAAACTTAGAACTATCTGGATCTAACTTTTTAAATGAATGTAAAAAAACAAAACTTAGCTTTTATGAAGTATCAAAAGAAGTGAATAAGCCAACCAATAATAGTATCTCATTAATTCAGCAGATATAACTACTTCTCAATAGTTGTTAAGTGTCCCATTTTTCTTTTGTCACGAATTTCAGTTTTTAGATAATCATAAAAAAATTCATTATCAGCAAAAGTTTTACCTCTATAATGTGATATATCATTTCCTATAAGATTAAGCATTTTGCCATTATATATTTTTTTTGTTTCTATTTTTTCGAGCCCACACACCGCCCTAACATGGTTTTCAAACTGACTAATATTGTGAGTGTTAATGGTTAAGTGACCTGAATTATGAACTCTCGGTGCAATTTCATTAACATACAAGTTATTATTTTTATCTACAAAATATTCTACACATAAAGTTCCAATATAATCTAAATCCTCAACTATTTTTTTTGCCCAATCTATAGATTTATCTTTTAAAGAGTCAGAAATATTTGCTGGAATTTTTGAATGTTTTAAAATTTGATCTTCATGAACATTTTCTATTGGTTCGTATACTTCATATTTTTGATGACTAAATCTTGTAATAACAATCGATAACTCTTGTTTTAAGTTAATTATTTTTTCTAAAATATATTCATTGCTAAAATCAATATTTTCATCAATATCTTTTATTGAATTAATTTTAAATTGTCCTTTTCCATCGTAACCAAGAGTACAAGTTTTTAACAATCCAGGGATTAAATTTTCATTTAATTTAATTTCATCTTTATTTTTTATCAAATTATATTGAGTAGTTCTAATGCCAATCTTATTTAAAAAATCTTTTTCTGTATATCTATTTTGAATTAACTTATTTATCTCAGGATTTGGCAACACAGGTTTAAAGTTATTAATATTTTTTAAAATTTTATATGGAATATTTTCAAATTCAAAAGTAACTAAATCAACTTTATTGATAAATTCATTTATTAAGTTTTCATCCTCATAATTTCCACTAATAAAATTTTCTGTGAAATTTTTTGCTGGCGCATTTATATCGTCAGTTAGTATTATGGTCTCGATACTTAATGATTTTGCAGCTTCTGATAATAAGCTTCCTAATTGACCTCCGCCAATTATCCCAAGTTTAGGCATAGACATTTATTTTGGTTTTCTTTTTACAGATTTTGTTTGTTTTGCTCTCCAATTTTCTAAATTTGTTTTAATTTTTTTGTCAAAGTTAGAAAGAATAGATGCTGCAAATAATCCTGCATTAATAGCGCCATTTTTTCCAATAGCGACAGTTCCAACAGGTATTCCTTTTGGCATTTGCGCTATCGACAATAAACTATCCAGTCCTTTTAACTTTTTGCTTTCAATTGGAACTCCAATTACTGGAATTCTAGTAATAGCAGCAACCATTCCCGGTAAATGTGCTGATCCACCAGCACCAGCTATAATCACTGAGATATTATTTTTTTCAGCATTTTTTGCATATTCAAACATTCTTTTAGGAGTTCTATGCGCCGAAATGATTTTTTTTTCAAATTTGATTTTTAGAATTTTCAGTACTTTCTCACAATATTTCATTGTTGAATAGTCTGATTGGCTGCCCATGATAATTGAAACTTTTCTTATACTTGTAGTGTTTTTCATTTAGATATTTTTGAAGAATTACCATTTTAATATTTATTAAAAATGCCACTAAATTTCAATATAATTCACGAAAAATCTTAATTTTATATAAATAAACATATAACTTAGAGACATATTAAGTTATCGACAAATATTATAATAATTATACTTTAATTAATTTATGAATTACCGAATAGATAATCTTCAGTATTGTAAATGGTCTAGAGAAATTTTTGAAATAAATCGAGAAGCTAGATTAGATGCAGTTCATGTTACCGTTGTGTACCATGAGGATTATGATGAATTTTTAACAAGAGTTACAGAATGGAATGAATTATTTAAAAATAATTCTGATTTAATCTTTTTGGGAAAAGATATTAAAGATATTGAAAAAGCAAAGTTAGAAAAAAAAACAGCTATTTTTTTTGGTTTTCAAAATTGTTCACCAATAGAAGATGATATAAGGCTTGTAGAAAAAGTTCATGAACTTGGCTGTCGATTTATGCAACTTACCTATAACAATCAATCACTACTAGCAACAGGGTGCTACGAGAAAGTTGATAGTGGCGTCACTAACTTTGGGAAAGAAGTCATTAAGGAAATGAACAGAGTAGGCATTGTTATTGACATGTCTCATTCAGCAGAAAAAAGTACATTAGACGCAATAGAGTTGAGTGAAAAACCAATAGCCATTACACATGCAAACCCATCTTTTTGGTACGAGGCTAAAAGAAACAAATCAGATACACTTTTAAAAAACTTGTCTGAAAGTGGTGGTATGCTCGGCCTATCATTATATGCTCATCATTTAAAAGATAGCTCAAATTGTAAATTAGAAAATTTTTGCGAAATGGTTGCAAAAACAGCTGACTTAATTGGAGTAAAGAATATTGGAATTGGATCTGACTTATGTCTTAATCAACCAGACAGTGTTGTAGAATGGATGAGAAATGGAACTTGGACAAAAGCAAAAAATTACGGAGAAGGAAGTAAAGATAAGCCAGGTTTTCCAAAACAACCTGAGTGGTTTATTGATGCAAGAGGTTTTAATTCCTTAGAGATAGGTTTAAAAAAAATTGGATTTAATATGGAAGAAGTAAATGATATTCTAGGAAACAATTGGTTTAACTTTTATAAAGGAATAAATTAGTGAATATTGAACTTAGAGACCCTAAATATTTAATGAAATTATCTAAGCTTGGTTCATTTCATCAATCAAAGCTATCTTTTTTGAGATCTTTCCTAAATGAGTTTAAAGATTGGGAATATAAAAAAGATTTGTTTGAACTAAATGAAAAAGGACATGGGAGAGCAGTCTATTCTTTTTCTAAAAAAAATAGAACATACTCTCTTGTCTGTTTTGCAAATGAAATAAGTGATGAGGAAAGATCTGATAGAGTTATAGCAACAAAATGGGATGCTGCGTTTACATTGCATGATGGAGTTCCTACTAAAGGAGATTTAGATAGATTAGCTCGTAATGTTCCAAAACAAGAAGTTGGCAGATTATCATATAAAGAATTGACACTTTCTAGAGCCAACAAATCACTTAGAATATTTAATCACGTTGTTGAAAGTTTATCAAAAGGAAATCAACCGAATACTGAACTTTTATCAAAAGTTGGATATTTATATAGAACGACCGCAGTTTATGGATCAGGTAAATTTGGATTAGCAGATAGATTTAGAATAAAAAATAGAGAAGAAATTTATGGACCATTTAGATTAGAGATGATGTTAGTTTATTTGGTTAGACAGTTTACTTTCGATCAAGTAAATCATATAGCAAGACATAAAAATCCA
>CACHFK010000011.1 GCA_902579085.1 uncultured Pelagibacteraceae bacterium | reverse complement strand
AATTGATAAAAATGACTATTATCTTTTGTATGAGATAACTAAAACAAATAAGGTACTACCCAGCAAGTCGGATTTAAATTTTGTAAAACGTGTTAAAGAAAATTTAATACTTAAAAAGAAATATGAATATAACAAAGACTTATTTCAAAAAATTCAAGATAAAAAACTAAATGAAAATGAATTCTTAAGGATATCAAAAAATCAAAAAAATATTATAAACTTAACTATTAATTCAGTAGATGATTTGAAACAATTTGATAAAGAATCTGTTAGTTTACTTTATTCACTTCCAATAAATAGTTTTCTTTTAGTAACAGATATTAATAGCAATATATATTTAGCAAAAATTAAAAATATTTTTACAAAAAATTTATCTAAAGAAGATTTAAAAAAAAAAGAATATTTGGTCAAATCTAATAATAAAATTATAAATGAGATTTATAGTTCTTATGATTTATCTCTAAATCAAAAATATAAAGTTAAAGTTTTTCAAAATACTTTGGAAAGAATAAAAAATAATTTTAAATAAATGCTTAATATAAGCTTAAGTAAATTCAAGTCTGAATATTTAAAAAAAAAAAATCAAATCTTATATTATTCAATTAAAACAAATGGAGAAAAAGAAATTGTAAATTTAATAAATAATTTTTTAACTGAAAAAGATAGTTTTGTTTTTGAGTCTGTTGAAAAAGGATTTATAAAAGGCAGATATACAATATTTGGAAAAAATCCTGACAAAATATGGGAATTTAATAATAATAATTGTAAATTATTTTATAAAAATAGAACAAAAAATTTATTAGGTAGACCTAAAGAAAATATAGAAAAGATTATAGAAAATTTTAATTTTAAAATACCCAAGGGTTTACCGCCGATAAGTTCAATTTTATCAGGTTATTTTTCTTACGATATTATAAGATATATTGAAAAAATTCCGAACAGTACAAAAAATGATTTAAATATTCCAGATGCTAGAATTTTAAGACCTAAAAATATAATAATACATGATAACGTTGATAAGAAGTTATATTTTATTGTAAATATATTTAGTGACGAAAAAATAAAAAATTTTAACAAAAAGCTATCTCAGATTAATAATGAAATTGAAGAAATGGTTTTTTTAGCAAATTATAATGGTTTAAGTACTTTTAAAAATAATAATAAATTATCTAAAATAAAATCAAATATTACAAAAAAAAGATTTATAAATAATGTAATTAAAGCAAAAAAATATATTAAAATTGGTGATATTTTTCAGGTTGTTTTAAGTCAAAGATTTGAAAGTAAATTAACCAAAAAACCAATAGAAATTTATAAAAAACTCAGAAAAACAAATCCATCACCTTTTATGTATTTCTTTAATTTTAGCGACTTCCAAATAATTGGTGCTAGTCCTGAGATATTAGTAAGATTAAGAAATAACAAAATAACAATTAGGCCAATAGCAGGAACAAGACCAAGAGGAAAAAATACTAAACAAGATAAATTTTTTGAAAAAGATTTATTGAAAGATAAAAAAGAATTATCCGAACACTTAATGCTTTTGGATCTTGGTAGAAATGATACTGGCAAGGTATCAAAAATTAATTCTGTTAAAGTTACTGAAAGTTTTAAAATAGAAAGATATTCTCACGTTATGCACATAGTATCAAATGTCGAAGGTTCTTTTAATAATAAATTTTCTAAGTTTGATACACTTTTATCTGGTTTTCCAGCCGGAACAGTTTCTGGAGCTCCAAAAATTCGCGCAATGGAAATAATTGACGAATTAGAAAGTACTAGAAGAAAAGTTTATGCGGGTGGAATTGGTTATTTTTCAGCAAATGGTGATTTTGATACATGTATTGCTTTAAGAACTGCTATTTCAAAAAATAATAAATTTTATGTTCAATCTGGTGCTGGCATTGTTGCCGATAGTAAACCTATTAATGAATTTAAAGAAACAGTAAACAAAGCTAAAGCCTTAATGAAAGCATTGGAGTAGTAGTATGAAAATAATTTTAATAGATAATTATGATAGTTTTACTTTCAATTTATACCACTATTTGTCTACTTATTCTCATGTAGATGTAGTCAGAAATGATAAAATTAATTCAGATGAAATTATTAAAAAAAGATATGATAAAATAGTTATATCTCCTGGACCTGGTAATCCAAATCAAGCTGGCAATTGTCTTAAAATTGTTAAAAATCTTTTTAATAAAATTCCAATACTTGGTGTATGTCTTGGCCATCAAATTATTGGTCAGGTTTTTGGATCAAAAATAATCCAAGCAAAAAGTTTAGTTCATGGCAAAACAAGTAAAATAATTTCAAAAAAAATTGGAATTTTAAAAAATCTTCCTAAAATTTTTGAAGCAACTAGATATCATAGTCTTATAATAGATAAGAAAACTTTATCCAAAAAATTAACAATTACCGCGGAAACTAATGATGGTATTATAATGGGCATTAAACATAATAATTATAATATTCATGGAGTACAATTTCATCCTGAAAGCATTAAAACGAAATATGGTTTAAACATTTTGAAAAATTTTATAATGGAAAAATGAAAAATTTTATTAAAAAATTAGAAAATAGAGAAGATTTAAGTTTTGATGAGAGTAAAAATGCTTTCGAAATATTAATGGAAGGTAAAGCTTCTGAACAAGAAATATATGAATTTCTAACCCTTCTATCTTCAAAAGGTGAGGTTTCTGATGAAATAGCTGGAGGAGTGCATATTTTAAGAGATAAATCTAAAAGAGTTAATATCAAAAATTGTGTAGATACTTGTGGAACTGGAGGAGATGGCAAGAATACTTTAAATATATCTACAGCTTCAGCATTATTGTTAGCAAGTATGGGTGTTAAAGTGGCTAAACATGGAAATAAGGCTGTATCATCTAAATGTGGCTCTGGAGATGTTTTGGAAGCATTAAATATTAAAATTAATTTAGAACCAACCGAAATAGAAGAGCAAATAAATAAAAACAATTTCGGTTTTATGTTTGCGCCGAATTATCACAACGCAATGAAGCATGTTGGCCCAACAAGAAAAAAAATAGGAAAAAGAACAATATTTAATATGATAGGTCCTCTAAGTAGTCCTGCCCTTGTAGAAAATCAAGTTGTTGGTGTTTTTGACAAAAAATTACTTAAAATTTTTGCTCATGCTCTAAAAAATTTAGATATTAAGTTTGCATGGATTGTTAATAGTGAAGATGGACTAGATGAAATTTCACCATATGCAAAAACAAATGTTGTTCAATTAAAAAATGGAAGGATATCAGATTTGGTAATTGATCCAAATGAATTGAATATAAAAGCAGATAATTTTGAAAATTTATTAGGCGATGATGCTAATTTTAATGCAAATAAAATTATTGATATATTTAAAGGAGAAGATAATGATTTTTCAAAAGCTGTATGTTTAAATACAGCAGCTGGTTTAATTGTTATGAATAAACATTCGAACTTTAAAGATTCTTATGCAGAAGCAAGGAAATTTATTTTGTCTGGTAATGTATACAATCATTTAAAATTATTACAAAATGTCTGAGAATATTCTTAAGAAAATAATAGATAATAAAAAAATAAAAATAAATAAACTTAAAAAAGAAATAAGTATTGATTATTTGTCTGAGAAAATAAACGAAAATAAGAGTTATTTTCAATTTAAAGATAAAATATTGAAAAATCATAATAATGATAAAATCTCAATTATCGCAGAGATTAAAAAAGCTAGCCCATCTGCAGGTATTATTATCAAAGATTATAATCCTGTAGATATAGCTACTATATATAAATCTAATAATGTAACCTGTTTATCTGTTTTAACTGAAGAAGATTTTTTTTTAGGCAACTTAATTCATATAAGTAAAATTAAACAAAAAATAGATTTACCAATTTTATGTAAGGATTTTTTCTTTGATAAGTTTCAAGTTCACCTTGCGAAAAGTTATGGTGCAGATGCAATATTAATAATACTTGCAGGGATCTCAGAGGAAGAAGCTAATCAACTTTATGAGGAAGCAAATAAATTAAAAATGACCGCAATAGTAGAAGTACATACAATACAAGAAGCAAAAAATGCTTTAAAATATACTGAGGCATTAATTGGTATAAATAACAGAAATTTAAAAACATTAAAAACAGACATAAATACAACTTATGATATTTACAATATTTTAGCTAAGCACCCTCAACCTTTAATTTCAGAAAGTGGCATTAAAAATAAAAATGAATTACTGCAAATTAAGAACAAAACGAAAATAAAAACTTTTTTAATCGGTGAATCAATTTTAAAAAATCTAGACAAAAATAATATTTTCTCTGTTTTATAATCAAATATATATTGATTTTATTGGTTTTTTTACTGTTGTTTAAATTAAAGAACTTTTATAGAACATGCATGTACTTAATTTGTTCTATGTTAACTAAAAAACAAAAAAACCTGCTTTTATTCATCAACAAAAAATTGAGATCTTCAGGAATATCGCCTTCGTATGAAGAAATGAAAGAATCATTAAATCTTAAGTCTAAATCAGGAATTCATAGACTAATTAGCGCTTTAGAAGAAAGAGGATTTATTAAAAGACTAGCTCATAAAGCTAGAGCTTTAGAAGTGGTCAAATTACCTGAGACTGCTTCGGCGAATGACATATATAACAGCTTTTCTCCAAGTGTAATTAAAGGTGGTTTAGATACTGATAATTCAAATAATAATGATGGTAGCGAAGTCCCAGTTCTTGGTAATATAGCGGCAGGAACTCCTGTTGAAGCAATTCAAAATGAAGTGAATAGAATACCCTTGCCAAACAATATAGAGAAAAATGGAGAATATTTTGGTTTAAAAGTTCAAGGAGACTCTATGATTGAAGCAGGTATTAACGACGGTGATACTGTAATTGTAAAAAAGACAGACACAGCTGATAATGGAAAAATCGTAGTAGCATTAATTGATGATCATGAAGCAATGTTAAAAAGAATTAGAAGAAAAGGCAAAACAGTAGCATTAGAAAGTGCTAATAGAAATTACGAAACAAAAATATTTGGCCCAGATAGAGTTAAAGTGCAAGGAATTCTAGTATCTTTATATAGAAACTTTCAATAAAATAGTCTAAACATTTTAGATGTCAAAAATAGCAACACGATTTGCTCCATCACCGACAGGTCCATTACATATAGGCGGTGTAAGAACTGCATTATTTAATTGGTTATTTTCTAAAAAAAAAGGTGGAATATTTCTTTTAAGAATAGAAGATACTGACAAAGAAAGATCTAAAGATGAATACAAAGATCAAATAATTAAATCATTAAAATGGATAGGTATTAATTATGATGGTAATGAATACATACAGTCTAGTAAAATTGATAACCACATTCAAGTTGCTAAAGAACTATTAAAAAATGGACATGCATATAAATGTTATTGTTCAAGTGAAGAAATTGAAGAACAAAAAAAAAGAGCTAAACAAAAAAAAATTCCATATATTTATGACAGAAAGTGGAGAGATAAAAAAGAAGTTGACGCTCCAAAAAACATCGAACCAGTAATAAGATTTAAAAGTAAAATTGAAGGATCGACAATATTAAAAGATTTGGTGCAAGGAGATGTTCAAATCGAAAATAATACTATAGAAGATTTTATTATTTTGAGAAATGACGGATCTCCAACTTATAATCTTTCAGTAGCTGTAGATGATCAACAAATGAAGGTAACTCATATAATTAGAGGAGATGATCATAAAATTAATACTTTTAAACAAATGCAAATATATAATGCTATGCAATGGGAACTTCCAAATTTTGCACACATACCATTGATACACACAACAGAAGGTAAGAAACTATCTAAAAGAGATAAAGCTTCAACTCTTGATGACTATTCTAAAATTGGGATAATGCCTGAAGCACTAAGAAATTATTTGTTGAGATTAGGTTGGTCTTTTAAAGATAAAGAAATTTTTACTTTAGAGGAAAGTATCGAACATTTTAATTTAGAAGGAATAGGAAAATCTCCATCAAAATTAGATAAAAGTCGTATATTATCTATGAACGAATACTATATAAAAAATATTAGTGAAAAAGATCTATTCGATAGATTCAACGAATATTGCAAAAACTACAAACAAGTAATTGGGGCAAATAAAGAAGATAAGATCAAAAAGTCTCTATCATTTCTTAAAAATAAAGCAAAAAGCTTGGAAGATATTTACAATAATTCAAAATATATCATATTTGATGAAGTTAGTTTTGATGAGAACGACGTAAAACTTATAGATGAAAAAGCAAAAAAAATAATTGCAGACTTTAGAAATGAAGTTTCAAAAGAAAAAGAAATAAAGAAAGAAACACTAGAAACGATAATTAATAATTTAATAAAAAAATATGAAACTAACTTTAAAGGAGTTGGTCAACCATTAAGAATAGCACTGACAGGTTCCAAATTTGGACCAGGTATATATGATATAATGATATCTTTAGGAAAATTAGATATAGAAAAAAGATTAAAAAAGATAACTTAATAATATTTTTGAAGCCTCTTCAGAAGAAGAGGTAGAAGATTTTAAGTTATTTATGGTTGACTTAACATTTAAAAGTTGCTTTTTAGTTAATTCAGGTTTTTTTAATAAATAATAAACAGAATTAAATATTTCATCAGGATTACAATCTTTTTGAATTAGTTCGGGAATAATTTCCTTATCATTTATAATATTTATCATATTCGCGTATTTAATTTTCAAAAAAAGTTTAGCGATGAAATAATTTATAAAATTCATTTTATATATAATAATAGAAGGTACATTTAGTTTACAAACCTCAAGAGAAACTGTTCCAGATTTTACCACTGCAAAAATTGATTTTTTCAATACTTCATTTTTTATTTTGTCATCAGATATAACCTCAGTATTAAAAATATTTTTTTTTTTTATAAGATTTAATAAAAATTTTTTATACTTGTCAGTAGAATGAAAAATAAATTTAAAATCTGCTTCTTTTTTGTTCATTTTTTCTATAAATTTAAAAAGTATAGGTGCATGAATTTTTATTTCACTTTCTCTACTACCAGCAAATAATGATATTTGTTTTTTACTATCATTTATAAAATTTTCTAGCTTTATATTATTTTTGATATCATCATCTAACAAAGGATGACCAACAAAGGTGTTGTTTAGTTTTTCCTTATCAAAGTATATCTTTTCAAATTTAAAAAGTAATAAAATATGATCTAAATATTTTTTCATTTGTTTTACTCTACCCTCTCTCCAAGCCCATACCTTAGGAGCTATAAAATGAATGGTTTTTATTTTAGGATTAATTTTTTTTATTTTTTTAGCTACTCTTAATGTAAAATCAGGACTATCAACACTGAATAAAATGTCTGGTTTAAATTCTATAATTTTATCAACAGTTTCATTGATCTTTTTTTTTATTTTGAAAATATTTAATAAAACGCTTGTGAAGGCTATATAAGTTATTTCTTTAATATCATAAATTGTTTTAATACCTAATGAATTCAAATGTGATCCTCCAACACCTAAATATTCAATGTCTTTATTATATTTCATCAATTTGGCAATAACAGTTGAGGCCAATTTATCTCCCGAAGGTTCACCTGTTAAAATAAATATTTTTTTCATTTTACAGATATAAACATTTTGTTTTTATTGGCAAAATTTATGCATTTTGCTTTATCTAGAACAATATTTTCTTTTGCTTTTAATACTATGCCTTTAATGTTAGCTTTTTTACAATCTTTCATAGTATCTAATCCAATTGTTGGCAAATCTACTCTAAGATCTTGTTTTTTCTTTGGGAATTTAATTAGCATACCGCTAGAAGTTTTAGTTTTTCTCAATATTTGTAGCATTTTTTTAGTTCCTCTTGATGTTTCTTTAGCAACTATATTTCCATTTCTTAAAATTATACCTTGTGTATGGTTATAAGCATTTAATTTATTCAAATACTTAATACCTTTTTTTATATCTAAAAATTCAGATTTATTTGGCTTAATCTTTGTATAATTTTTTTTTAACAAAGTTAATTCAGGATTAAAGAAATTTAATTTTATAACTTTAATTTTATGTTCATATAAAATTTTTATTAATTCTTTTAATATGGCTGCATCCCCTAATTTAGATGCTTTTATGATTCTTGGTATGTAATAAAAACCTTGTAAATCTAATTTAAGAGATGAAATTTTTGGCTTAGATATATTTCCCGCAAAAATTACTTTTTTACTGTTTTTGGATTTTATTAAATTTAAAATTTCTCCAAATTTTCCAATATTGATATGATAACAGTTTTTATCACTCCTAAATTTATTACTTTTTGTTAAATCAATAATAAAATATTTAGTTTTATTTTTTTTTAGTTTTTTTAATATTTCAGTTGGTAATTTTTTCTCACCTAGAAATAATCCTATCATTTAATATTTTCTGGTAACGATATTGGTCTCTTTTTATCAGAATTAATGAAATTAATTATTTTATTAACAAATTCATTATTCTTAATTTCTGGATTTAATTTATCAATATTTGATCTAAAGTTTTCAGATTTAAATATTTCTTGATATGCATTTTGCATAACTTTTATATTTTCGTTTGATATCTTGGCTCTTCTTAAGCCAATTAAATTTAGACCTACAAGATTATTTCTATTTCCTAATGATAGACCAAATGGAATAACATCGCTTAATACACCAGTCATTCCACCAACCATTGATGACTCTCCAATTCTTGAAAATTGATGTATTGCACAACTTCCTCCAACAATCGCATTATTTTCAATTGAAACATGGCCACCTACTTGAACATTGTTTGCTAAAACAATGTTGTTTAATATTTTGCAGTCATGAGCTACATGGCAATAAACCATAAATAAATTATTATCTCCAATTGTAGTTGTTCTTCCTCCTTGTTCGGTACCAGGATTGATATTAACATATTCTCTAAATTTATTGTTATTGCCAATAATTATTGAGTTTTTTTCACCTTTATATTTTAAATCTTGAGGAGGTGTGCCTATAGAAGCGAAAGGAAAAATTTCATTACCAGAACCTATTGATGTATATCCAACAATATTTACATGTGAATGTATTTTTGTATTATTTTCAATTTTTACGTTTGGACCAATAATTGAATAAGGACCTATTTCTACATTAGTTCCTATTTTCGATGTTTCTGATATAATTGCTGTTTTATGTATCACTAACAATAATTAGCAAAATTTTTAAATTATAGTTATCAATAAATATTGCTAATTATTTCCTATCAACAATTGTTGCAGCCCACTGAGCATCAGCCATTTTTTTACCTTCAACAAAAGCAGCACCCTTATATTTCCATACTCTTCCGTGTGATCTAATTGCTTCAATATTAAGCTCTAGTTTACAATTAGGGACAACTGGATTTCGAAACCTTGCTTTTTCTATAGTCATTAAAAAAACTAATTTATTTTCATAAGTCGATTTATCAATACCTTCAGCAGTTAATGCTGCTGCTGCTTGACCAAAAGCCTCTACAATTAAAACTCCTGGCATGACAGGTTCACCAGGAAAATGTCCTTGAACAAAAAAACTGTCTTTTTTTACATTTACAATAGCGGTAGCAGAATGTAACTTTTTTATATTGATAAGCTCATCGATTAATAGCATGGGTTCTCTATGAGGAAGTAATTCTTTAATTTGATCTTTATTTAACTTGTCACTCATAATTATTTATTTTCCATAATAAATTTTTTAATATCTTTAGCAGGGTATCCCATAACTTTTGCATTATCAGGTATATTTTTAATCACTCCACTACCTCCAGCAATTTTAACATTATTTCCAATTTTTAAATGACCTGATATACCAGCTTGGCCACCAATCATAACATTATTACCAATTTTTGAACTTCCTGCAAATCCAACTTGACCAGTAATTATGCAGTTATTTCCTATTTTAACATTGTGAGCTACATGAACCTGATTGTCTAAAAAGCAATTGTTGCCAATTATTGTATTTGATAGTGAGCCTCGATCAATAGTATTGTTAGATCCTATTTCAACATTATCTCCTATTATAACCATACCAATATGTGGATAACGAATATTTCTGTTTTTTTTTGGAAAGAAACCAAAACCCTTTTTCCCAATGATTGCTCCATCAAGTATAGACACTTCTTTGCCTATTATAGTTTTTTTGATTATTACGTTGCAGCCAATCTTGCAGTTATTTCCAATGATAACATTACTTTCTATTATTGAATTATGTCCAATTGTACAGTTCTTACCTATTTTTACGTTTTCACCTATTATAACATTTGAACCAAATTTAACATTTTTATATTTTTTATTTATTTTAAGATTGATAGGATTATTTTCGAATTCATCATTAAGTGAATCTGGATAAATGTACTCTGTTACTTTAGCAACACTTATCAATACATTTTCGACTACAAACTTAATTTTTGATTTTGGAATTAAATCAGATAATTTTGAGTTAGTAATTATAATATTAGAATTAGTTTTTTCCAATAAATCTTTATACTTAGGTGTATGAAAAAAAGTGATATCATTTTTACGTGCTTGATCTAAATTTTGTATATTTTTAATTGATATATTTTTATAATTTTTTTTGTTTTTAACATTTAATATTTTAATAATATCTTGAAAAATAATATTTTTTTTTTTTTTGAAGAAAATATTTAAATAATTCATATCAAAAATCTATATTTTTCAACTGATTATTGAGTATACTCATAATTGAGCTTGTAATATCTAAGTTTTTTTTAGCTATAATTATATTTTTTTTTGGAAACACAATTGTTATTGAATTTTCTTCTACATATTTTGAAATTATTGGATTTAAAGTATTCAAAACAACTTTTGTATATTTTATTTTTTTGTTATCAATTTCAATATTAATCTTTTTTTTTTTAAGATTATATTCATTGACATCTTTTTTTAATAAATCAACTAATTTATTGAATTCATTTTCATCAAGTATATTTTTTTTTTTAATAATATCTTCTTCTCTAGCAGTTAATTGTTTTTCTATAATCAAAAACTCTTTGTTATTTTTTTCTCTAATCTCTTTAATATGTTTGGTTATTGTCTGACCAACAATTGAGTTATTTAGGATATGATTTAAATCAATATATGCAATTTTATTTTCAGCAAAGGTATTTGAAAAATTAAAAAGAAAAAATATTAAAGAAAAAATAATTTTCATTTTAAAAAGAAGTTCCTATTTGGAAACGAAAAGATTCAGTTTTATCTGTTTCCGCTTCGCTAAGTGGAATGGCATATGAAAAGGATAAAGGTCCCACTGGTGTAAACCAATTTACTGAAATACCTGTAGAAGATCTAATTTTATTTGAGTTTAATGAACTATCATAGTCAACATGCCACAAATTTGCTGCATCTAAAAACAAATTAAAATCTAAATTTTCATTTGCATTAAATAGTTTTGGCAATGTTGTATTAAAAGTTACTGCTGTTCCATAATTACCACCAATATATTGTGTACCGTCCTTCGGCCCTATAGATCCTGATTCAAATCCTCTTAATCTAGAACTGGGTATATAGACTCTTTTTGATACTCTAACATCATCATCTATTGAATTAACTGCTTTAAAAAATAATTTGCCAGAAAAGATTAAACTATCATTTACTGAATGATATTTTGCCGCTGTGAAAGAATTTTCAACAGATAAATCGTCCGAATAAATTGGAAGAGTTTGAGAAAATTTTGTTATATGACCATCTGTTGGCTGAAAATTTTGATCAAGTTTATTTAATGTTATTGAATAAGTTAGTAAATTTTCAAAATAATCACCTTCCTGTTTTTTTTTAATTGCACTAGCGGAAGAAGAGGTCTCTAATTTTTCATAATAATTGGAAATATCAACGTTAAAAAATAAATCCTCATATTGTTCAAAACCTGTACCTAACTTCAGTCCAGTTCTTGTAGTTTTATAACCACTAGTTGTCATAAAATCAGATGAAGTACTTTCAATTGTAGTATTGATTGTTCTGTCTGTATTTTTAAAGTTAGGATTTACTATTGATATTCTTCCTTTAATTTGGTCATCAGACAAAGCTAAATTTGTATCAAGCTCAATTCCTTTTCCTAAATAATTCTTTTCTTTAATACCACCAGAAATTGTAGATCCATCTGTTCCAGTCCCGGCACCAGCAAATATTTCTCCAGTAGCTTTTTCTTCAATAGTAATATTTATAGTCTTACTATTATTTTTTAAGTCAGAGTTTTTAACTTCAGAGGTTACTGATTTAAATATACCTTTTGATTTAACTTCATTAATTGATTTATTAAATAAAATTTTATTGTATGGATCACCTTCATCTACAATAAGTAAATTTCTGATAACTTTTTCCTCTGTAATAAAATTTCCAAAAATATTTATACGATCAACATAATATTTTTGACTTTCTTCAAAAAAAATTACTATATTAATTTTATTTTCATCAGTAATTTTTTCCTCATATTTTGCATTTATAAATATAAATTCTTTTTGGAGAGCGGTTTTATCAATTTCATTTATAATTTTTTTGATTGAATTTAATGAGTATGGCTTACCTTTTAATTTTTTAAAAATTTCAATAAAATTTGAAAAATTTTCTTTTTCATAATCATTTGAAACATCGAGATTTATATTATTAAAAAAATATTTTTTACCAGCATCAATATTGAATGTTAATATAAAATTATTCTCATCTATAACTTTTGCTGAAGATGATTTAATTAATACATTATAATATCCTTTGTTTTTGAAATAATTTTTTAATAAATTTACATCTAATTTTACCCTATTTTGATTTAAATATTTATTTTGAGTTAAAAATTTCCAAGGCCTTGACTCTTCCGAAACAATTAAATTTCTCAACTTGTTATTTTTAAAAATTTTATTACCTATAAATTTAATCTCTTTTATTTTAGCCCTATCTCCTAAATTAAAATTATATATTATGTTCACAGAATTATTATTGTTATCCTCAACAACAGTTTCAACTTCGGCAAAGTAAAAACCAGTATTTCTAATAAGATTTATTAAGGTAATTTTTTGATCATTAATTGTATTTTCTAAGTAGGGATATTTTTCAATTTTTTTTGTTATTTTGGTTAATTCATTTAGAATAGATTTATTTTTAATTCCATTTATTATTACAGACTGTATTAAAGGATTTTCTTTAACTTTTATTTTAAGAATTCCGTCATTAAAACTAATGTTAACATCTTTAAAATAAGACGTTTCGAATATCTTTTTAAAAGCATTATTAAGATCTTCTGAATTAATATTATCATTAATTTTTAACTCTGAAAACAATAAGATTGTTTCTTTTGCCAAACGATCATTTCCTGAAATTTCTATACTTTTTATTATTTCTGAATAAGATGATTTTATACCGACTGTTACTATTAATAATACAAAAAATATTATTTTTTTAATTATTTTATAACTAATTATCATTAAATTTTAATTTTTATTTAAATATGTAATGACTTTTTCTACCATAAATTTAATATCATTTATATTGTTTGGTGATCGATTATAATACTTAGTAAAATATGGATCTTTAATTAATCTTAGTAATTTTTTTTGCATAAAAATAAAGCCAATTTGATCATTTAAATATTTTTCAACCAAAGCATCATTTATTGATACTAATATTATTTCAAAATAAGTATTTTTGATTTTAATATAATTTAATAATTTTAAATAAGGGAATTTTTTATCGTTTGCATCTATAAAATTTAAACCATTTAAATTTTTTAAATCAAAATTTTTTTGTTCATATTCAATCTCGCTGCTACCTTGGTGAAGAGAATTAAATATAGGAATTTCCATATTAGTTTCATGGATTAACATTTTAGAAATACCTTTTTTAAAATCAACAATTGCGTGTATATAAGATTTTGGGTGAATTATAATTTTAAATTTATCAATACTTAACTTAAATATTTTAGCAGCTTCAATTAACTCAAACACTTTATTCATCATAGTTGCTGAATCAATTGATATTTTTTTGCCCATATTCCAGTTAGGGTGCTTAATTGCAAACTTTGATTTAATATTTTTGATTTCTGATTTTTTTTTATTTAAAAAAGGACCTCCTGATGCAGTTAAGAAAATTCTTTTTACATTTCCTAAATTTTCACCTTTAAGTAATGACCAAATAGAAAAATGCTCAGAATCAATAGGTATAAAATTAGTATTATATTTAATTAAAGATCTGTGTATAAAATTCCATCCACAGATTATTGACTCTTTATTTGCAATAGCAATATTTTTAGTATGAGGTATTACTTTAATAGTAGGCTCTAATCCTTCAATTCCAGAAATACCGTTTATTGTATAATACACTTTTTTTCTAATCTTTTTTAGAGCATCTGAAATTTTAAAAAAAACTCTTATATTTTTTTTTTCAAATTTTTTTTTATATTTTGTAAAATTATTTTTATTTTTAATTACTACCATTTTAACGTCAAATCGATTTGCCTGTGAATATATTGAGGAAACATTATTATTTGTTGTAAGTAATTTAATTTTGAATCTTTTTTTATCTCTACTAATAATTTTTAGAATAGATTTACCAATTGATCCTGTTGAACCTAGAATTATTATTTCTTCAGACATCTATAAATTTATTATTACTAATCCTATAGGTATAGAAAATAATATGCCATCTATTCTATCTAACAATCCACCATGACCAGGTAAAAGTTTACCAGTATCTTTAATATTAGCTAATCTTTTTAAGTATGATATAAAAAGATCTCCCATCTGAGAAATTAATGAAATTAAGATTGTTATAATTAAATAATTAAATACTAAATCTAAATTCTTAAAAAAAATCGAAGTAACAACCAATGATGTTATAAATGAACCCACTAGACCAGAATAAGTTTTATTTGGACTAATTTTTGAAATTTTTTTTCCTTTAAATATTTTACCAAAACAATAACCACCAATGTCAGTAGAAATAGATATACTTAAAAGAAATAATAAAAATTCTTTATTGTCATAATTGCTAAAATTAATATGTATCAATATACTTAATAAAAAATAAAAAACATATAATGTGGTTAAAAAAATAACTAATAAATGTAGTAATTTCCTTTTTTTAAAAATTTTAGAAAAAATATTATTAAATTCATTTATAGCAATAAATACGATCAAAAAAAGTAGTAATGAGAGAATTAAATAGTTTAAAAATGAAAAATATAAAATTAATATTAGAGTAAATGATGTAAAAATTCTAGATTTAAACTCATTCATTTTAAACCACCATAAGTTCTTTTAATATTTTTATATTTTCTTATTATTTTTAAAAAATCATTTTCATTAAATTCAGGCCACATTTTCTTTTCAAAAAAAATTTCAGTATACATCAATTGCCATAATAAAAAGTTGCTTAATCTATGTGTGTTACCTGTTCTTATTAAAATATCAGGATCTGGAATATTGGTAGTGTATAAATTTTTAGAAATGTTTTTTTGATTAATTGAAATAGACTTTTTGTTTAACTTCTTTACTGATTTGACAATTTCTTGTCTAGATCCATAATTTAAAGCAAGATTAACTTGGATAACATTTTTTGAAGAATTAAATTTTTCAGATAACTTGATTTTTTTAATTAATTTTTTTGAAAATTTACTTAATTCACCAAAAATCTTTAATTTAATTTTTTTTTTTTTTAAATCTTTTAATTTATTATCTAAATAATTTTCTAAGAGATTTAATAGAAATTTTATTTCTGCTTTAGGTCTTTTCCAATTCTCTGTGGAAAAAGTATATAATGTTAAGTAATCTATTTTGTTTTTTATAGATGAATCTATAATCCTTTCTATTACTTTTATCCCTTGTTTATGACCATAATTTCTGGATTTATTTTTTTTTTTAGCCCATCTGCCATTGCCATCCATTATAATAGCTACATGCTTGGGTACATTCATATTGTCATTATTTCTTTTTCTTTTGAAATAACTTTCTCATCTATTTGATTAATATTATTGTCTGTAAGATCTTGAATAATCTTTTCATTTTTTTTTACATCATCTTCAGAAATATTTTTGTCTTTTAAAAGTTTTTTTAACTCATCATTTGCTTCTCTTCTTATATTTCTAATAGAAATTTTACATTTTTCTCCCATTGATTTTATAATTTTCTTCATTTCATTTCTTCTCTCTTCACTTAAATCTGGAACTGGAAGCCTTATTAATTGGCCATCTATTTGAGGGTTTAATCCAAGCTCAGATTTTTTTATCGAAGCATCTATTAATGTGACATTATTTGAATCCCAAACTTGGATGTTAATAGTTCTTGGTTCAGGAGTTGTTATGCTTGCAAGCTGGTTAATAGGCATTTGTTGACCATAAACATCTACTTTTACTAGATCAAGCATACTAGCATTAGCCCTTCCAGTTCTTAGTGATGATAACTCTTTAACAAAAACTTCAATTGTTTTTGTCATTTTATCTTTATAAAGACTATCTTTGAACATTACTCTCCAATTTTGAATCTCACAAATTCTTTTATAATTAGAGATTTCGAACCTAGCTCAGCTATAATATCTTTTACTTTTTTTTTAGGCTCCATCACCCAATCCTGTGACATTAAACTATTTTCTTCTTTAAATTTGTTTATTTTACCCAAAGATATTTTATTTGCAATTTCTTCGGGTTTGCCTGAATTCTTTAGCTCTTCTGTGATTAGTTCTTGTTCTTTTTCTATGATTTCTTTTTTTATACTATCAGAAATTATTGCAATTGGATGTGAAGCGGCTATGTGCATTGACAATTGTTTTCCAAAAGAATTTATTTTATCTGTTTCTTCACTATTTTCTAATGAAACAATAACTCCTAATTTTGATACGTTATCTTTAATGGTTGAATGTTGATAGGTAAAATTTTTAGTATTAGTATTCTCTAAAGTTTTTGCTCTTCCAAAAGTTATCTTTTCTCCTATTTTTGCAATTAAAGCTACAAGATTTTCATTAACAGTTTTTTCATTTTGCATTTTTGAATTATTTAATTTTTCAAGATCTGATGAACAAAGATTATTAATTTCACCTACTTCTTTAACAAAATTAATAAAATCGTTATTTTTTGCAACAAAATCAGTTTCACAATTAACTTCTAACAAAGATGATTTATTTTCATCTCCTGATAATATAATGACTCCCTCTTTAGCGTCTCTTGACATTTTTTTTGATGCTTTTGCTATTCCTTTTACTCTTAATATTTCTGCAGCTTTATCTAAATCACCTCCAGATTCTTTTAAAGCAGAATTGCAATCTTTAAAACCTGCCCCAGTAGACTGTCTTAAATGTTTAATTTTTTCTATATCACTCATTTTTAATTTTTTTTGGGTTTAATTTAATTACTCTTAGGATTTTCTGATGATATTTTTTCAGAAACATTAATATTGTTTACTTCATCATTATTGCTTTTTATTTCTGCATCATTAGGAAGATCTTTTTTTGCATTGTTAATTGTTTCTAATAAAAGATTGCAATACAAGTCTATAGATCTTCTAGCATCGTCATTACCAGGTATTGGAAAATCAATACCTTCCGGATTGGAATTGCTATCCAGTATTGCTACAATTGGTATTCCTAATTTTATTGATTCTTTAATTGCAAGTGACTCGTAATTTGTATCAATAATAAAAACAAGATCAGGAATTTTTTTCATTTCCGCAATACCTCCTAATGATCTTTGCAACTTATCTCTTTGAGTACTCATTTTTAATAATTCTTTTTTTGTAAAGCCTCTATTTTCTGATGATAAATCTACATTAATTTTTTTTAATTTTTTTATTGAATTTGATATTGTTCCCCAATTTGTCAGCATTCCTCCCAACCATCTATAATTAACAAAGTATTGATCTGTATTTTTTGCTAATTCAGCAATTGCTTCGGAAGCTTGTTTTTTTGTGGAAATAAATAATATTTTGCCTCCATTTACAATTGTTGAGTAAACTTTTTCTAAAGCTACATTTGTTAATTCTAAGGTTTGGGTTAAATCTATTATGTGAATTGAGTCTCTTTTTCCAAAAATATATTTTTTCATTTTGGGATTCCATCTCAATGTCTTATGACCAAGATGTACACCTGCTTCTAGTAATTGTTCGATTGTTATATTTGGTATCTTCATATTTTTTCCCGGTTATGCCACCACAATTATTTCCACTTAAGGACCGGAGGTATAAAACCACAAATTGTGTGCGTATTAATTTACACGCTAAATACAAATTTTAATTAAGAAAAACAAGTATTTTTTTAGTCTATGAGTATATTTTCTCTTAATTTTAGCTCATTTAATATATTATTATCTATATTTCTCTTATCCTTCAAAACAAAAGTGTAATTATTCTCTTTATCTGACATTTGAAAAGAAATTTTTGTTTTTCCATTTTCCTTGCTTAAATTTTTTAACTTTGAAAGTTCATCAATGCTATTAACTTTAAATTTTAGTTCAGTAAAATTGCTATTCACTATCTCTTTTAATATAACTACTTTCTTTACATTTATTTTTTTTTGAGTCTTTGCCTCATCTATATAATTTTTCATAATAGTTATCATTAATGAATTACCTTCAAATAGCTTATCTCTATTTATTTCAAAAATATCAGAAAAAATGAATAATTCGAAAACACTACTTAAATCAGAAAATTTTACTATTGCATATGAATTTCCTTTCTGTGTTTTCTTTTCTTGAACTTTAAGAACCGTACAAGCAATATTTGAACTTAATGTATTTTTATCGTTTTCGAATTGCTCATAATTTATAATATTATACTGACTGAATATTAATTTATATTGGTTTAGTGGATGATCTGAGATAAAAAAACCTAAGGTTTCAAATTCTTTAGATAGTTTGTTTTCTGTTTTCCAATCATCAACTTGTTCCAAAAAATCATCATTTGATTTAAATTCATCATCAAACAAATTGATTTGATTGTCCATTTTATTCTCAAAATTATTTTTAGATTTTAAAATAATATTTGGAATAGAATTGAACAGTGATTGTCTATTTGTATTAATTTTGTCAAAAGCTCCAGCTCTAACTAATCCTTCTAATTGAAGTTTATTAATATTTTTTGGATTTGTTCTGTTTATAAAATCTGAGATATTTTTGTATTTACCATTCATTTTTCTCTCTTCGACAACATTTGAGATAGCTTCATATCCTACATTTTTAATCGCTCCTAGTGCATACAAGAAGTCTTTACCATCAGATGCAAAATCTGCAAAGCAGGTATTAATGTCAGGTCGTATTACATTTATATTTAATCTTTTTAATTCTTCATAAAATTCACTGAGTTTATTTTGATTTGATAATTCCATTGACATTGATGCAGCAAAAAATTCATGTGGATAATAAGTTTTTAAAAATGCTGTTTGATAAGCAATAACTGCGTATGCTGCAGCATGACTTTTGTTAAAACCATATTCAGCAAAAGGCTCAATTTTTAAAAATATTCCAGCTGCAATATCTTTGCTTATTCCATTTTTATATGCTCCTTCTATAAATCTTTGTTTTTGCTTTTCAAGTTCTGCTCTTTTTTTTTTACCCATTGCTCTTCTAAGGATATCAGCCTCTCCTGCTGTAAATCCTGACAAAATCTGAGCAATTTGCATTACTTGTTCTTGATAAATAATTACTCCATATGTTGGTTTTAAAATTTCTTCTAACTTTGGATGAAGATAGTCTGGTTCTCTTTTTCCATGCTTGCAATCATTATATATAGGTATATTGCTCATTGGTCCCGGTCTATATAGTGCAACTAAAGCTATTATATCTTCTAATCTATTTGGTTTCATATTAATTAGTGCATCCTTCATTCCAGAACTTTCAAGTTGAAATAAGCCAACAGTTTTTCCACTAGACAGCAAGTCATAAACTTTTTGATCTTCAAAACTTATATTTTCCATTTTAAATTCAGGATGTTTATCGCTTATTAATTTCTGTGTTTTATCAATTACCGTTAATGTTTTTAATCCAAGAAAATCAAATTTTACTAAACCTGCATTTTCTGCTGAATACATATCGAATTGTGTAGATGGTAGTAATAAATTTGCTGAACTGTCTTTGTATAAAGGTACAGTTTCAGTTAATTTTTTATCTGCAATTACTACACCAGCTGCATGAGTGGCAACATTTCTATTCAATCCTTCTAATTTAAGAGATAAATTTATTAATCGATCAACTCTTTTATCTTCTTCTATAAGTTTTTGTAATCTTGGCTCTACATTGATGCATTCTTGCAGCTTCATTGGTCTCGAAGGATCAAATGGTATCATTTTACATATACTATCAATAAATCCATAAGGGAGTCCCAAAACTCTACCAACATCTCTAATGACCATTCTTGCTTTTAATTTACCAAATGTAATGATGTGTGCTACGCTATCCTTATATTTTTTTGTTAAATATTCAAAAACTAAATCTCTTTTTTCCTCACAAAAATCTATATCAAAATCAGGCATTGAAATTCTATCAGGATTTAAAAATCTTTCAAAAATTAAATTAAATTTAATGGGATCTATATCTGTAATTGAAAGACACCATGCAACCAAAGATCCTGCCCCAGAACCTCTGCCCGGGCCCACAGGTATATTGTTATTTTTAGCCCATTTAATATAATCAGATACAATTAGAAAATAACCAGCATAATTCATTTCGACAATTATTTTTATTTCATGATCTAATCTTTGCTTATAATTTTTGTAATCACTATTTGAATCTAAAACTTCATAATCTAAGTTAAAATTTTGTTTAAATTTATGATTTAGACCTTCCAAAGATTCTTTTATTAGTAAATCATTGGTATCAACATCGTTGAGTGAAATACTAGGAAGAATTGGCTTTGAGGGTGAAGGTTTAAACGAACATCTGTAAGGTAGACTAAAATTATTCTCTAAAGCTTCTGGTAAATCTTTAAATATTTCAATCATTTCTTCAGAAGATTTGAGATAGTGTTGGTCAGATAATTTTATTCTATTTGATTCATTAATATACGTCTTTTCACCTATACACATTAGTGCATCATGTGCCTCAAACATGTTTTGATCTAAATAATAAACCTCATTAGTTGCAATTATTGGTAAACTAAATTTTTTAGAAATATTTAAATTAAAATTTTCAAATTCTTTTTCATTCAAATCATTGTGTCTTTGTAATTCAATATAAAAATCACCTAAAAAAGATTTTGATAATTTAGATATAATATCTTCAATTTCATTAAACAAACCTTTATTAAAAAGATTTCCCAAAAGACATCTTATTGATCCACTTAATACGATTATTCCTGAAGATTTATTTAGCAAATCATCAAAATTACAATGCGGATCTGTAGTACCAGAATTTTCAAGGTAAGATTTTGATGAAAGTTCAATAATGTTTTTATATCCATCAATATTTTTTGCTATAAGAGGTATAAATCCTATAAAATCTTTATATTTAAACAATATTTGAGTTCCAATAATTGGTTGTGTCCCAACAGATGATAAGCTTTCGGAAAATTCTAAAGCACCTGATAATATATGAGAGTCGGAAATACCTAAAGACTGTATTTTATTATTCTTACAAAAATCTTTTAGTTGATCAATTTTAATTGCACCTTCGCAAATTGAATATTGAGTGTGAACTTTAATATGATTAAATTTTTTATTAATTGAATCTTTCATTGGTGATTTTCATTTTACCACCAATCATTTTGATTTTACAATCTGCCATATTAGCAAAATATCTATTGTGGGTTGCAAATATAATAATTCTATTATTGTTTTTAAGATTAAGTAAAAGTTGAAAAATTTGTTTGGCATTTTCAAAATCAAGACTACCAGTAGGTTCATCTGCTAGTATAATATCAGGGTTATTTATTAGTGCTCTAGCTATTGCTATACGTTGGTTTTCACCGCCTGATAATTCTGAGGGAAAATGATTTAATCTCATAGAAAGCCCAACATTTTTGATAATTTTTTTTGCTATGTTGATTGATGATTTTTGGTCATTGGATAAAAGTAAATTTGGTAGATAAACATTTTCAATAGCAGTGAAATCTGACAATAAATTTTTATCTTGATAAATAATACCTATATTTTTTGCTCTAATTTCATCATTTTCTATTTTATTTTCAAAGTTAATTTTATTTTTATTAATTTCAATAGTTCCAGATGATGGAGTATCAATTAAAGAAAGTAAGTTTAATAAAGTTGATTTTCCCGAGCCAGAAGGACCTACAATAGAATATATTTTTCCAGATTCAAAATTAAAGGAAATATCGTTTAAGACTTTTAAAGTTTTATTTTTCTCATATCTTTTACTTATATTTTTAATCTTTATAAAATTATTCATATTTTAAAGTTTTAACTGTATCTAAAGATGACGCTTTAGAAGCTGGATAAATCGATACTATTATGGTTGTAATTATAGAACAAATAGCGATTAAAACTATAGAACCAGGATCTATTTCGGCTGGCATTGAATTAAGAAAATATATTTCTTCAGGAAACAAAGTTACATCAAATGTGTTTGAAACAAATTTTCTTATATTTTCAACATAGTATGAAAATAATGTCCCTACAACTACTCCAAAAAAAGTTGCGCCCGTTCCAATAATAAATCCAACTAAAAAGAAAATTTTCTTAATTGATTTATTTGTTACACCTATAGATTTCAAAATACCAATATCTCTTGTTTTATTTTTTACTAGAATTGTAAGACCAGAAATTATATTAAATGCTGCAACAATAATAATTAATGAAAGAATTATAAACATTACATTTCTTTCAACTTTTAAAGCAGAAAACAATGATTTATTCATATCGGCCCAAGTATATACTAGTTCTTCAGGAAAAATTTCTATTAAATTAGTTTTGTGAACTTCTATATTTTTGGGTTTTTGAAAATAAAATTCTAAAAATCTTTCATTTTTATTTGTATCAAAAAAGTTTTCTAAAGTTTCTAAATTTATATATGCAATATTTTCATTATAATCTGATAAACCACTATCAAAAATTGAGATAATTTTGAAAGATTCTTGTTTCGGTAAAGATCCTACTAATGTTTGTACGCCAGAAGGCGACATAATTGAAATTGTATCTCCAATATCTACATTTAAGTTAAAACTCATTTCTTTACCTATTGAAATAGAATTATTAATTAAATTTTTAGATCCAAAAAAATCTTGATTATTAGTAATTTTAAGATTCTTGAAATCATTTTCTAAATATCCTTTCAAAAGAACGCCTTTTGTATTATTTTTATTTAAGATTACAGCTTCTCCATCATTTGAAAGTATATTTATTGCATAATCAGTCTCATCTCTTAATTTCAAAGGCTTGCTATAAGGCTTCACAACCGCATGAGCATTAAAACCAACTATCTTATTAATTAGCTCTGCTCTAAATCCATTCATTACAGACATAACTATAATTAAAACAGCTACCCCTAGTGATATTCCTATAAATGAAAAAATAGATATAATATTTAAAAAACCATCATTTTTTCTGGTTTTTAAAAATCTTAACGTTACTTCTTTTTCTAATTGCGAGATCAATTTGATTTAGCTTTACTAATTTGCGATGCTATTTCTTCAATTTTTAATTTTTGAGTTTCGCTACCAACCTCTTTAAACTCAAAAAAATCTCCCTCAGTTTTCTTTCCAATAATCAGTTGGTAAGGAATACCAATTAGATTAAATTTTTTAATTTTTGCTGAGATATTTTCATCTGTATCATCAATTATAGCATCTATATTTTTTGATTTTAAATATTCAAAAATTTTATTTGATTTTTCTAAATTTGATGAATCATTTTTATTTATCATTGGTATTATTGCGCAATCATAAGGTGACACAGATATTGGCCATTTCATAATTTCATCTTTATCGTTATATTTTGCTTCAATTATGGCACCAACTAACCTTGAAACGCCTATTCCATAAGATCCCATTTTTACAAATTCTTTTTTACCGTCAAAATCAACAGAAGCATTCATTGGTCTTGAGTATTTATCTCCAAAATAAAAAATATGACCAACTTCAATACCTTTTGTATTAACTCTATGTTCTGCTAGTACTTTATTTTCAAATTCTTCTTTATTAAACTTTTCATCAGTTACTGAATAAAATTTTTCATAATCATTTCTAAGTTTTTCCAATGATGAATTCTGAATAAGTGTTGAACTGTAATCAACATCAAATATTCTTTTGTCAGTATAAATCTTACTTTCCCCAGTTTCTGCTAATATTATAAATTCATGTGAAAGATTTCCACCAATTGGTCCGGTGTCAGCAGCCATTGGTATCGCTGATAAATTTAATCTTTTGAAAGTTCTTAAATAAGATAAAAAAAATTTATTATAAGAAAATAATGCATCTTCATCTGTTAAATCAAATGAATATGCATCTTTCATATAAAATTCTCTGCATCTCATGATCCCAAAACGAGGTCTAAGCTCATCTCTAAACTTCCACTGAATATGATATAAAAGTTGAGGCAAAGATTTATAAGATTTTATACTTGATCTAAATATTTCAGTTATTAATTCTTCGTTTGTAGGTCCATAAAGCATTTCTCTGTTCTGACGATCTTTAATTCTTAGCATCTCCTCTCCATAGTCGTCATATCTACCACTTTCTTTCCAAATCTCTGATGATTGGATTGTTGGCATTAATATTTCTTGTACACCCACTCTATCTTGCTCTTCTCTAACTATTTGCTCTATCTTTTTCATAACTTTAAAACCTAATGGTAGCCAAGAATAAATACCTGCTGATGATTGTTTTATCATTCCAACTCTTAGCATTAGTTGATGAGATTTAATTTTAGCTTCAGTTGGATTGTTCTTTAAAATAGGTATAAAAGATTTTGAAAAATACATTAAATTAGTAAATCCTTCATTTTAAATATTCTTTGTTTAATAAATATATGAATATAAAAATAATTAATGTAATTAAAGTAGAATAAGTAATTTTCTTTAACATTTATGCATTTTTTAATTAATCTGCTATATTCTAACAAGATTAATATTAGCCAATGGCCTTTTACCTGTTTTTAGTTTTGTAAATTTTCTACAAGTGCTTTTTAGAGCGTCTACTAAGTTGTTTTCCTGTTTTTTATTATTTAGAGAAAAAGTTTTGATAGTTTTGTCTATTTCGTCTTCAAGACCATTTTGAAATTCTTCTTTTTCATAAATTGGCAAACCTCTAAAAGTTATAAGAGGTCTATTATGAATATTGCCTTTAGGTGTTATTAAAATAGTTGCCTCTATAAATCCATTTGCAGAAACATTTTTTCTTTCTTTAATAGATTGCGAATCTTCCTCGACGCTTATTGATCCATCGACATAAATTTTTCCACTAGGGGCTTTATCGTAAACTTCTGGTTTTTTTCCTGGATATAATCTTACAATATCACCATTTTCAACTTTAATAGGATATGGAACTTGCATCTCCTTTGCAAAATTAATGTGTTCTAGCATATGTCTATGTTCTCCATGCACAGGTATCACAGACTTGGGTTTTATCCAGTTATACATGTCTCTAAGATCTTCTCTGTTAGGGTGTCCTGATACATGAATATACTCACTCTCTTCAGAAATAACTTCTATACCTTCCTTAACAAGTTGATTATGTAATTTGTAAAGCTTTTTTTCATTTCCAGGAATTATTTTTGATGAAAAAATTACTGCATCACCTTTTTCAATATATATATCTGGATGAGAATAATTTGATATTCTCATCATAGCTCCCATTGGTTCACCTTGGCTGCCAGTACAAAGATATAAGATTTTATCTCTTGAAATATTTTTCGCATCTCTCGCATCTAAAGGCTCTATAACATTGTTTAAATATCCACATTGTTTTGCTGCTTTATAAATTCTATGCATTGATCTTCCGACTAAAGCAATTTGTCTTCCTGTTTTTTCTGCACAATAAAAAGCAGTTTCCATTCTTGCAACATTTGAAGCAAAGGATGTAATAATAATTCTTTTATTTAACCTTTCTGTAACTTTAAGCATGTTCCTTCTAACATCTAATTCAGATCCTGCACGCCCTGCACTAAACACATTAGTAGAGTCACAAATCATTGTTATAACCCCTTCTTTTCCAATTTCCTGTAATCTTTTTGAATTAATATTTTGACCAATTAATGGATCAGGATCACATTTCCAATCCCCCGTATGCAATATACTTCCAACAGGAGTTTCTATTTTAAGTCCATTGGGTTCTAAAATTGAATGAGTTAATGTTACAAATTCAATTTTAAAAGGTTCTATGTTTAGTGTACTATTTAATTCAACTATTTTTAAATAACCTGATATATCAATTTTTTTTTCTTTAAATTTTTCAGTTATTAATACTGACGTAAAAGGGGTAGCATATATTTTACATTTTAACTTTGGCCAAATATGTGCGATTGCACCAATGTGATCTTCGTGAGCATGTGTTAAAATAATTCCTAAAAGATCTTCTTTTTTATCAATTATAAAACCAGGATCAGGATATATTAAATCAATACCAGGAATGCTATCATCGGCAAAAGTTACGCCTATATCCACAATAATCCATTTTTGATTATCAGGTTTTCCATAGGCAAATAAATTCATATTCATGCCTATTTCTCCAGAACCCCCTAATGGACAAAAAATTAATTCTTCTTTCATTTATTTAGAATATACAGCAGCTTTTAAAACACCATTTATAGTCAAATTTTTTTTAATTACAGTTTTCATTTTAATTGAATTCTTAAACATGTGTGAGTATCCACCTGTTAGAATTATATTAAATGATTTACCGGTTTGTTTAATAATCATTTTAATAATATTGTCAATTAGTCCGGCATAACCATGGTAAAAACCAGCTCTAATTGCCGAGATAGTATTTTTTCCAATAATACTCTTTGCTTTTTCAAGTTTTATTTTAGGTATCAATGAAGCTTTATCAGATAGAGTATTTAAAGATAAATCAATACCAGGTGCAAGAATACCACCAATATAATTATCTTTTATAATAACATCAAAATTAGTTGCAGTACCAAAATCAACTACAATAAAATTATTTTGTTTATCAATAATTGATATTGCATTAGCTAATCTATCTGAACCAAT
>CACHFK010000010.1 GCA_902579085.1 uncultured Pelagibacteraceae bacterium | reverse complement strand
CTTTAACTGTAAACCCTGGCTTCATTGCATTTACCAAAGGTTTAAGAGCATTTATTTATCTTAATCTTTTAAGACCACTTGATACTTTTCTTACTCATATACCTTGGTGGTACACTACCGGTATATTTGTAGCTATTGGATATTTTACTGTTGGATTGAGATTTGCTTTTATTACATTACTATTATTATTATTTATAGGTGCTAACGGGATATGGCCCCAAGCAATGATCACTCTTTCCTCAGTTTTAGTTTCAGTAATTTTGTGTTTTGCTATTGGTGTTCCACTTGGAATAATTGCATCTTATAATGAGAGATTTAGGAATGTCCAAAATGTAGTTTTGGATGCAATGCAAACTTTGCCCTACTTCTGCTACTTAATACCTGTTCTAATGTTTTTTGGTGGAGGAACAGTATCAGCGGTGCTTGCTACAGTAATTTATTCAATACCTCCAATTATTAGATTAACTTCTTTAGGATTAACGCAAGTTTCAGGAACATATTCTGAAGTTTCTAGATCTTTTGGAGGAACCTTATTACAAACATTAAATAAAGTTAAATTTCCATTGGCAGTACCAAGTTTAGTTGTTGGTTTTAATCAAACAGTAATTATGGCATTTGCAATGCAAATTGTTACTCCTCTAATTGGAGGTAAAGGCTTAGGATTAGAAGTTTTTAATGGATTAGCTAGATCTGATACAGGTAGAGGGTTGGCTGCTGGTATTGGAATAGTTCTACTTGCAATAATAATCGATAGAATAAGCCTTGCTTGGACAAAAAAACAAAGAATAGCTTTAGGTTTAATAAAAAATTAATATGAGCAAAGAAAAGGGTCTCCCTTTAACAAGTACCCATTGGGGTACTTATAGAGCTAAAGTTAAAAATGGAAAAGTTCAAGAACTCATAGGTTGGGAATATGATAAAGATCCTTCGCCTATTGGTCCTGGTATTCTAGATATTCAAGACGGACCTACGCGTATCGATGCCCCTATGGTAAGAAAAAGTTGGTTAGAACAAGGACCTGGGAGTCGAAATGATCTAAGAGGTATTGATCCATTTATAGAAGTCAGTTGGAAAAAAGCAGAGCAACTTGTTGCTGATGAATTAACTCGTGTAAAAAATACTTATGGTAATGCTTCTATATTTGGAGGATCTTATGGTTGGGCAAGTGCAGGTCGATTTCATCATGCTCAGAGTCAACTTCATAGATTTTTAAATTGTATAGGAGGTTATACTCGATCAAAATTTACCTATAGCTTTGCTGCTGCAGAAGCAATGGTTCCACATATACTAGGAAGTTATCGTGCATATCTTGATACATGTACTAGCTGGGATTTAATCAATAAAAACACAGAACTATTTGTTTGTTTTGGAGGAATTCCAATTAAAAATGGTCAAATTTCCCAAGGTGGAACTGGAAAACATTATCAAAGAGAAAATCTAGTTGAAGCTGCTAATTCTGGAATAGAGTTTATAAATATAAGTCCACTAAAATCAGATTTAATTGATGAAGTTAAAGGCGAGTGGATTACCGCAAGACCAAATACTGATACAGCTCTTATGCTGGGGTTAGCTCATACCCTTCATGTAGAAGGTTTGAGCGATAAACAATTTTTAGAAAATTATACTCAAGGTTTTGAAAAATTTTTACCATACCTATTAGGAACTAATGATGGTATTGAAAAAAATGCAGATTGGGCAGCTAGTATTTGTAATATTCCATCGCCTAAAATAAGAGAACTTGCTCAAAAAATTTCATCTAAAAGAACTATGATATCAGTGAGCTGGTCTTTAACACGACAAGATCATGGTGAACAACCTTTTTGGATGGCAATAATGTTAGCTTCAATGGTTGGTCAAATTGGTTTGCCTGGCGGAGGATTTGGTTTCGGCTATAGCGCTACGAATTATATTGGAGGTCAATTTAAGGTTTTGCCTGGAGCCGCTTTTCCTCAAGCAGATAACGAAATAGAAAACTTTATTCCAGTAGCAAGAATTAGTGATTTATTACTTAGCCCAGGAGAAAAATTTGATTTTGATGGAAAAACTTATGTGTACCCTGACACTAAAATAGTCTATTGGGCGGGAGGAAATCCTTTTCATCACCATCAAGATTTAAATCGTTTAATCAAAGCTTGGGAAAAACCCGATACCATTATATCTAATGAATGGTGTTGGAATACTCTTGCTAAAAGATCTGATATTGTATTGCCATGCACAACCCCACTTGAGCGAGGTGACATTATGATGACCCCTAGAGATCCATATGTTGTATCAATGTCTAAATTAGTTGAACCTCACGGTAAAGCAAAGAACGACTATGAAATATTCTCAGGTATAGCAAAACAGATGGGTGTAGAGGAAAAGTTTACTGAAGGACGAAATCAAGAAGAATGGCAAAAATGGATTTATAAACAAACATTTGAACGTGCAGCTGCTGCTAATATAAAAATACCAAGTTATGAAAAATTTAGGGAAGAAAAATGGTTCAAAATTGATGACCCTTCAGAACCAACGCTTATGCTTAAAGATTTTAGGGAAGATCCAATAAAATATCCCCTAGATACACAAAGTGGAAAAATAGAAATTTTTTCTCAAACAGTATCTGACTTCGAATATGATGATTGTCCAGGTCATCCTGTATGGATAGAACCTTGTGAATGGTTAGGTCAAAAAAATAAAAAGTTTCCTCTTCATTTAATTTCCAATCAACCTAAAAATAAATTACACAGTCAAATGGATCATGGAAATTATAGTAAATCATTTAAAATTAAAGATAGAGAACCAGTTGAAATAAATACTAATGATGCAAAAAGCCGTGGTTTAAAGAATGGTGATATTGTTAAATTGTTTAATGATAGAGGGGCATGTCTTGCTGGAGTTATAGTCGATGAAAAAGTTATGCCTGGTGTTGTCCAAATTAGTACGGGAGCATGGTATGATCCTGAAAATCCAGAAATACCTAACAGTATGTGCAAACATGGTAATCCAAATGTTTTAACACGTGATAAAGGAACATCTAAACTCGGACAAGGTCCTATTGCACATTCTTGTCTTATTGAGATAGAGAAATATAAGGATAAACCTCCTAAAGTAACGGCACATGAACCTCCAATAATTATTAGATCGGATGTAAATTAAATTAATAAAATGAATTTATAATGGGAAATCTTCAGGAGCTATCAGATATTAAAAAAACAATTAAAATAAGTTCACGTAGATTTGAAGAGTCACCTTATATCGAAAGAACATACAGTCCCGAAATGGTTCGAGGTGTTTACGCTGGTCGATATTTTCCAATGACTATTGGTGAAGATCCGCTAAAAAAATATTGGTTGCTTAGACAAAAAGCACTTATCTTTGACGTGCCAGAAAAACCGATTGAAATATCCGGACCTGATACAATACCTTTTCTAGAGAAAGTGATGACAAGAAAAGTCTCTACAATAAAAGAAGGTAGAGGTTATTATTCTTTAGCTTGTACTCCACAAGGTGGGATTTTTATGGATGGAGTTTTATTTAAGTTTGAAGAAAATAAATTCTGGTATGTTCAAGCTGATGGTCCTTTCGAAGATTGGCTTACAGCTCATAGTTCAAACTTTAATGTCAAAATTTCTGATCCTAAATCAAGAGTTTTGCAAATCCAAGGTCCAGCTTCAATAGATATTATGAAAGATGCTTCTCAAGGAAAAATTGATGAAAATATGAAATATTTTAGATCAGGTTTTTTTAATTTAGGAGGACAAACTCTTTACGTATCTAGAACTGGATTTACAAATGAACTTGGTTTTGAAATTTATTCTGATGGTTTCACAACAGATCACTTGGCACTTTGGGATCATCTTATGGAATGTGGTAAAACTTATGGTATGGAATTTTCTGCAGCACGTGCAATGACTATTAGAAGAATAGAGGGTGGAATATTTGGTAATTTAACTGACATTGACACAACAATTACACCGTTTGAAGCTGGTCTAAAGTTTGCTGTAAATATGGACAAAGGTGATTTTATTGGACGTGATGCTTTGTTAAACAAAGATAAAAGACCTTGCATATTTGGAATAACATGCAAAACAGAAACTCCAGTTTCAGGAAGTAAAGTTTTTGAAGACGATAAATTAGTTGGTCATATTACGGCAGGAGTTCCATCTCCAACATTACAAATTGGAATAGGTTATGTAAGATTTTATAAACCAAATGATTGGCCGGGCCGTAAATTAATAATTAAATTACCTAATGGCAGTTCTCATGAGGGAGATATCGTAGAGCTTCCTTTTTTTGATCGTGAAAAAAATATTGTTAAAGGTATAGATAGAAAAATACCATCAATACCAAAATAATTATTTCAAAGCCCTACTAACCGTAAAGCCTAATAGTTTATAAAAGTTCTAAAGTGAAACAAATAACCGCACTTATCATAATAAAAATTGGAATATTTGATTAATTTATAATGTTTACATTAATGTTTTTTTTGAATTAAAATACTCTTTTTAATTAATTAAAGAGGGAAAATTATATGAAGATATCAAAAACTATATCAGCACTGATATTGTCTTTTATTTTGATACTTGGAAGTTTTGGAACAGCAAATGCTAAAAGATTAACAGCTGCTGTTGCTGACTGGACAGGTGGAGAGATTACATGTCAAGTAGCTGTTAGTATGTTAGAAGAAGAACTAGGATACAAAGTTAAAAGAGTAGTGTTTCCATCAGGTACTGGTTTATGGGAAGCTATCGCAGCAGGTGAAATAGACTTTGCTTGTGAAAGTTGGCCAAGTTACGCAGAAGCTGACACTGTAATGATGAAAGGTCCACTAATTTATGATGGTGAGACTATGTTTAACTATGAAGGTGATGGAACTGTGAAACTTCTAGGTACATCTGGTATAATCGGTTTATCTGATTACTATATTCCAAGATATGCAGCTGAAAATTTAGGTATTAAATCATGGGAAGATTTAAATAAACATAAAGACAAATTTGCTACGATTGAATCTGGAAAAAGAGGAAGACTAATTGCTTGTCCTGTCGCTGGATGGAACTGTCATGACCAAAAAAGACTTGATCTTTTAGGAATTGATTTCCAAGCTGATGAGTTAGGAACAGAAGCTGCAGCAATTGCAGAAGCAGTAGCAGCTTATGAAAGAAAAGAACCTTTCCTATTATATCTATGGGAGCCACACTGGTTCTTTGGTGCTTATGATATGGTCGGTGTAAACTTACCAAAACATAAAACTTGCGACTCATTTACTGAGGCAAATAACTGGAAAGATTGTGGTACAGCAGCATGGCCAGCAACTGGTTGGGCTAAAGATTACACCTTCAATTATGGAAATCCAGAAACATTTGCTAAAGCTGAACATGCAAAAGCAGCTGAATTTTTTACAAAAATGAAATTCGACAATGCTGATCAGGCTGTAATGTTAGTTGAAGTAAAACAAAAAAATAGAGATTTAAAAGAAGTAGTTAAAGAATGGAAAGATGCTAATCCTGATAAATGGAGAAGCTGGATACCTAATTAATTCTAATTTTTAAATTTATAAAAAAGGGCTTTGTTTATAAAGCCCTTTTTTTTTGCAAAAATTTAATATTATGAAAAAAAATATTGAAAACGTAACTATTATTGGAACAGGAGTAATTGGTGCTGGCTGGATTATTAGATGTTTGGCTCACAATAAAAAAGTTGTGGCTTATGATAAAGATTTAAAATTAAAAAATAAATTAATATCAGAAATAAAAAGGACTTGGCCTTATGTTAAAAAATTATTTAATAAAAAAAAAATCAATTTAAAAAATTTTAAATACGTTACCTCAATAGAAGAATCTTTAAAAAAAGCAGATTTTATTCAAGAATGTGCTACAGAAAATTATGCTGTTAAGACTAAATTGATGACTGTTATTGAAAAGTATGCGAAACCAAATGCAATTATTTCATCAAGCTCATCAGGATTGCTCCCTACAAAAATATATTCTAAATGTAAAAATCCAGCACGAACAATGATTGGTCATCCTTTTAATCCAGTCTACATGTGCCCTGGTGTTGAAATTGTTCCTGGAAAAAAAACAAAAAAAAATTTTTTAAATAAAGCTAATAAGTTTTATAAATCAATATCAATGAACCCAATCATGGTAAAAAAAGAGTTGCCTGGGTATTTAGCAGACAGACTCCAAGAAGCTTTGTGGAGAGAAGCATTACACATAGTAAATGAAGGATACGCATCTACTAAAGATTTAGATAGATCAATAGAAGATGGGCCTGGTTTGAGGTGGTCGTTAATGGGAACATTTTTAACTTTTCATTTAGCTGGAGGTAAAGCGGGAATGAAACATATGTTAGAACAATTTGGTCCTGCTCTGAAATTACCTTGGACTAAACTTAAAGCACCAAAACTTACTAAAAAGTTGTCATCTAGAATAATAGCTGGAACAAAACAACAAGCTAAAGGAAAGTCTGTTTCAATGATATCAAATATTAGAGATGAATATTTAGTAAATCTTCAAAAATTAAGGAAAAAATACGAAAATAAGATAAGAAAATAATTAGTGACTCAAATAAATAATTTAGATGACATAGTAAGAAATGGGCTTTGTATTGGGTGCGGACTCTGCCAAAGTATTTCTGGAAAAAATTGTATTGAAATTTCCATGTCTCCAAAAGGAAGATTAGAACCTAAAGAAGTAAAAAAAATATCTTCTGAAACATTTAATAAAATATTAAATGTTTGTCCTGGAGTTGTTGTTGAAGGACTTCCCAAAGAGCATGTTGATACAAATACAAAATATGATTTGTTATGGGGATATTATTTGCAATTATTTTATGCATGGTCCACAGACAAAAGAATTAGATTTGAAAGTTCAACTGGTGGACTGTTAAATGGTTTATCTCTTTATTTGTTAGAGTCAAAGAAAGTAAATTTTATACTACATACCGCCACAAATCCAAAAAAACCTATGAGAAGTGTTTCTAAATTTAGTTACAATAAAGATGATCTATTAAATTCAAATAGTTGTTCAAGATATGGGCCCACTTCTCCTTTGGATAGGTTTCATGAAGCCCTGAGCTTAGAACAGCCTTTTGCATTTGTAGGTAAGCCTTGTGATATCAGCGCTATAAGACAATTGTCTAAATCAGATGATAGAGTAAATAAGTTTTGTAAATATTTATTAACTTTAGTTTGTGGTGGTTCTACAGAATTTACAAAATCTCAAGACTTTATAGACAGTTTTAAAGTTAAAGAAGATGAATTATCTATTTTTAGATATAGAGGTTTTGGAAATCCTGGAAAAATGTATATCAAAACAAATGATGGAAGAGAGTTTGATAAAGAATATAATTCTTTTTGGGGAGAAGAGTCTACCTGGAGAGTTCACTTCAGATGTAAAATTTGTCCAGATGCAATTGGTGAAAGTTCTGATATCGCAGCTTTAGATACTTGGCGAGGAGGTTCTCCAGAAGGAGAAGACGAAGGTTTTAATGCTACAATTGTTAGAACGAAAAAAGGACTTGAATTATTATATGATGCAATAGAAGCAGGTTATATTAAAAAAGGCGATGATCTTGTAATCGATGATATTAATGATTTTCAACCTCATCAGGTAAATAAAAAAATCTCTGTTTATGCAAGACATAAAGGTATGAAAAAACAAAATATACCAACTATTTCTACAGATGGATTAAGAATAAAAGAATTATATGATTTAAATTCTAAGGAGTTTAATTTGAAGGAAGAAGAAGGTATTAGTAGTAGAGTAAATAAAATTTGATGAATAATACGTTAAAAAATAAAAAAATTATTATTTCTGCAGGTGCATCAGGTATTGGTTGGGCTGCTACTAAAATTTTTCTTTCTAGAGGTGCTACTGTTTATCTTTGCGACATAGATGATAAGTCTCTAAATAAAATAAAAAAACACCCTCTAAATAATAAAAAACTATTTACTTATGAATGTGATGCATCAGATGAAGATGATGTTTCTGACTTTTTCAATCAAATTAAAAAAAAAACAAAAAAAATTGATGCATTAATAAATAATGTTGGAGTTGCAGGGCCAACTGGAACTTTAGAAAAATTAAATTCAGAAGACTGGGAAAAAACTTTAAAAATAAATGTTATCAGCCATTTTTATTTTAACAAAATAGCCATACCAATGTTAAAAAAAAATAAAGGTGGGTCAATTATAAATTTATCTTCTGGTGCGGGGATTATGGGTTTTCCTCTAAGATCGCCTTACGCAGCCAGTAAATGGGCTGTTGTAGGAGTGACAAAAACTTTAGCTATGGAATTAGGTAAATACAAAATAAGAGTAAACGCTATTTGTCCAGGGACTATAAAAGGTGACAGAATGGTTAGAGTTATTAGAGATAAATCAAAATTTACGAAAGTTTCTAAGAGTGTTATTGAAAAAGAATTTATATCAATGGCTTCAATGAATTGTTGGATATCAGAAGAAGATATAGGAAAAATGTGTAGTTTTTTAATTTCTGAGGATTCGGCAAGAATATCTGGTCAAATCATTGGTGTTGATGGAAATGCAACTAGATTAGATTAATTAAATTATTTAGTATTTATAAACTCAATTAAATTATCTGTAACTTGATCAGGACCTTCTATTAAAAAAGAATGTTTTAGTTTTGGTAAAATTACTAGTTTTGAATTTTTAATTTGTTTAGCCATATTTTCATTATGCTTAGGCGTACACCCACCATCATTTTCTCCTGTCATCAATAAACATGGCTGCAAAATATCTTTAAGCCAAGGAAACATTTCTGTTTTTGCATAAATTTTAAATACATTTAAAAAAACTTCTGGATCAGTTTCAATTACTTGATCTAATCTTCTCTTAACTAAATCTGGATAACTTTTAATAAATTCGTCAGTAAACCATCTATTTGTTAATTTTTGCAAAGTTTTGTCTATACCATTTTCTTCCATTTCATTAATTACACTCCAGACTTTTTTTGAATCTTCTTCAGATCTACCTGCTACAGTAGAAAGCATACCTACAGATAAAACTTTTTCAGGATATTTTTTTGCATATGCGGGTGCAATCATACCTCCCAATGAATGACCGGCAAAATGTGCTTTCTCAATATTTAAATTTTCTCTTATTCTTTCTAAGTCTAAAACTAAATCTTCTAGACTGAAATTTTTATTAGTAACAGGTGATTTTCCATGGCCTCTTAAATCATATGTTATAACAGTAAAATTTTTTGATAGTTTTGGAACAATATATCTCCAAGCATCCTCGGCAGCACCTATACCATGAGTCAGAAATATTGCAGGTCCAGATCCAATTAACGAATAATTACAATCTAAAGCTTCAGCTGCCATTATCAGGCGACTTGGACATTAGTTTTTTTAAAATAAGGTATTATTTCTTCACTCATTCTATACATTGAATCAATTAGATCTTTCTGATTTTGACCAAAACTAGAACTAACAATAATTTCATCAACTCCTGCCTCGGCATAAACGCTTAATTTATCTATCATCTCATTAGCTGGACATATGAGTAAATTTTTTTTCATTTCTTCATAAGTTTGATTTCTAGACAAGGGTTCAACTTCTCCATTTTTAACTTTTCCTGGACCTGTGAACATATTGTCAAATCTTTTATAATATTCATATGCCATTTTATTTTTCTCTTCTGCATCTTTTTCATCTTTAGCCAAATAAGCCATTCTCTGCATAGATAATTTAAGCAACTTTCCTTGTTCTCCAAAGATTTCGCAACCTTCTTTGAAGGCATTCACTCTTTGAATTAAAAGTTCTTTTGTTCCAGATAATACAGTAGATTGAACATGAAAGCCTCTTGCAGCAGCATCCTTAATACTGTTTAAATCCATTGCAGCAATCATTAATTGAATAGGATTGCTTATTGGTCTTGGCATTATTGTTATTGAATCAAAGTTATAAAATTTTCCTTTAAAAGATACTTCTTTGTCTTTCAGTAATAATTGTAAAACTTCTAAAGACTCTATAAATTTTTCTTTTGATATTTCTATTGGGGTTCCTAAACTCTTCATTTCCCATGCAAAAGCTCCTCTTCCAACTCCTAAGATTAATCTACCTTCAGTTAAAATATCAGCTGTTGATACTTCGCCTGCATAAGTTCTCATATCATGCAAGGGAAGAACTGCTATACCTGTAGTAATTTTAATTTTTTTTGTTAAAGAAGCTATTTTAACTGCCATTTGCAAAGGTGAAGGCATCATTAAAATATTTACTAAATGATGTTCTGGAATTGAAACAGTTGAGTATCCAAGTTTTTCTGCCAAAACTGCTTGTTCCAACATATTGTCAAAATGAATTTTTGATCCAATTTTTGGATCAGGCATATAACTAGTTAAAAAATGATTAAAATCCATTTTTTAATTCTAACATTTTAAGCATTATTTGCATTATCATTTATTCGCTTATTTATTTTAATAACTCTATAATATTTTTATCTAATTTTTTTTCAAAATTTTTATCATTGCCTGGATTAGCAGCACAATGTCCAAAAGATGAATCAATAGGTCTTAAAGATGATTTGGCAATATATTTATTTTCATATTCATTATCTTTTGTTCTAAAATAAAGATCTTGGTTACATGGCATCAAAATTGTTTTTGCTCTTATCGATTTAAGCGCTTTAATATAATTATTATTATACTTGGGTCCTTTACTTATATCGTTTAGTTGCCACGTTTTAAGTTTTGATAATAAATTATTTGCATCCCAATTTTTTGCATGATCATTTGCCCAATCCTTAAGCAATTCATCAGAATTTTTATAACCTAATTTTTTATAAAGCTTTTCTCTATAAAAATCTTGGGAAAATGCCCAGCCTGCATAGACACGTCCAAAAGCTTTTAAACCTTCGATAGGTTGTTTTTTATAATTACCTTTATTCCAATTTTTATCAGCTATAAGTGCAGCCTTTACTCCTTCCAAAAAAACATGATTATGAATTGATGTTTTTGACGATGCGCAAAAAGGAAGAATTGCTTTAACCATATTTGGGTACTGTGCGGCCCACTGATATGATTGACATCCCGCCATTGACCATCCTGTAACTAAAGCTACCTTTCTTATTTTTAATTTTTCAGTAATAAGTTTATGCTGGCAATAAACATTATCCCATAAAGTTATGGTTGGAAATTTTGAACCAAATTGTTTTTTTGTAGAATTACTTGGAGACGATGATAGGCCGTTACCAAACATATTAATTGATACAATAAAATATTTACTTGGATTAATAGCTCTATTTTTCCCTATGAATCCTTCGTTTCTAATGTGGCTACCAGTATAAAACGTTGGAAGAATAATAACATTTGAACGATCTTTATTTAATTTACCGTAAGTCTTATAAGCTAATTCTGCAGATTTTAAAATTTTACCAGATAAAAGTTTTATATTTCCTAATTTAAACTTTTCATAATTCTGCATGAATTAATAAAGTCTAAGGTATTCTTTCACTTCCCAATCTGTGACGGCTTGATGGTAACGTTCCCACTCATCATTTTTATAAGATATAAAGGATTTTTTCATTACAGGACCAAGTACTTCGTCTGATAATTTATTATTTTTTAGCGCTTCAACAGCTTGAAGTAAATTTTTTGGCAATCTTTTAATACCTAATTTTTTAAATTCTTTTTCTGTCATTTGATATAAATCTTGATCTGTTGGTTTTCCAGGATCTATTTTATTTTTTATTCCTTCTATTGCAGAAGATATTGTCATGGCTAAAGCAAGGTATACGTTCATTGTCATATCAGCAGCTCTGTTTTCAATACAATATCTATTTTGAGGCAAACGGAATTGTGCAGACCTATTATTATGACCATAGGTAATATTTGTAGGTGCCCAAGTTACAGTTCCACCTTCAAATCCACCTACTCTTGGGACAAGACCATTGTAAGAGTTAACTGTAGAACATGTAATTGCAGTTAGTGCTTCAGAATTTTTCATTAATCCTCCTACAGCATAACTTGATTGTTTAGACCAACCTTTACCATCGGTAAAAATATTTTTTCCATTTTTATTTACATCTTCCATCGAAAAATTTATGTGAGCTCCAGAACGCCAGTCCCCTATTGTTGGTTTTGGCATAAATGTAATAAACATATTATTTTTTTTAGCTATTTCTTTCAAAAGGACTCTTAGGAAAACCAATCTATCAGCCATTTCTAATAAATTTGTATAGTGAAAATCTAATTCAAATTGTGAATAAGCACCTTCTGCAACAACATCATGTAAATTCCAACCAAGCTCTTCAAGGATATCAATTAATTCTTTTAAAAAATGCATTGAATCTAATGAGTATTCAACATCATATCCAAAAGCTTGTCTTCTTGGTCTTATGCCATTTATAGGATCGCTATCTATAGCTTTAATTGGTTTGCCATCTTCTCCATATTTCATAGCAATGAATTCTGGTTCAATTCCGCACATTCCTTTGTAACCTGCATCTTGAGCTTTTTGTATTGCTCGCTTTAATGCCTGTCTCGGACAAACATTATAAGGTTTGCCTTCCCAATAAAGATCAGCAAAGATTATTGCCATTGTTCTATCCCACGGACAAATAAAAACAGAATCTAAATCAGGTAACATTATTTGATCGGAGTCTGCAGGTGTCAATTCGGGAACAAAAGAAATAGAATGTACTGCAAATTGAGGGCCCTTTCCAAGACACAAAGGTTCAAAATCACTCATCGGTACAGGTTTAGTTTTTGGAATACCGTGTAAATCTATCCAGCTTGACAGAACATATTGAACTCCAGCAGCTTTGAGTTTTTTATGAATAGAAGGAATTTTTTTTCTATTTCTTTCTACCGCTTCTTTAAAACTTTCATAATATATCTTATTTTTCATACGCTAATTATTTTGGCATATCTTCTGGGTCAATTCCAGGAACAAATGTAATACCTGCTTTTTGTTTCCAATCATGCGGATATGCAGCATAAAATATTACACACTTTTCATCACATTCGTAAGCGATATGGTTATCCTTTGGTATATAGAGAACGTCTCCAGGGTTGCAAATGTAAGACTCGCCATCACATGTAAGTCTAAAAGTTCCTTCCATACAGTAAATTATTTCATCACATGTTAGATCCCAAGGAACTGAAACTTTGTTTAAAAAATTTAACCCTCCGCACATTGTGTCGCTAACTTTACTTGTCACAAAAGGTTTAATGTAAGATTTTCCTGGCTCTAAAGTATGAAGTCTATGCTCAATATCTTTAAATTTATAAAGTTGTGGCTTATTAGACATGATAATCCTTTCGGTTTTATATTTTTATTGGTTCGTTTAATTCTACTTTGTACCCATCTGGATCTTCGCAAAAAGCTATTACTCTAGTTCCATGTTTCATTGGACCAGGTTTACGAGTAATATTAACTCCTAATTTTTCAAGATCTTCGCAAGCTTTATAAACATCTGGAGTTTCTATACAAATATGACCCCATCCATTTCCTTTATCGTAATCTTCTTTTTGATCCCAGTTATGAGTTAATTCTAGACATGGTGATTCATTTTCTAATCCATAGCCAATGAATGCATTAGTAAACTTTCCATCAGGATAATCTGTTTTTCTTAAAACTTTCATACCCAAAGTTTTACAATAAAAATTAAATGAATTTTCTAAATCTTTAACTCTTATCATTGTGTGGGCCAATCTATATCCATCATTTACATTATTAGACATTTATTTTTCCTTTCATTATTTTTGAATTTTTCATTGACTGAATAATTAGTTTTTGAAATGCTTTAACTCCATCTTCCCAATGAGGTGATAATAGACCACCTTCGTTTGATGCTGGAGAAGATCTTCCTTCTTGAAGTCTTTCACACATTTCATGATCCTCCTTATGGACACTCCACCATATCTTTTTAGTAATATCAATGTCTTCCTTGGACATTTTTGATCCATCTACAGTGTATATTATTCTTTTTTGAATAGTTGTGTTTGGATTGATTGGAATATTTAGATAAACACCGACTTGATTGGGGTAATATGTTCCAATAATAAAATTTGGAAAAAGTGATAAATATTTTGAAGAAACTGACAACGCTTTACTATTTTTACTGTCTTCTTCTTTAACATCTACTCCACTTCCATAGCACATCCCATCGACTATAGTGTAATGATCTTTTAGCGGCTGGTTTGTCGTAGTTTTATGAACAAACTGCACATGATAAGGTTCAATAAAATTTTCAATTAAAAATTTCCAGTTTGTATTAATTTTTCCAAAATCTAAAGTTGCTGTGTACTTTAATTTATTAAAATCTAAGTCATTAAATTTTGAAAATAATGGTTTTGCATATTCTATAAATTTTTTTGCTTTTCCATTTAAATTTATAAAAATCCAATCGTTCCAAATATGAATTCTTATTGATTTTAAACCATGTTCTTTAAAATTAAATCCTTTAGGTTTGTGATTATTTGTTCCACCAATATGCGGGGCTGCTTTCAAATTACCTTGAAGATCATAAGACCATGCGTGATAAGGACAACGAATAAGTTTGCCAATATTTTTTTTTTCATTAACTAATTTTAAACATCTATGACTGCAAACATTATGAAAAGCTTTAATTTCTTCATTTTCATTTTTAATTATTAAGATTGGTTTTCCCGCAATAAATATCGGTTGTACATCTCCTACTTTTTTAAACTCATGGACAAATCCTACAAACAACCATCCATTTGATAAAACTGTATCACATTCTTTTATCCAAAAATCATTGTCTGTATATGATTTTGCTGGAAGTCCAAATATAGTATTTTTATTTTTTGGAGTTTTAATTCCAATGTTTTTTTTGTTTACCCGCATATTAAACCTTACTTTCCGAATTTATTTGCGAAATAACTAGATTTCAATAAAATATATCTTCATATATTGTGATTTAATTAATGGATTATCCAAGTGAATTTAGAAAAAACTTATAGAGGATATAATCAGGCCAAAAAACCAGAGTATGACAAATTAATTTCTCATACAGATTATGGTACTCCTGCAGGAGAATATCTAAGAAGATACTGGCAGCCAGTAGCTCTTACATCTGAAGTTACAAATACTCCTTTAGAAATACGTATACTGGGAGAAGATTTGGTTATTTTTAAAACTACAAAAAATAAAATAGGTCTTGTACATAAGCACTGTACACATAGAAGAGCTTCTTTAGTTTTTGGAAAAACTGAATCAAAAGGAATAAGATGTTGTTACCATGGTTGGTTATTTTCTACCGATGGTGAAATATTAGAAACACCTGGTGAAGATCCTGAGTCAAAACAGGCAGAATTAGTAAAGGATAAATTTAAGTTAGGTGCATATCCAATAAAAGAATTTAATGGAATAGTATTTGCATTTTTAGGGCCACCAGAAAAAGTGCCTGAGTTTCCTCATTATGATTCTTATGAAACTCATTATGAAAAAAGAAGTCCCTATAAAATTAAATATAATTGTAACTGGATACAGGTACTCGATGCAATAATGGATCCTGTTCATACATCTTTTCTCCATGGCCAAAGCTCTGGGATACAATTTTCAGAAGGATTTGGAGAAATAGGAGAAATTGAATTTTTTGAAAGAGGGACCCAATATCTTGGCGCTAATATAAGAAGGATTGATGAAAATGTATGGGTGAGAATAAATGAATTAATTTTACCTAACTTTACTCAAGCAGGATCAGCATTTGCAGCTGATGGAACAAAATCTAAATACTTTGGTAGAAGTTCTTTTACTAGATGGGTTGTTCCAGTGGATGATCATCATTGTGTAGCAATTGCTTGGGCAAACTTTGGTGATAGAGGTGATCCTATTGAGCATGATAATAAAGAAGGATATGAAAGAATTGAAGCTGGTGAAATAGTTGACAGATCATTTGAAGAAAAACAAAAAAGCCCAGGAGATGCTGAGGCAGTTGAAGGAATGGGCTCAATAAGTGCGCACAAAGGAGAACATTTGATGCCTACTGATTATGGAATCATGGCTTATAGAAAACATATTAGAAAATCAATAAAAGCTCTTCAAAATGGGATAGACCCTGAACAGCCACAAAAAAATGGAGATTTAATTAAAACATATGGTCAAGATACAGTTTTAAGAGTTCCAAAAAGAAACATGGATGACCGTAAATTTATTAAATCAATTGGATCAACAGTAATGAATTTACAATTTAATTCTGAAAAAATGCTTAATAAAGATCGTGACACATATATAGTTAGTGAATTAACCAAACTTGAAAAAAGTGGAGCATTTTGACAAATAAAAAAATTAAAATTCATGTAAAAAATAATCACTGGGCTCCAGGATCATTTCCAACTGATGCTGAAGGTGAAGAAAACTTTACTATAACTAAGGAACACTTAGATGAGGCTCTTAAGAACTATCCAGAAATTAAAGACAAAGTTGAGATATTTGTTGATTGGAACGAAGAAAATTTTGAAAAATCAATGTCAAATTCTGATATTTTGTTAGCTTGGAATTTTCCTACAAAAAATCTTAAAAATATTTCACCGAATTTAAAATGGATACACATTGTGTCTGCAGGTGTTGAACATTTGCTGCCTTTAGATTGGATGTTTGATGGTTTGATATTGACCAACAGTAGTGGTGTACATGCAGAAAAAGCAGGAGAATATGGATTGATGGCTGTATTAATGTTGCAAAATCACATGACTAAAATTATTACCAATCAAAAAAAGAAAGAATTCATATCTCTTTTTAGCAATCCAATAAAAGGTAAAACTATAGTTGTTGTTGGAACAGGCTCATTAGGATCTTCTATGGCAAAACATATTAGTTCGTTGGGTGCAAATGTCATAGGCATAAACAAAAAAGGTAAAAATGTAGAAGGTTGTAACAAAGTTCTAAAAATAGAAAAAATTGATAGTGTTTTACCAAATGCTGATTTTTTATATTTAGCACTCCCAGAAACTCCCGAAACTAAAAACATTATAAGTAAAGAAAGACTTGATATGCTTAAATCGACTTGTGGAATAGTAAATATAGGAAGACAATCTGCAATGGATTATGAGGCATTGTGTAATAAATTAGATAATAATGAATTAGGAGGGGCAATACTTGATGTTTTTACACATGAACCTCTTGATAAAAATTCAAGACTTTGGGATACACCTAATTTAATTTTAACACCTCATATATCATCCGATGACCACGGTAATTATGTTCAGTTGACACTTGAGTTATTTGTAAAAAATTTAAAACTCTTTTTAGAGAAAAAAGAATTATCAAATCAAATTGATAAAAAACTAGGTTATTAAAAAATTTATTAAGAGTTTATAGAATTTTAAACTTACTTATGCTTAACAAGCTTAAGTTTTTCTCTTGTTTCAGCAGGAGTCATTGTTGAAAAACCAAGATCATTTACAATTCTCATCGCTTTCTCAACTAGTTGAGCATTTGTAGCAAGCTTTCCTTTAGATAAATATAAATTATCTTCTAAACCTACTCTAGGATTTCCTCCCATGACTGCAGTTTGTGCAACGAAAGGCATTTCATTTCTTGAAATCGCAAAACCTGACCAAACTCCTTCCTTGGGCATTATATCTTTCATCGCCTGCATGGCCAAAGGTGTTGCAGGTGCTCCCCAGGGAATTCCTAAACACATTTGAAACATCGGAGGATCATCTAGCAAACCTTCTTTATATAATTGTGCTCCAAACCACATATTTCCTAAGTCAAAAGCTTCTATTTCAGGTTTCACTTTAATTTCTTGTAATCTTTTTGCAGCTTTTCTTAAATCGTTTGGAGTATTAACTGTAATTACAGAACTATCACCAAAGTTTAAAGTTCCACAATCAAGTGTACAAATTTCTGGTAAAAATTGCTCAGCGTTTGCAATTCTTTCCATTACGTTCGCCATGTCAGTCATCGGACCAAATTCAAGTGGATTTTTTCCTTGTCCAATATCTAAATCTCCACCCATACCTGTTGTTAAATTTAAAATTACATCTGTTTCACTTGATCGAACTCTATCAACAACTTCTTTATATAATTCAAGTCTTCTACTAGGAGTTCCATCTTCTTCTCTTACATGTATATGGGCAATTGCCGCTCCAGCTTTAGCCGCTTCAATAGCTGCTGTCGCAATTTGTTCAGGAGTTTTGGGTAAATCTGGATGTTTTGATGCTGTATCACCCGATCCAGTTACTGCACAAGATATAAAAATTTTGCTCATTTATTTTTAAATAAAGTATATTATCATATCAAATATGGAAAGATTAGAAATATTAAATGACTTAGCGGCTGTTTTTAGATGGACAGCTAAATTGAATATGCACGAAGGTATAGCTAACCACTTTAGTGTTTGTCTTCCTGGTTCTAATGGCAGTTTTTATGTTAATGGAACAGGTCAGCATTTTAGCAATATTAAAGCTAGTGATTTAGTTCTAATTGAAGAAAACAAGTTTGAAGAAATGAAGAGCAAGCCTGAAATTGTAGATCCTACGGCAATTAATATACATGGAGCTATACATAAAAAAGTTCCACATGCTAAATGTATACTTCATGTTCATTCTAAGTATGCAACTGCATTATCATGTTTAAAAGATCCATCTCTTCCTCCCATAGATCAAAACACAATGAGATTTTATAATCGTATTGCTCTTTATGCAGAGTTTGGAGGATTAGGATTTGAAGAAGAATCTGAGAAAATGGCCAATAGTATAGGTAACCATAGCACTCTTCTTTTGGCTAACCATGGAATCTTAACGGCAGCACCAACTATAGCTCAAGCATTTGATGATTTGTTTTACTTTGAAAGAGCATGCGAAACCTATCTAACAGCATTATCAACTGGAAAAGAATTAAATATAGCAAGTAATGAAATTGCTGAGAAAACAGCACAAGACTGGGAAAATTATTCTACTGACATGGCTGATCTTCATTTGAAAGCTATAAGATCTATTTTAGACACCGAAGATCCTAGTTATAAAAACTAAAAAAATTCATCATGAAAAAATTAATAATTATATTTTTTTTTATTTTGACACCTTTGTATGCTGAAAAGATAGAACGACTAGGATTTTACAATTTACAAGAAATTCTTGAGGATGATACTTTAACTTATAAAATAATTAAAGGATGTGTATCTTTAAATTCAGCAGTTACAGAAATAATAAAAGATGAACATCCAGATTTAGCAAATGAATTCTTTAAATCAGCAAATTATCTTTATCCTTTTGGTATTCTTGTTTTAAAAAAAATAAAAAATACTTCGCGTGAAGGTGCTGAGAAAGAATTTTTTTTGAGTGTAGACAGTCTTACAAATGATTATATGAGTTTTATGAGACAAAACGGTGTTATCAATCAAAGTTTTTTTAAAGGAACTTTTATTGGAGATGATTTAAATTTCTGTAACGAAATAAGAGCAGCTATAGAAACGACAATTTCAGAAACTAAAAAAAAATAAGTTAATCTGATTTTTTCTTAAATTTTGGAATTTTAGATTTCTTTTTTTTCTTTTTTCCGAACTTAGGAATTTTAGATTTTTTTGATTTTTTTGTTCCCGTGGATCCTTTTACTTCTTCCACATCACCTTCTTCTAATGCTTCTAAAATCTCTGTACACTTTGTTGAATTACAAAAGTAGGTTGAGCCTGTTTTGCTATTATAAAGATAAGCACCACAATTATCTTTTTTTTTAATTGTACAATTCGTTGGTTCTAGACGATATTCTGCAAATAAATTTGTTGTGCAAAATAAAACCAAAGCAAAAATTAAAAAAATTTTTTTCATAAACTAATATATAAAAATATTTATAAATTATAAAATGATTCAACTCTAGTTAGAATATTTTATTAACAAATATTTTACTAAACTTAGTATATTTTTTTCATTAATAACAAACAAAAATTTTACGTATAAATTTTATATATAAAAATCAGAAATTCATAAAGTCTGGAAATAACTCTCCATACATGAGAAAATAATATTAATGAAAAGGAGAAACTATGAAAATAAGTAAAATAGTAAGTGTTGTTCTTTTCTCTTGGATTTTGGGAATTTTTTCTGCTGCGTCAGCTAAAGATGTCTGTACAGAATGCTTAAGTAAAGTTCCGCAAGATATGAGAGATTATGTATACAACATGGATTTTATGGACGCAGATCAGCCTTTAGCTGAAGCTGTAATGAGAAAATGGAAAAGTCCTAGAAAACCACCTTGGACAATCGGATATGCAAGTACTTACGCTGGTAACACTTGGCGTAAAGGTGCAATGGAACGTTTAATGGAAGTTGTTTATCCTAAGTGGAAAGCATTAGGAATGGTTGATGAAATTGTTATCACTCAATCAAACTTAGATGATTCACTTCAGATACAACAAATGAGACAAATGATAGATGGTGGAAAAGTTGATGCTATTATTATTTGCTGCTCAAACATTACTGCTCTTAATACAACAATCAAATATGGTTGGGAAAAAGGAATACCTACTCTTTCTTTTACTGGCTTTACAACATCGCCTTATTCGATCAATACATCTGTAAATTATAGATTGGTTGGTTATTATGTTGGTGCTTGGATGGCTGAATTAATTGGAGAAAAAGGAAACGTAATTGTTATCGAAGGTATCCCTGGATACTCAGCTTCTGACCAACAAAACAAAGGGGTATTAGCTGCGCTTGACGAATATCCAGATGTGAATGTTGTTGGACAATTAGCTCATAACTGGACTTCTCAAGTTGCACAAAAAGAACTTTCGCAATGGTTGTCAACTAATACAAAAAAAGTTGATGGTATAGCGGTTCAATCTTCAGGAGAAACTGGAACGTTACAAGCTCTACTTCAATCAGGAAGAGATCCTATTCCACCAATCGCATTAGGTGGAGAGTTAGGAGCTCTATGTTATTGGAGACAAAACCCAGGATATATTGATGAAGCAATATATGCATGGCCTCCAGGAGATGAGATTGAATTGGGTATGGAAGTTATGATGAGAACATTACAAGGTCAAGGTCCTAGAATCCAATCTATATTGGTTGGTCCTGCTACTAAGAATTTCGACGAAATCAAAGAAATCTTAAACGAAGATTGTGATAGAAATTCTACTGGTTGGGATAACCCTGGAATGGAAAAATGGGCTCCAAGATCATATGTTGAAGCGTTCTTTGACAATCCTTCTGATCCAGAAAAATACGATATAAGTTCACACTAATACTTTTTGAAAAAAAAGTATGAGTGCAGAAAAAAACAATTTGAACAGCGCCTCACAAAAAGAGGCGCTGTCTAAAAATTCAAATACTGTTCAAGGTGATATTTACGTCCAAGATGTTCATAAATATTTTGGTGTAACTAAGGCTTTAAACGGAGTAAATTTTAGTGCAAATTTTGGTGAGATACATGCAATAGTTGGTGGTAACGGTTGTGGAAAAAGTACATTAGCTAAAGTAATGTCTGGTGTATTGCCTATAGATAAAGGTAAAGTTTCTGTTCTTGGACACACTCCTACCTCACCTGTCATGGCAAGAAATATGGGAATTGCAACAGTTTTCCAAGAAGTAATGATTGCAGAAGAAGCTTCTGTTGTTGATAATCTTTTTGTTGGATCTGATGATTTCTGGTACAAAAATTTAACTCAAAGAGAAAAGGTAATAAAAGCCCAAGAAATCATGGAAGACCTTGTGGGTGAATACGTTGATCCATATACTCAAGCTTTTAATTTATCGTTACCTATAAAAGCTTGGATTACAATTGCTAGAGCATTTTTAAGAGAAAATACTAAAGTATTAATTTTAGATGAATCATCCGCTGCGCTCGATTTTGATTCAACTGAAAGATTATTTAAGAAAATGAGAGAACTGCGCGATAATGGTGTAGCTGTATTTATTGTTACACACAGAATTGCAGAATTAGTCAGAATTAGCGACAAAGCTACTGTTATGAGGGACGGCAAAGATGTAGGGATTTTAGAAAAAAAAGATCTAAATGAAAAAAATTTAATTGGATTAATGACAGGAAGATCAGAAACAGGAGAGAAATCTAAATCTACCGCTCTTCAAACAAAAACTGACAAAATAGTAATGAGAGCAGAGAATTTAGTAGTTTGGCCCGAAAGCAAACCAGTTAACTTTGAGGTTAAAAGAGGAGAAATAATTGGCGTAACAGGCTTAGATGGAAATGGGCAGGACGACTTTGTTAAAATTTTAGCAGGTGTTCAAGAAGCTCATGGAGGAACAACTGAAATTTTAGATATTAATGATAATTTTACAAAATATAATTCATTGGAAAGTGCAAAACAAAATGGAATATCTTTTGTTTCAGGTGACCGTAAAAAAGAAGGAATACTTCCTAACTTAAGTATTTATGAAAATTTAGTTGTTCCGCTTTATAAAAAAACTAGCCGAGCAGGTTTCTTAGGTTTTATTGATTGGTTAGAATTAAACGGAATTTTTGATTGGGAAGTTGATAGATTGAGTATTAAGACTGGTCCAAGAGATAATCTTATTGGCTCTCTTAGTGGAGGAAATCAACAAAAAGTGATGATAGCAAGATCATTTGCACAACATCCTAAAGTTTTAATTTTAAATGATCCAGCTAGAGGAATTGACGTTAGCACTAAAAGAGATCTGTATGTTCATTTGAGAAATTATGTAGAGGAAGGCAATACAGTTGTATTCTTATCTAGTGAATTAGAAGAATTTATTGGACTATGTCCAAAAGTAATGGTTTTTAGAAATGGAACGGTATTTGACATTTTTGAAAATGAAAAAATTAATGCAGACACTTTACTTGAGGGAATGTTTGGACAAACTGCAGGTATTAGTGAAACAGTTCTTACTAGTAAATCAAACTACGTCTCGACACCTACGGAAAATAAATCAGTAATTCAAAAAAAAGAAATAAATAAAAAAATTGTAAAAGTAGTAGATTTCGAGAAAGAAAATAAAAATAAAATAAAAATTAAAACATTTTGATGAAAAAAGAAAACGAAAATAAATATTATAATATTGAAGATGAAATTAATTTTGAAAAGATGAATAATTTTAAAAAATTTAATTTAGACATAAAAAAAAATATTCAAAATAAAAATCAAGATATTAAGTATTCGAATTCTGACAAAAATTATTTTAACAACATAATTAAGACAGAAAAAAATGTACCACTATTAAATGAAACAGATGTTAAAAAAAATATAGATTATTATAATTCATTTGATGCTAAAAAATTTGATCAGCTTAACAACTTTCCTGAGTATAAATATAATAATGGAAAGATAAATGAAAGTGTCAATTCTAAAAATACCTATTCATCAAAAGATTATGATGAATTTAATAAAATTATTCAAACAAAGGACAAAAAAGAAGAAGCAATAAATAGCCAAAACAAAAAAGTAAAAATTATTGACTATGGTAAATTAAAAGAAAGTGAAAAAAAGCTTAAAAATAAATTAGGAATCGAAAAAATAAAAGTTGTTTATTTTGATTAAATAAAATGGAAGTAGTAGAAAAATTAAAAAAAACCTATAGATCCAGCGTAGATACTTCTTCAAATAAGTATCTTATGGTGCCAATATTTATTTTTTTTTCTCTATTGATTTTTGCATTAATTAGAAGTCCAGTTATAATTTCACAATCTGGAATTGGCAGTGCAATAATGCTTACAGCTCCATTAATTTTAACTACTTATGCATTAACATTTATTGCTATGGCAGGACGTGGTGGTGTTGATTTATCCATAGGTCCTTTCATGGGTTTTATAAATGTTAGTAGTATTCAGTTATATGCCGCAGGATACTTACAGACACCTGTTGGTTGGTTCATTTATGCATTCGCAATGGGATTAATTTGGCAATTTTTTTATGCAATAATTGTTTGTTTTGTGAGAGTTTCCCCCATTATTGTTTCACTTGCTGGATACTTAGCTTTCGCTGGAATAAATATTGTAATTTTACCAAGACCGGGGGGAATTGCTCCAGATTGGCTTCTTCCTTGGGGAGAAGGTTTTACTATTTTTAATGAAATATTTCTTCTGATGATTTTAGCTACAATATTATTTTATATAATTACTCACACTGCATTTTGGGGTCACTTAAAACTTATGGGTGCTGATGAGCGAGCTGCTTTTACAAGTGGTGTAAAAATAAATTTAGTAAGAATTGTTGCACACTTAATTGCTGGTTTGTTCGCTGCATTATCAGCAATATGTTTTACAGCTTTAGTTGGTTCTGGAGATCCCTTGCAAGGAACCAAATACACTTTACTAGGTATTACCGCACTCGTACTAGGAGGTGCAAGTTTAGCTGGAGGTCGTGGTGGAGCGTTCGGAGCAATTTTAGGAGCATTAAATTTGTATTTAATAAATTATATTTTAGTTACTTTTAAATTTGAAAGACTCCAAAGTTTTGTTTCTGATTTATCTTATGGTGCAGTTTTAGTTATTGCTCTATTAGTAAGTCTTATACTTCCATATGTAACAAGAATAACTAAAGGATTGTCTGTGATGGTCTTTTTTATACTTATGGCGTTTGCAGGTTTGTTTGTTGTAATTCATCAAGTATATGATCAACCGATAGTTATTGAACAAGTAGTTGATAATCAGAAAAAAGATGAAGACAGAAGAGGACAAAAAGTAAGAAAAGTAGATGCAACAGGAAATATAATTGTTGAAGAAGGCGAAGAGGGAACTACGACTGGTACAGGTACAGCAAAAGGCGGTTCACTTGCTGGACATGGAGTAGTTCAATTAACTGAAACGCCAGGGACTATTGTTTTTTATGTAATAATAGGAATTGCTGGTGTTGCTTTGTTGCTTTATCTCTTAGCTGTCCACAGGAATGCTTCAACAATTACTTTTGCAGTTGTAGTTGTAATAATGGTGGCTGGTTTAATTTTTGATCCAGAAGACAAAGAAAAAGATTTAATAAAAGATACTGAACAAATTACATTACAATCAAATCAGATTAGCAGTATTGAAACATCATCACCTCAATATTTTAGTTTAGAAAAAATTAATTATTTTCCAAATATTACTGAGGGGGCTATTATTTCTGGAACTACTTATAGTATAATTTATTTAGCAGGTGTTGTATTGTTAGCTTCACTTATTGTAGTTTCTATGTTACCTCAATTTAGTCCTCGAACTAAATCAACCGCAATGTTATTTTTTCTGGCAGCATTATCTTTAATAGTATTGAAAGGTGTTTCCTATAATAATTTGATAGAAAGTACCGAAAGTAGTTTCTTTGGTATTCAAGGATATGGTGTAATATTAGCGATACTGCTACTATTTGTTATAACCGCACCATTTGCACATTCAAGAATAAAAAATTTAACTAATGTTTATATATTTGGTTTTGGTGTTCTTGCAATTATTGCTACTTATTTTGTGGGTGGAAATACATTTATTCCTGATGATCCATCTCTTTATCAGCCTAGAATAATTAGTGAACTTAATATCGGAGATCTAAGCCAAATTAAATACGAAGGTACTAAAAGATTTTTTTATGAAACTGTTACATCTGGATATTCTCAAGTTGCTTTCAGCATTTTGGCCGTGTTTTTGCTTCAATATTTCTTATTTCTAAATATGGGCCATAAAGCAAGTTACAGAAGATTTGCTCCATATATGTACATAGTTATATTTGCTGCCGCACTTTGGTCTGCAATTTTTTATTCTGTTGGATACTCATTTTATAAAATTTTAGCAGTGTTTATTATTGGTGTGCCTATCACTCCTTTGGTATGGCAGTTCATGGCTATTTATAGAGAGAAAAATGCTCGTGATAAACAATTAAGCCAATGGGAAGAGGTAAAGTAAATGAGAAGATCTTCTTTTCTATTCTTTAAAGGACTCGGACTACTTTTTGCTATCCTTTGCGGTATAGGAACTGCTGTACTTGGTTGGTTTGATGGGGCCGATTGGATGAATATTGTAACTTACTCCATAGCAGTAACTGGATTAATTTTATGGGGTTGGTATCATTTTTCTGTTAGATGGATTGATGAACAATTAAAGCAAAATATTTTTACTAAATTTCCTAAGGAAGAAAAACAAAATGAAGAGGAAAATGAAGAAAATTTCTTTTTTAAAAATATTAGAGAGCATAAATGGAAGACAATTGCTTTCTTGGGCATAATTCTTATTTTTATATTTGTATCTTTTATTGCTGACGGTTTCTTTTCTGGAAGAACATTAGTTTCATTTTTAATTTTTCTAGCATTTATAATCTTCATGGGTGTAATAAGTAGATATATAAAAGGTACAAAAAGTGTATTTACTGGAATATCAGTTCTAATTGGTTTATTCATCATTGGATCATTAACAATTCCTGGTTTCTTGACTTTGTTAAATATGAAATCAATGCTAGTCTTTGCTGCCTTTCTAGGTTTAGCAACAGTTGGGCAAACATTCGTAGCTTTACTTGGTGGTTTAGATTTATCAATACCCTTTGTTATTGGATCATCAAATGTTGCTTTAATGTCGTTAATATCTAAAGGTGTACCTCCTTGGTTGGCTTGTTTAGCTGTATTAATACTTGGTTTAATAATAGGTTTGGTTAATGGAATATTAAGTTTTAGACTTCAAGGACAAGCATTAATTTTAACCTTAGGAGTTGGTTTTTTTGTTAAAGGTGGAGTTCAAATCCTTGTTGCAATGGGAACCTTTTCAGCTGGAACTGTATTTGGAGTAGTGCCTCCATGGATGATAAATTTAGCAGCTATGAATGGTAAAACTATTGGTCTACCTATACCTCCAGTAATTATAATTTGGATTGTAGCAAGTATAATAATTATTGTAGCTCTAAGATTAACTAAATGGGGAAGACATTTATATGCTTTAGGTGGAAGTCGATTATCCTCATCAAGATTATCAATTTCAGAAAGAGGTTATTGGATTGGAGCTTATGTAATAAGTGGATTTTTTGCTTCTTTAACTGGAATACTTCTTCTTGGTTGGAGTGGTGGAGGATTTATAGGAGCAGGTGATATATATTTATTTACAACACTTGCAGCGGTTGTGATTGGGGGAACCTCTTTGTTAGGCGGTTACGGAGGATACGGATTAAGTGTTATTGGAGTATTAATATTGCAAATTATAACAACAGTATTAATTGGTTGGGGTTTAAGCTGGGAAGCTCAACAATTCATTTTAGGATTATTAATCATACCAATGGTGGCTCTTTACGCAAGGTCCCCTCATATAAGAAGCCAAATATAAAGGAGAACATTTATGACTAAATTAAATTGCGATATGGGTGAAAGTTTTGGAATTTATAGAGCAGGAAATGATGAAGAAATAATGCCTTTAATTGATGTGGCCAACGTTGCATGTGGTTTTCATGCATCTGACCCAAATCATATGAGAAAAACAGTAGAATTGGCTAAAAAACATAATGTAAAAGTTGGTGCCCACCCTTCATTTCCTGATTTACAAGGTTTTGGAAGAAGAGAAATGAAGATGCCGAAACTAGATTTAAAAAATAATATTATGTATCAAGTTGGAGCACTAAAGGCATTTTTAGATGAAATGGAAATGCCTTTAAATCACATAAAACCTCATGGAGCTTTGTACGTAATGGCATCTAAAGATGAAGAAATAGCGAGAGCTATAGCAGATGCAGTAGCTCCATTCAATGTAAGTATATTTGGTATGGCACATACTGCGCATGAGAAAGTTTACAAAGATGAAAGGGGTTTAAACTTTATAGCAGAGTTTTATGCAGACCTTGATTATGATGAGAATGGTAAACTTGTGTTAGCTAAAGGAAAAAATTCACTTTATGATAGCGATCTGGCTACAGAAAGAACTCTTAGAGCCATAAAAGAGAAAAAAGTAAAAACCACAAATGGTACAGATATAGATGTTGGTTGCGATATTATTTGTGTTCACTCAGATACACCAAATGCTGTGGAAATTATAACGAAATTAAATAATGCAATAAAAAATTAATGAAAAAAATACTTATTGCAAATAGAGGAGAAATAGCTTGCAGAATAATTAAAAGTTGCAAAAAATTAAATCTTCAATCAATTGCAGTTTATTCTGACGTAGATGAAAAAAGTAAACATGTAAGGTTAGCAAATGAAGCAGTACATATTGGAAATTCTAAAGCACAAGAAAGTTATTTATCATCAAAAAAGATTTTAAGTGTTGCTTTAAAGTCTAAAGCCGATGCTATCCATCCTGGTTATGGTTTTTTATCAGAAAATGCAGAATTTGCTCAAAATGTTATTGACTCTGGTCTTGTTTGGATAGGACCAAAACCAAATAGTATTACTTCTATGGGCAATAAAGATGTTGCTAGAGAATTGGCAATAAAAAGTAATTTGCCTATTTGTCCTGGATTAAAAAATGATGAATTAAATTCAAAAGATTTAGAAAAAAAATGTATTGATATTGGTTATCCTATTTTAATTAAAGCAAGCGCAGGCGGAGGTGGAATAGGAATGCAAATTGTTAATAATTTTAACGAACTAAAATCTGCAATAGAAAAAACAAAAAATCTTGCAAAGAAAGCGTTTGGAAATAGTGATATTTTTTTAGAAAAATTTATTAGAAATTCAAGACATATAGAAATTCAAGTATTTGGATACGGAGAAAAAAGTGCAGTTCATTTCTACGAAAGAGATTGTTCAATTCAAAGAAGATTTCAAAAAATAATTGAAGAAAGTCCAGCGCCTAAAGTAGAGCAATCAATAATTAAAGAAATGGCAGAAATGTCAGTAAATTTTGCCTCAGATCAAAAATATGAAGGAGCTGGAACTATAGAATTTATTTACGATATTGATCAAAAGAAATTTTATTTTCTCGAAATGAATACTCGTATACAGGTAGAACACCCTGTTACAGAGGAAATAACTGGAGTTGATCTTGTTGAATTGCAGATAAAATATGCATTAAATCTTGATTCAACGAGCATTTTACAAAGTGATATATCTAAAAATGGTAATTCACTTGAATGCAGACTTTATGCTGAAGATCCAAAAAAGAATTTTTTACCTTCACCAGGAAAAATTACTAAATTACGATTTCCAGAAGTAACCAAGGATATAAGGCTAGACATCGGTGTTGATGAAGGGGATGAAATTTCTTTTTATTATGATCCAATGATAGCCAAAATTATTTCTAAGGGAGTAAGCAGGCCCGAGGTTATAAAAAAAATGAAAAATTTCCTTGAAAAAATGCAGATAGAAGGAATTAAAACTAATAAATCTTTCTTAATTGAAGTTTTAAAAAATAAATCATTCGAAGAAGCAAAGTTTAATACTAAATTTATTGAGAATAATTTATCTATTTTCACAAAATATGAGGAGAAAAATCAAGATCCAATAATTAAAAAGGAGGTTA
>CACHFK010000009.1 GCA_902579085.1 uncultured Pelagibacteraceae bacterium | reverse complement strand
ATCATTTATAAACATCACAATTTGCTCTAGATTATCGTAAGCTTGATCAACATTTTTTCTATATCTTTTTGTTTGAGTATTTTTTGTTTTTTGAAGAATTTCAAATTCTTTATTTCTAGAAGTCCAATTTTCTGGAATACTATTATTTATTTCTTCAATTTCTAATTTATAATCTTCTATATTAAGCTTAATTTTATTTTTTTGAGATAAATCGTCTTTATCTAAATTCCTAATTGCAGACTCTAATTTTTGTATTTTCTTTTCAATAGTTCTTATTTTCTTTTGTTTTTTTCTTACGCTATAATGAAGATCTCTATAGTCTTTAGCATATAAATTATATTCTTTTTCAGTTTTTTGAAGTTTTTTAACCAAAGAAAACGTACCTAAAGCATTTTCAAAATGTTCTTCAAAAATATCTAATTTATCTAAAGGAATATCGGTTGGAACTTTTGATTGAAAATTCGTTATAGCTGATTTAATTTTTTGCTCATCATTATTATACATTGCAAATTTATATTCTTGTAAACAATGTTGGAGTTTAGGATTCATTGGAGGTGGCGCTACATTTGAAGTTAAATATGTTCTTGCTGGTAAATAATTTACTAGGCTTGGATAAAAACCAACAATTCCAAGTCCAATAAGTTGTAATACTATAAAAGGAACAACACCTTTCCAAATATTTAAAGTAGTAACATTTGAAGGAGCGACACCTTTTAAATAAAATAATGCAAAACCAAACGGAGGAGTTAAAAAAGAAGTTTGAAGGTTGACCCCAATCATTACACCAAGCCAAATAGCACTAACATTTGCTCCAGTTTCAGCTAATAAAATAGGTGCAATAATAGGCACAACAACTACTGCAATTTCAATAAAATCAAGGAAAAAACCTAAAAGAAAAATTACTGCCATCACAACAATAAATTGGACCCAAAAACCTCCAGGTAAATCTTGTAGAAAATCTCTCACTAATTCTTCACCACCAAAAGCTCTGAATCCAGAAGTTAACATTGCTGCTCCTAGTAGAATTATAAAGACCATTGAAGTGGTAACACAAGTTTCTGTCACAACTTCTTTGAGAACATTATCTATTTTAAAAGCTCGCCAAAAACTCCAAACTACACCTATTAAAAATGTAAATGTAAAAAAACCAGCAATTAAAATTGCAGTTAAGTTTCTTGTCTCAATAGCTTTGATGTTTAAGTTATAATTACTCGCAATAAAGAAAACGGGAACTAATGATATAACGCTAATTATTAATGGATAGAATGCATCTTTTCTACCTTGATGAAGTCTATATCCTGCCATCATAGTGGCACCTATGGCTCCAATTGAACCTGCTTGATTAACCGTTGCTATACCCATTAATATAGAACCAAGTACTGCAAAAATTAATGCAAGTGGAGGAATAATCACCCAAATAACTTTTATCCAAAATTTAAAATCAAATTGACCTTTAAATGGAACGGGTGGAGCTGCTTTAGGGTTTAATCTTGCATATATAAATACATACAACATATATAAACCAACTAATACTAATCCAGGTAATAGCGCTCCAAGAAACATGTCTCCTGCGCTTGTGGAACCAACTCTAAATTCTCCTGGCATGTTAAATTCACCAGTGATTAATTTATAATCTGTCTGTCTAATTGTATTAGCAACATCAGAGGCACTTGCTAGCTGATCGGCTATAATAATTAATACAATTGATGGAGGAATTATTTGACCAAGCGTTCCAGATGAGCATACAATTCCACTTGCAAGACTTTTATCGTATTTATTATTCAACATAGTGGGTAATGAAATTAAACCCATGGCAATTACTGTTGCTCCAACTATACCTGTAGTTGCTGCAAGCAGTGCTCCTACAAAAATTACCGAAATTCCTAATCCACCTGGAATAGGACCAAACAATTGACCCATTGTTACTAATAGATCTTCTGCAATTTTAGATTTTTGCAACATTATTCCCATAAAAATAAATAAAGGAATTGCAATTAAAGTATCAGTTTCTACATCCCAATAGTTACTCCTAAAATTCGTAATACCAGCAGTTAGCCACTCAATAGGGCCATCGGTTGCAAAATAAGCACCAGCATCTTGTTCAAATAAATATCCAAAAAAAGCAGCAGTACCTATAGCAATAATAGCTGAACCTGGTAATGCGAAAGCAACTGGATAACCTGAAGCCAATGCTACTATCATTATAATTACAAGAAGAGCTAAAAATAAATGTTCCATAAATTATCTATTCAAAAGTTTATAACTGCTCCCCATAAAATAACTTGTAAATTGGATTAACATTGTTGTTGCAAATACTGCTAGATAAACTGCCATTAAATACAATAAATATAATCCGTTAGACCCTTGCTGAGTTATTTCAAAAGAAATTACTGGTCCATTAATAATACTAGCCTTACCACCCATTCCTAAAAATAGAGTTATAAGACAAAGTGGAATTCCTAATAACAAAGATCCAATTGAATTTGTCCAAGCTTTTTTCCTTTCACTAAAGCCAGTATACAAAACGTCAACTCTTACATGACCTTCATGCATTAAAGCATATGCGCTAGCAAAAAGATAAAGCGCTGAATACCAGAAACGAACTAAATCTCCTTGAAATGCCTGTTCATATTCAAATATAAATCTAGACAAGACGATAAAAAATTCACTTGCAACAACTAGAACTGCTAACCAAATAAAACCTACTGTTCTTGTAAAATATCCAATAACAAATGAAATCAGTATCAAAGGAAAATGAACAAATGTAATTCTAAAACCTGGAATAACTAATTTAACTTTTAAAGTTTCACCTAAAATTGGTTCAACTAATTTTTCTACAACCATAAATGAAATTAATAAATCTGCAATTCCAACGATCATGACTGCCCAAAAAGATGAACGAATAATATAGGCGGTAAAATTAGTAAGTATCTTTGAATCGGTTTCTAGAGTTTGTTTGATTGATTTTAATACATAAAAAATAGCAAATATAATAGAAATAAAATAAAAAAATAATTGTATATAAGAAAAAGTTAAAACTGAATCTTCCAAAGGTTTGCTTAATTTTTTAAATCCAAATAATCCGTGATGAGAAAATAATTTTTTAATACCTGGCCATTCAAACCAAACTGTTAAAACATTATTAATTAAAAAAACAAAAGTAATAGCTATTATTGAATAACTAAATATTCTAATCAATATTGGCAAATTACTTTTTTTAACCATAAAATAATTCTTTTCTTTCATTAAAAAAGGGCCCTAACAAGGGCCCCTTTTTTAATTTTTTAAGCTTATAGTATTATAATCCTAAAGCTCTGTTTCTTTGACTAATGTATGGTGAGTCCGACAAGTTAGTCCAAGCACCAATCTCTTTTCTAGCTTTAATGAAAGCTTTATGAGTTCTAGCAGCAAGTTCACTGTGTTGTTGAACTTCATCATAAACTTCAGCAGCACCTTTAGCAAAAGCATCATAAACTTTGTCATTAAACTTCTCAAGTTTAACACCATTTTCATTTACTAGACGAGCTAAAGCTGCACCATTTTTAGCGTTGTACTCAGCCATTGTAATTTCATCTGCCCAAGCACAAGCAGTTTTAATTATCATTTGGTCTGTTTTTGTCAAACTTGTAAACCATGATTTGTTAACACCACATGCTAACATTGAACCAGGTTCGTGCATACCAGGATAGTAATAGTATTTAGCAGCTTCATGGAATTTCATTGCTTCATCGTTCCAAGGACCTACCCATTCAGTTGCATCGATTGCACCTGAAACTAGGTTTTCATAAATTTGTCCACCAGGAAGTGAAACTGGAGAGCCTCCAAGTTTTCCAAGTACTTGTCCTCCCAATCCAGGCATACGCATTTTTAAACCTTTAAGGTCATTAGCTGATCTAATTTTTTTGTTAAACCAACCACCCATTTGAACTCCTGTGTTACCAGCTATAAAACTTTGAGTACCAAAATCGTCGGTTAATTCATCCCAAAGCTCTTGTCCTCCACCATGGTGTATCCAAGCGTTTATTTCTGAGTAAGTAAAACCAAACGGACATGCTGTAAAGTATCCGAAAGCTGGGTGTTTTTTTACCCAGTAGTAGTCAGCAGCATGATACATTTGCGAGTTACCAGAAGCAACTTCATCAAATGAGTCAAATGCTTTTACTCTTTCGTTTGCAGCATAATATGTGACTTGAATTCTTCCATCACTCATATCGCTTAGTCTTTTTGCAAGTCTTTGTGCACCAGTTCCTAGTCCTGGAAAGTCTCTTCCCCAAGTAGCTACCATTGCAGCTTCAACTCTTTCAGCAGCAACAGCTGGAGCAGCTAATGTCGATGCAGCTACAGCAGCAACTCCAGTTGCAGCAGCAGCTTTAAAGAACTTACGTCTTGAAGGTGATTTTCCCTTCAATGATTTTTTTTCTTTAATCATTTATTTCTCCTCTTAAGTTAATTAACTATTCAGATTTAAGCATATTATAGCTTAGGAGTCCTTGATAATTTGTCTCAACTAAATAAATTCTTATAAAAATAGTAAAAATTAGTATAAAAATACAATCTGAAATTGAACTTTTAATTTAAATCGAATACTTTTCCTGGATTCATAATGTTGTTAACATCTAGGCTTCTCTTGATTGATTTCATGACAGGTAGATTGTCAGCGTGTTCTTTTAATAGATAACCTTTTTTTTGCAATCCAATACCATGTTCTCCAGTTATTGTTCCCTCTAATTCTAAAGCTTTTTCGATTAGCTTATCACTATATTCTCTTATCAATTTTTGTTTTTCTTTATCTTGAGGATCATACAAGATAATAGAATGGAAGTTTCCATCTCCGACATGTCCAACCATTGGTGCTATTAAACCATGATCTTTAACATGTTTCTCTGCCCAAGAAACACATTCTACAAGTTTTGAAATTGGTACACAAATATCAGTAGAATAAACTTTCATATTTTTTCCTAGAGCTTTAACTGAATAATAAACATCATGTCTTGCTTTCCATAATTTATTTCTTTCTTCAATTGACACAGCCCATTTAAAGTCACTTCCTCCATTATTTTTTGATAATTCCTCTACAATTTTTATTGCCTCTTTATTTGACTCTTCGCTACCGTGAAACTCAAAAAAAAGTGTTGGGGATGCCTTTATATTTTCTAGTTTTGAATATTTAATACTTATTTCCATTTGATCTTTATTTAACATTTCAATTCTAGCTATATTTACTCCATACTGAATTACTTCTTGCGAAGTTAGAACGGCAGAGTCTAGATCTGGAAAATAACATACTGCACTCATTATACTTTCAGGAATTGGGGACAATCTTAATTGAACTTCAGTTATAATTCCTAATGTTCCCTCTGAACCAATAAATAAATTTGTTAAATTATATCCTGCAGAAGATTTTTTTGCTCTACTACCAGTTTTAATAATTTCTCCATTAGCTAAAACAACTGTTAAGCCTGAAACAACCGTACGCATTGTTCCATATTTTACTGCCATAGTTCCTGAAGCTGATGTTGCAGCCATACCACCCAATGCAGCATCTGCTCCTGGATCAATTGGAAAAAAAACCCCATCTTCTCTTAAATATTCATTAAGTTGTTTTCTAGTTACATTTGCTTGGACTCTACAATCAAAATCGCTAGCATTAACGATTAATACTTTGTTCATTTTTTCAAGAGAAATGGTTATTCCATTTGCATTTCCAACAGCATTTCCCTCTAGAGAAGTTCCGGTTCCAAATGGAACTACTGGAATTTTATTTTCATTACATATTTTTAAAAATTTTGAAACTTCTTCATTGGTCTCTGGAAAAACAACTGCTTGGGATAATACAGGATCATATGTGTCTTCTCCTCTAGCATAATTTCCCCTTGTTGATTCAGATGTAGAAAACCTTCCATTAAAAATTTCTTTTAATTTTTCTTGTGCTTTTTCATTCATAATTTTTTTAAAATAGCACATTAATTTTACAATTAAATATACTAAAATTATCCTATAATTTTCTTAATATTTTCTAATGCTTTAGAGATATTATCTTGTGAAGCTGCGAAACTAAATCTAACATAATCTGTGGCTTTTTTACCAAACGCTGTACCTGGCACAATTGCAACACTAGCATCATGAAGACATCTTTTTGCAAATTCTTTCCCATTCATTCCTGTACCTATCACTTTGGGAAAAGCATAAAAACCTCCACCTGGCATTACACATTCTATTCCTTTGATATCATTTAAACCTTCATAAATTAATTTTCTTCTTTTTGTGAATTTTTCCATCATTAAGTTTATAGAGTCATCTGGACCATCAAGCGCAGCTATTGCGCCGTATTGAATGGCTGCATTTACACAAGAATGATTATTTACACAAAATTTGATCACATGCTCGACAAGTTTTTCAGGCCATACCGACCAACCCAATCGCCAACCTGTCATTGAATAGGCTTTGCTCCATCCATCAAGAACGATTAATCGATCATATAATTCAGGATAATTAAAAAAAGTTGGCATTTTTTTTTCATCAAAAATTTGCCTGCTATAAATTTCATCGCTTAAAATAGCAACATGAGGAAATTTTTTTAAACCTTCTGCTAGTTGATCTATTTTATTTTTATCAGTAAACGCACCAGTTGGATTATTTGGATTATTTAATATTAAAAGACGAGTATTATTATTTATCAATGATAGTATTTTTTCAGGATTTATTGAAAAATCATTACTCTCAAGCATATTAATTGGTACACCTTTTGCTCCAGTATAATTAATCATTGATTCGTAAATAGGAAAACCTGGATCAGGATAAATTATTTCTGCTCCTGGCTCCCCAAATAGAGTTATTGCATAGTACATTGTAGGTTTACCGCCAGGCATAATAATTACTCTTTCTGGATCAATGTCTGAATTATAAAGCTTTTTAATTTTTCTAGTAACAGCTTCTCTACATTCAATTATTCCATTAGGTAAAACATAACCATGATGTCCATCATCCAAGGCACTTTTTGTAGCGTCTACTACATGTTTTGGTGATTTAAAGTCTGGCTGACCCAAACTTAAATGAATTATTTTTTTCCCCTCAGCCTCTAATTTTTTTGCTTCTGCTAATATTTTAAATGCAGACTCAGTCCCTAAACTTTCAAGATTTTTTGCAAGTTTCATTTTTATTTTCTGTAAATAAGTTTTGAACTATCTAGCTCACTAAGATTTTTACATCCCATCAATATCATATTTCTATTTATTTCGTCCTGTAAATTTTGTAGCACCTTTTCAACTCCTTCTTGACCACCTACACTTAAACCAAATAAAAACATTCTGCCAAAACTACATGCTTTTGCTCCAGCAGCTAATGCTTTTAAAACATGAGTTCCTCTTCTAACTCCACCATCTAATATAATTTCTAATTTATCCCCTACTGCGTCTGAAATTGCTTTTAGTTGATCAAAAGGTGATCTAGATCCATCTAATTGTCTTCCACCATGATTAGATATCATGATTGCAGTACAACCAATGTCAATTGCTCTTTTTGCATCTTCAACAGACATAACTCCTTTTAAAGCAAATGGACCATCCCATTTTTTGACAATATACTCTGCATCTTTCCAATTCATCGAAGGATCATATTGCTCATTAACATATTGTATGACTGAAGTTGTGATATTTGTTCCTTTTTCAGTTTTTTTTGCAACATTTGCTAGTTCAAACTTTTCATGAGTTAAATAATCAAAAACCCATTTTGGATGAAGGGCAAAACTCATAAGACTTTGCAATGTTAATTTTGGTGGTGTAGTGAAGCCTGTCCTGTGATCTCTCTCTCTATTTCCTGCAACAAGCGTATCAACAGTAAGACACATTCCATCAAAACCTGCTCTTTTACTTCTTTCAATTAAATCATCTGTTATTCCTTTATCCTTGTGAACATAAAGTTGAAACAATTTTGGACCACCAGATATATTTGATATTTCTTCTATAGTCGTATTTGCCATAGATGACATACTATAAAATGTACCGAATTTTTGTGCGGCTCTTGCTGAAGCTTTATCACCCTCATGATGGTATAATCTTTGCATAGCAGTTGGTGATAAAATAACTGGTAGATCAATTTTTTTTCCAAAAATAGTAGTTGATAAGTCTGGTTTACCTACATTTGCAAGTACGTTTGGAATTAAATCACAATCATCAAATGAATTGGTATTTCTTTTTAATGTTACTTCATCATCTGCACCTCCATCTATGTAATGAAAAATCGGAGATGGTAATTTTTTTTTAGCTAATTTTCTAAAGTCTTCAAAATTATAACAATTCTTGATGCTCATTTAAAAATTAAATATTTCTAAATCTTAAATTATTTCTATTAAGATCACTTATCTTGGTACAGCCCATTAATTTCATGTCTCTCTCTAGCTCAGCCTTATACTGTCCTAAGGCTCTTTCAACGCCAGCTTGACCAGCAGCAGCTAAAGCATAAAGATACAATCTACCACCAGAACATGCTTTAGCACCTATAGATAACGCTTTTAGCATATGAGTACCTCTTTGAAATCCACCTTCACAAATAACATCTATTTTGTCTCCAACTGCATCTACTATTTCTTTTAACTGATCAAATGGAGATCTTGACCCATCTAATTGTCTTCCACCATGATTTGAAACCATTATACCTGTACATCCAATATCAACTGCTTTTTTGGCGTCCTCAACTGACATAACTCCTTTTAGAGCAAAATGACCACCCCATTGTGAACATAATTTTTCAGCATCATTCCAATTCATGGATTGGTCTAACATGGTAGAAAAATACTTACCAATAGATGTATTAGTGCTAGTACCTTCTTTCACATAATCTTGGAGATGTGGTAGTTCAAACTTACCTTTTGTTAAATAGTTTATGCCCCACATTGGTTTTGTAGCAAAGCTAAATAAACTTGATAATGTTAGTTTTGGAGGTGATGTAAAACCGGTTCTTAAATCTCTTTCACGATTTCCTCCTGTTATTGTATCTACTGTTAAAGCTAAAACATCAAATTTAGCTGCTTTAGCTCTTTCCAGACAAGAATCATTCAAACCTCTGTCTTTATGAAAATAAAACTGGAACATCTTTGGAGTACTAATCATTGCAGATATTTCTTCAACGCTCACTGTAGCTAAAGCTGAAACACCAAACATAGTATTAAATTTTTGAGCTGCTTTTCCAACCGCTCTTTCTCCATCATAATGAAAAAGTCTTTGTAAAGCTGTTGGTGCACAATAAAAGGGTAGATCTATTTTTTTTCCAAATATAGTAGTTGATAAATCAATATTTTCCACTCCTCTTAATACATTTGGAACTAAATCAACATCATTAAATGCAGAAGTATTACGTTTATATGTAATTTCATCATCCGCTGCTCCATCAATATAATGAAAAATCGGAGATGGTAATTTTTTTTTAGCTAATTTTCTAAAGTCATAAAAATTATGACAATCTGTTAATTTCATATTTATTAATATTTTTTTATAAAATTAATCATATAGCTGTTCGCTCCAGGATTTTTATCTCCTAGACTAGCGTTCGATATATGATTATAGGAAATTCCTATTTCACTATCTTTTGATAATTCATAAGTAATTTGAATTTCTGTTTTAAATTCAATTACATGGCCAAGATCTTTTCCATCACCCTCACTGTATAAACCTGGAGCAAAACTTGGGGTAAAAGTTAATGCACCTGATTTATTAGGAACTTGAAAACCTGTATAAATATAACCTGCATTATCTGCGGTAATAAAAGCACCAGTTACTGGTTGCAAAGTTCCTAAAAAACTTTCTCTATATAAGTTTTCATTTATATGTTGAACTCCAAATAAATTTGATTTTTTACCATCATCGCTAAAATCAAACATACCTGCATAAAAACTCCATTTATTTCCAGTATCAGCATATGAAGATGTAATGAAAATAAAAATAATAATGAAAGTTTTTAATAATGTTTTCATAAATAAATTTTTTAACTACTTTATAGATACTTTTTTAACAATTAAAATACCGCCAAATATAAACAAAATCAAAGGAATTACCCAAAGTAAAATAGTGTTTTGACTAATTTCTGGGTCATAAACTATCCATTCACCATATTTATTTTTTAAAAAAGCATATATTTCTTTCTCATTTTTTCCTTCATTTATTTTTTTATCAATTAATATTTTCATACTTAAAGCAAAATCAGATTGTGAATCATAGACTGACTGACCTTGGCAAATCAAACATCTCAAATTTTTTGATATCTTTTCAACCTGCTGAGAGTTATCAGCATTTAAATTATTAAAAAAAATAAATGTAAAGCTAAAAATATAAAATATTAATTTAATTTTTTTCATTTTTAATAATTTTTATTATTTCTTTAAGTTTCATATCATCTAAAGGACCAATATATTTTTTTAATATTATTTTATTTTTAATTAAATAAGTTTCTGGAACTCCTATAGCTCCTAGTTCAATTGATTTAGTTCCATCTAGATCTATTAAAACTTCAACGTAAGGGTTTCCTAATTCAGATAAAAATTCCTTTGCATTTGATTTTTTATCTTTGTAATTAATTCCTATAATATCTACTTCACTTATATTTTTTAACTTTAATAAATGTACATGTTCGTCTCTACATGGCAAACACCATGATGCCCAAATATTAATTATTGAAAAACTATTACTATTAATTAATTCTCCTAATAAAATTTCTTCTTTATTATTAAGATTTTTAAAAACTAGATTGGTCTCAATTTTATTTAAATTTTTTTCTGGTAGGTAATTATTTGGTTTTTCTAGTCCTTTATAAAATACAAAAAAAACAAATAAGCTTAGCAATATAATAATTATGAACTTTATATTTTTATTCATTTTTTTTTAAATAACTTAAAATACCACCCACAGATATAAGAATTATAGAAAACCAAATCCACATCATTAATGGTTTAAACTGATATCGAACATTATAATAACCATCATTTTTTATGACGTTAAAAACTAAAAAATTATCTGAATAAATAGTTGAATTTATAGCTGCCTCACTTGTTAAAGTTCTTGGTTGATTATAAATTCTTACTTCTGGACTCAAATTTATGCTACTTTTTTCATCAGATATTTTAAAATTTGCAACTAAAGATTTATAATTATTTTTTTCAACAATTTTTAAATTTTCAAATTTTATTATTTTATTTAAATATTTTCTCTCATCCCCAACCTTCATATTAGAAGAAAATTCTTTAGCTAATATTCCATTAAATAAAATGCTAAGAATAAATAAACTAAAACCAAAATGAGATATTTTTTGTGACATAGTTGAATTCTTTGAAAAAAAATCTTTTATTGTTACAAAAAATAAAAAGAAACCTAAAGCAAAGAGAGGCAAGATAAGCAGGTAAGATACTCTAAAAAATTTTACTATAAAGTAAGAAATTGCAATTGATAAAATAAATAACATAATTTGATTTAATTTAATTTTACTTAAATTATCTTTAATCCATTTTAATTTTGGTCCTACAGCCATAAATAATAAAAATGGTATTAAAAAAGGGAGTATTAATTTCTGATAAAATGGAGGTCCGACTGAAATTTTGGAACCGCTTATTACTTCTAAAAATATTGGATATACTGTTCCAACTAAAACAACCGAAAGAAAAAACATCATAAACCAATTATTAACTATTATTGCAGTTTCTTTACTTGCTAAAAAAGGTTTAGTTAAATTATTCGATAATTTTTTTTGAAATATAAAAAATATAAATATAGCTAATAAAACCAATACAAGCAAAAAACATAAAATAAATATTCCTCTAGAAGGATCGTTTGCAAAAGTATGAATAGAATTTAATATGCCTGATCTTACTAAAAAAGTTCCACCCATACTTAAAGAAAAAGTTGCTATAGACAAAATGATTGTCCAAGATTGATAAATATTTCTTTTTTCAAGAACTATAATTGTATGAAATAATGCAGTTAAACAAAACCAAGGCATTAAAGATACATTTTCTACTGGATCCCAAAACCAAAAGCCCCCCCAACCAAGTTCATAGTAGGCCCAAATTGAACCTAATAAAATTCCAATAGTTAAAAATATCCAAGAAATAACTACCCATTTTTTTATATGTTTAGCCCAAATTTTATTTACCATTCCACAAACTAAAGCAGCCAATGCTGAAGAAAAAATGATAGATGTGCCAACATAACCTAGATACAAAATAGGTGGATGAATTGCTAATGCCGGATCTTGTAAAATTGGATTTAAACCTGTCCCTTCTTTAGGAATTGGAAATAAATGTAAAAAAGGATTTGAAGTGAAAAGAATAAATAATAAAAATCCAATTATAATTAATTCCTGAAATAATACAGTTAATATTCTATATTTATTTAGTAACTTTTTAGAGCTAATAAAAAAAATAAATAAAAAAATTGTTAAAACTAATAACCATAACAGCAAACTACCTTCATGGTTTCCCCACGAACCTGAAATTTTATAAAACAATGGTTTAGTTGTATGTGAATTATTATAAACAGTTTCATTACTAAAATCAGAAACGATAAAAGCAAAAATTAAACTGAAAAAACTTATAAGAACCATTAAAGATTGAACAGATAATGCTGAAAATATTTTACCATCTAAATTTTTAGATTTATTTCTAATTACATTGGAAGATTGAAATAATAAAAAAATAGAGGCAAACAATGCAATGAATAGAGAATAGTTGCCTATTTGATTGATCACTATTTGTTATCCTTCAAAATTTCGTTAACTTCAGGAGGCATATAATTTTCATCATGTTTTGCTAAAATTTTTACTGCCTTAAAATAAGATCTATCTTTTAGAAATCCCTCAGCAACAACCCCTTTACCTTCTTCGAATAAGTTTGGCACAGAACCTTCAAAACTTACCACTATTTCATTTTTAAAATCAGTGATTATAAAGTTAATTTCAGAATCATTTGTTTTTATTGAACTTTTTTTAACCATTCCACCAACTCTGATTTTTTTATTTTCTAATTCAGATAAATTTTTTATTTCAGATGGAGATTTAAAGTATACAACATTTTCCTCTAAAGCTTTGATAACTAGAAAAATAGTAAGTATTGCAGATAGAAAAATTAATAATATAAAAAAAGCCCGTAATTTAACTTTCTTACCATACATGAAAAGAAAACTTAAATTTTAGAGACAGAAGTATTTGGCAACAATTCTCTGTAAGTTTCTTGTTTTTTTGCTAACTCAACTTTTTCAGATGATAAGTTTTTAAATTTTGCATCAAATTTTTTCTGCTCTTTGATTAACTGAAGTTTAATTGCTGAGTATAAAATAAAAAAACCAATTAAAGTAAATATAAATGATGACCAAACGTATGCTCCATAGCCATTCATAAATAATATTTCATTTATCATAATCTATCTAATCCTTTATTCTTAATTTTTATCAGTTCTGTATTATATTTCATTAAAAATATCAAAAGCGAAAATAGAGCAAATGCCGCAGTCATTATGGCCAAAGGAACAAGCATTGAAGAGTGAATTGTAGTCTCTTTAAGCAAATTAACCGACGCAGGCTGGTGCAATGTTGACCACCAATCTACTGAAAACTTAATGATAGGAACATTGATTAGGCCAATTATTGCTATAATTGAACTTGCCTTTATTGCTTTTTTATTATCTTCTGTAACTCTCCAAGATAAAATATACATAAGATAAAATATTGCTAACAATAACATGGAAGTAATTCTTGCATCCCATGCCCACCAAGTGCCCCATGTAGGTCTACCCCATATTGATCCTGTAACAAGAGCAATAATATTAAACAATAATCCAGAAGGTGCTAGACTTTTTGCAATTAATGAAAAATTTTTATTTTTAAAAATCAAAATTCCGAACGATAAAATTGAAATTAAAGAAAATATCCCTAATGAAATCCAAGCTGATGGAACATGTACATACATTATCCTAACCGAATCACTTTGTTTATAATCTTCAGGTGACAATATCAAAGCCTCAAACAATCCAACTAATAAAACAATTATAAAAAGAGCAAAAACAAACTTTCTCAATCTATTGATTATAAATAATGTATTATTTGGATTAAAATAATTTAGCATTAGTTTTTATAGCACAAATTTTTATGATTAATATTTTTAGATAATCATTCTGATCAAGGATAAAGAGGGAGATAAAGGGAGAATTATTATCCTTGATCAGAATATATTTCATAATAGATAACTGATGTGACGAAGGTTTGTAAGAATTGTGTTTAAATGTAGGCTGATTTAGTTAGAAGGCTTAAAATAGCTCGAACCTTTTCTGCCTGAAAAAATCTCGTTAATTAATGGATGTTTTATTGGTTCCTCAGAATCGTCTACTAACAAATTCTGTTCAGATACATATGCTTCATATGTTATTTCATCATTTTCAGCTAACAAATGATAAAATGGTTGATCTTTTCTTGGTCTTACATTTTTAGGTATAGATTGATACCATTCTTCAGAATTATTAAATTCAAAATCAACATCATAAATAACACCTCTAAATTCAAAGTGTCTATGCTTGACAATGTCGCCTATTGAAAATTTTGCTTTTTGAATAGTCACATCCTAAATATGGATATTTGAAAAAAAAAATCAATAAAAAAAATATGATTGTTTTGTTAATCTGCTAATATGTAGCAGTGAATAAATCATTTTTGAAATTTATTACCGATATTGGTCCTTTAGCAATATTTTTTTATTTTTATTACATGAATGATAAAAATTTAAAAATTGCCATTCCTCCACTGATAGTTGCAACTATAATTTCAGTATTATTAGTTTGGATTGTAGAAAAAAAGGTACCATTAATTCCTCTTTTAAGTGGAATATTAATTTCATTATTTGGTGGATTAACAATTTATTTTGATAACCCAATTTTTATTTATATGAAACCAACAATAATTAATACTTTATTTGCTTTAGCTTTATTTTTTGGAAAATATTTTACAAATGAACCAATTTTAAAAAAAATAATTGGGAAATCTATGCCATTAAGTGATGAGGGTTGGAAAATTTTAAATAATAGATGGATGTATTTCTTTTTTGGTTTAGCTATTCTAAATGAGCTAATTTGGAGGACACAGTCAGAGGAATTTTGGGTAAATTTTAAAGTTTGGGGAATGTTGCCAATTACATTTATTTTTACAGCTTTTCAAATAGGTTTAATTAATAAATACAAATTAAATGAATAGAAATTTAAAGCTTGTAATAAATAATGTTTCTAAAGAAGAAAATCCAAAATATTTTTTTGAAAAAAAAGAACTCAAAATAATTCTTAACTTATATGCTAAAATGGTTTCGGAAGGATCTTGGAAGGATTATGGCCTTTCTATTTCTAGTAAACAAGTAAGCTTTATAGTTTTTAAAAATGCAGCGGAAAATGCAATGTATAAAATTTGCAAAAATTTCAAACCTACAAATAAAAATCTTAGATATTTAATTACAGACACAAACGGTAAAATATTAAAAAATTCTTTTGAATTAAAATCTTTATTGAACAATGCAGATTGGAAAAGATTAAAAAAATAAATTATCTTCGTTGACCAAATAATCTTAGCAACATTATAAATAGATTAATAAAGTCTAAGTATAAAGTTAATGCACCCATAACAGCTTTTTTACCCATTAATTCGCCTGAGTCTGAAGCAGCATACATATTCTTAATTTTTTGAGTATCATAAGCTGTTAAGCCTACAAATATTAAAACACCGATAATTGAAATAGCAAAATACATCATTGAAGATTTCAAAAATATATTAACTATTGAAGCAATAATAATTCCAATTAATCCCATCATTAAAAAAGATCCTAGCTTTGTTAAATCTCTTTTAGTTGTATATCCATAAATACTCATTGCTCCAAAAGTGGCTGAGGAAATAAAAAAAACTCTAGTTACGCTTAATCCAGTATAAACTAATAAAATTGAAGATAGTGAAAGACCCATTAAAGCTGCAAAAACCCAAAAAGTAGTTTGTGCCTTAGATGCACTCATTTTATTTATACCAAAGCTCATATAAAAAACTATGCCCAAAGGTGCCAACATTACAATCCACTTTAATCCTGATAAATAAATTGCATTTCCAAATTCAGTCAGAGCAATTATTGATCCATTTGCATCTGTCAAAACAGACATTTTGAATGAAAGTAACGCTATGATTCCTGTTAATAATACTCCAGTTGCCATATAATTATAAACTTTAAGCATGTAGGCTCTAAGGCCTTCATCCATAACTACTGTGGTTTGCTGGGCCTCTTTTACTTTGTTTAATATATTTTGTTTATTGAATTCCATGACATTTATATAATAGCCTTTTACTATTTATTCAAGATATCATAAAAACCTTAAAAATATTTAATATTCAATGAATTATAGAAAATTAGGCAATACAGATCTAAAAGTAAGCACTATTTGTTTAGGAACCATGACTTGGGGAGAACAAAATACCCAAGAAGAAGGTTTTGAACAAATGGATTATGCTTTAGATCAGGGGGTAAATTTTTGGGATACAGCAGAACTTTATGCCGTTCCCCCAAAGGCAGAAACTTTTGGCCATACAGAAACAATTATTGGCAATTGGTTTGAAAAAAGTAAAAAAAGAGACAAAGTTATATTGGCTACAAAAGTAGCTGGACCTTCTAGAAAATACCTAAGACATGGTGAAAATAGTTTTGTTGGAAAAAATTTAGATGAAGCAATCAATAATAGTCTTAAAAGGCTTAAGACGGATTATATCGATCTTTATCAACTTCATTGGCCTGAAAGGAATGTAAATAATTTTGGTAAGCTTGGCTATACACACAAAGAAAATAACTGGAATAAGTTTGAAGATATTTTGGATAATTTAAAAAAATATATTGATAATGGAAAAATTAGATATGTCGGACTATCTAATGAAACTCCATGGGGTGTGATGAATTATCTTAAGTTATCAAAAGATAAAGATTTACCCAGAATGATGTCAATCCAAAATCCTTATAGTCTATTGAATAGGTCATACGAGGTTGGTTTAGCGGAAATTTCAATACGAGAAAATATTGGGTGTCTAGCTTATTCGCCATTGGCAAGTGGATATTTAAGTGGAAAATATAGAAATGGTAGTTTTCCTAAAGGTTCAAGAATGGAGAGAGATTTTGATTTTTGGACTAGATATCGAAAGCCAAATGTAGAAAAGGTTGTAGAAGAATACTATAAGATCAGCAAAAAATATGGTCTAGATATTTCTCAAATGTCTATAAAATTTTGTGAAGTTCAAGATTTTATGACAAGTGTCATAATTGGCGCCACAACTATGGAGCAGTTGAAAACTGACTTAGAAAGTGTAAAAGTTAAGTTAGACGAAGAAGTTATAAAAGATATCAATGAAATTCAAAAAATATATCCAAATCCATGTCCATAATTAATCAAATATTATTTCAAACATTAATATTTATTTTCTTCTCATTCAAATTTGTACTTGCTGAAGATCTAAAAGAAATAGGAAAATTTAAAGACTGGAAAGCAATAAAAATTTCAGATGAAAACAATAAAGTTTGTTTTGCTCAATCAAAACCTGTACTACAATCTCCAAAAAAAAATGATCGTGAAGCAAGATTATTTGTTACTTTTAGACCAGATGAGAAAATATCTGATGAAGTAAGTATTACTTCTGGTTATGAATATAATACTCAAAATTCAATAATAGCATCGTCTGGAAAATCAAAATATAAATTTGATATTTCTCAAGATAATTTTGCTTGGATTTCAAGCAATAAGATTGAAAAAAAAATTATTAAAAGAATGAAAAAAGCCTCAAGAATTATGATTACTGCATATAATAAATCAGGTTCTCAAACAATAGATCATTATTCTTTGATGGGATTTACCAAAGCTTATAACGCTGCAAAAAAAAGCTGCACTTAAATAAATGAAGTCAAAAAAAAAGATAGTTCTTGCCTATTCAGGCGGTCTAGACACATCGATAATTCTTAAATGGCTTCAAGAAAATTATAAAGCTGAAGTTATTTGTTATACAGCTGATGTTGGTCAAGAAATAGATAGAAAAAAAATATTTAAAAATGCAAAAAAGTTTGGTGTTAAAAAAATTATAATTCAAGATTTAAAAAATACTTTTGTAAAAGATTATGTTTATCCCATGATCAGAGGTCACGCTATTTATGAAGGTGTTTATTTATTAGGCACATCAATTGCAAGACCATTAATAGCAAAAGATCAGATTAGAATTGCAAAAAAATTTAATGCTTATGCAGTATCTCATGGAGCTACAGGAAAAGGAAATGATCAAGTAAGATTTGAGTTAGGGTATTACTATTTTGCCCCTAATATAAAAATAATAGCTCCTTGGAGAATTTGGAAACTTAAATCAAGAACTGATCTTATTAATTATGCTAAAAAACACGGTATACCTATTCCAAAAGATAAAAAAGGAGCACCTCCGTTTTCTGTGGATGATAATTTATTTCACACATCTACTGAAGGTAAAGTATTAGAAAATCCAAAAAATCCTGCTCCAGAATTTATTTTTCAAAGAACTATTTCTCCTGAAAAAGCGGTAAATAAACCAACATTTGTAACTATTAATTTTAAAAATAGTGATCCAATTGGAATCAATGGAAAAAAACTATCTCCATCTAAACTTTTGAAAAAACTCAACCATTTAGCAGGGAAAAATGGAATTGGAAGAGTTGATTTAGTAGAAAATAGATTTATTGGAATAAAATCTAGAGGTGTTTATGAAACTCCAGGTGGCACACTATTAATAAACGCTCATAGAGCAATTGAGTCTGTTACACTTGATAAGGAGACTATGCATAAAAAAGATTCTATTATGTCAAAATATGCAGAACTAGTTTATAATGGTTATTGGTATTCTAAAGAAAGATTTAAACTTCAAAAAATTGTAGACCTAAAAAGAAACAAGGTAAATGGATCTGTTAAACTTAAGCTTTACAAAGGTAATATCACTATTCAATCGAGAATTACAAAAAGTAATGCATATTCTATGAAAAAAGTATCGTTTGAGGAAAACAAAACATTTAATAAATCAAATGTAGAGAGATTTATTAATTTTCACAAAAAAAAATTAAGATAATTAGTTAGTAAAATTTTATGAAGAAAATTGTATTAGTAATATTGTTGATTTTTTCTTTCACATCAATCAGTCAATCTGAAAATTTTAATTTAAAAAAAATTGCTTCACTAGCTAAACCATGGGGTTCTACTTTTATAAATGATAGAGAATTATTAATCACAGAAAAGATAGGTAAAATTAAGTTAGTAAATATTGATGATGGTAAAATAATTGAGATTAAGCATAATTTAAAGTTCAAAAATGCTGGCCAAGGAGGTCTATTAGATATTATTTATAAAGATAACTATGTTTGGATTTCATACACTGAAGAAGTAAAAAAAAGAATATACAGCACTTCAATTGCTAGAGGAAAATTAAATAAAAAAAGAATAAAATTTAAAAATATATTTCGTTCAAAACCTGACGATATTTCAACTGAATTTCACTTTGGATCAAGATTGGCTATCAAAGATGATTATTTATTTGCATCAATAGGTGAAAGAGGATTGGGCGGATTAGTGCAGGATCCTAAAAATCATCTTGGAAGCATTATAAGAATTAAATTAAATGGAAAAATTCCAAAAGATAATCCAAAATTTACTAATAAGCCTGATTGGCTTCCTGAAATTTATCAAATAGGTGTAAGAAACCCTCAAGGACTTACAGTATCAGCAATAAATGGAAAAGTTTTTGCAAGCAACCATGGAGCCAAAGGTGGAGATTGGTTTGGTGAGATAAAAAAAGGAGAAAATTATGGATGGCCAATTTTAGGTTGGGGTGGAACAAATTATGATGGATCTAAAATAGGACCTAAATGGAAACTAGGTTTTACTAAAGCAATTCAATATTGGGTACCTTCAATTGGGGCAAGTGCGATTACTATTTATAAAGGAAAAGAGTTTAGTGAGTGGGATGGAAATGCTTTAATAGCTTCTTTAAGAGCTAAGTCTCTAATAAAACTCGATTTTCAAAATTTAAATGAAGTCAAAGAAGAAATTGTTTTTAAAAATAAAATTGATCGTATTAGAGATATACAAGTACATCCTTCAAACGGAAAAATATACTTATTAAGTGAAAAAAATTATGGCCAAAAAGGTCCTGAAGAAGATGGACTTTGGTTAATGGAAAAAAATTAATTATATGAAAGTAGATTTTTTAAAGATTGAATTTCTCCAATTTTAAAAATAATAGCTTCTTTTTCTTTAAATCCATATTTTGTTGCATTATCTTTAAACCTTTTTGGTGGTTCCATAATAGGTTCCAATGATAAAACAAAGGTACCCCAATGCATTCCAATTACCTTTTTACTCCTTAAATCTTTAGCAACACTTAAACCTTCTTCCGGATTGGTATGATAAGATGATTTGTCTTTATATGGTGTTATTGGATAAAAATTATATGCACCAATATTAATTAAAGTTAAATCTATAGGTCCAAATTTATTTCCTAAATCTTTATAAATGTTTCCAACCCCAGTATCACAAGCAAAGAAAATTTTTTTACCCTTATATTCAATTAAAAAGTTTCCCCAGAGAGTTTTATTAGTATCATTTAAACTTCTTTTTGACCAATGAACTGCTGGTAATAAGCTTACTTTTAAATTTTCATTAACTTGAATTTCATCATACCAATCTATTTCATTAACATCACTATATCCATTTTTTGTAAAATATTTTCCAAGTTTTAACGGTAATATAACTTTTGCATCTTTAAATGGAAATCTTCTAATTGTAGTCATATCTTGATGATCATAATGATTGTGAGTTAATAGAAATAAATCAGTTTTTGGAATCTCACTAAGTTTTAATGCAGGTTCAGTAAATCTTTTTGGTCCAAAAAATAGAGGGCCTGCATTTTTAGAAAAAACTGGATCAGTTATAATTGTTGTTTCTCCCAATTTTATTAAGAAAGTTGCATGTCCAATCCATCCTATAAAATCATCATCTTTAAATTTTTCTAGGTCCGATAAAACTTTTTCTTTTTCAACAACATATCCCTTAGGTATGTTCATATTTAATTTTTTCTTTTCTTTATTAAAAATTTTAAAAGACCACTTAAAATTGGATTCACGTTCAGGAGAACCTTCAGGGTTTCTAAATGTACCGTCAGATAAATGGTGAAAAGGTTTTTTTTTCATAGAAAAATTACATGTGTTTTAAAATAAATAACTAGTTTATAAATTTCATATTAGTTGAATAATAATATAATTAAATATTAAAATAAAATATGGACAAATTAGACGAAGCTAAAAAAAATTTCGAAAAAGGTATAAATTTTTTTCAAAAAAAAGATTTTAAAAATGCACAAATTTATTTTGAAAAGACACTTGAATTAGCTCCTAATAGTTCTCCTACACTTGAAAATTTGTCTAAATCTTACCTTGAAACCAAAGATTATGATAAAGCAGAGAAAGTTCTGGAATATTTTATCTCATTAGAAAAGAATGATGATCAAATTGCATATAAGTTATTATATGAAATATATTCTACACTGAACAAATATGATAAGGTCAAAAAATTAACAGATACTGCTATAAATAAAAATAAATTTAATAATGAATTTCAATTAAAAAGTAGACTTTTTTATCCAAATTTTTTTAACTCATTAGTAGATATAGACGATGTAAGAAAAAATTTTATAGATGAAGTTGATAAATTAATTGAATATAAAAAAATTCCAAGTTTAGATCTTTCAGAAAAATTATTAAAGCCTCCTAATTTTGAGTTATCTTATGATGGATACGATAATTTAGAGATAAATAAAAAACTTATAAGTTTGTATCATAAAATATATCCTGGACTTAAAAATATAGAAGAATTTTCTTTTTCTAAAAATGAAAAAATAAAAATAGGTTTTATTTCAGAGTTCTTTTCTGACCATACTATAGCAAAACTCTTTAAAGGTGTAATATTTAAGTTAAACAAAGAACTTTTTGAAGTAATTGTATTCCATTCCAATAAAACGTTACCTGGAAAAATATTCAATGAAATTAATGAATCTGTAGTTTCATATAATTTTGAAAACATTATCTTGCCAAAAGACTTTTATGAAAAAGTAAAAACTATTAGTAATAAAAATTTAGATATATTATTTTATCCCGATATTCATATGTCAACTAACTTATATTATTTGACATTATTAAAACTAGCTAAATTTCAAATGACTTCATGGGGACATCCAGAAACTACGGGTAATGATAAAATTGATTTTTTTCTTTCTTCAAAACTTATGGAAACAGATGATTATCAAAAAAAATTTTCAGAGAAGGTACTATTATCAAATTATTTGCCAATGTATTTTTATAAACCTAAAATAAGTTTTGCTTTAAAAAAAGAAGATATAATAGGAAAAAATATTTATTCTTGTCCTCAATCTTTATTTAAAATGCATCCCAGTTTTGATGAAGCTATAAAAAAAATTCTTAATAAAGATAAAAAAGCTCAAATATTTTTTATAAAAGATAGAAAAGAAAATTTAAGTAAAATGTTTTTTGAAAGATTAAAAAAAATAATACCTGAAAATATAGAAAGAGTAAATTTTATTGATAGATTTACTCCAGAAGAATTTATTCATCATTGTGGAAGAGCCTCTGTTCTTTTAGATCCTTTTTGGTTTGGGGCAGGAAACACATTCCATGAGTCAATGTTTTATGGTACTCCAACAGTAACTATGCCGACTAAATATTTAAAGAGTAGAATAGTAACTGGCGCATATAAACAAATGCAAATTGATAATCCTCCAATATTAAATAACGTTGATGACTATGTTGATAAATGTGTAGAATTAGCAAATCAAGAAAATTTAGATTTAAAAATGTATTACAAAGAACAGGCAGAAAAAAATTTATATGAAAATCAAAATATAATAAAAGATCTAGAAAATATTTTTAAATCTATAGTAAATTAAATATTGAAATTATTTTTGAGATCTTTTGAAACACTCAATAGTATTTTTTAGTAGGCAAGCAATTGTCATGGGGCCAACCCCTCCAGGAACAGGAGTTAATGCTTTAGCAACTTTTGATACTTCATCAAAAGCAACATCACCAACAATACCTTTCTCAGTTTTATTTATACCTACATCGATAACTATTGTATCTTTTTTAACCCAATCACCCTTTACAAGTTCTGGGATTCCAACTGCTGCAACTATAATATCTGCTTCCAAACATTCTGCTTTTAAGTCTTTAGTTCTAGAATGAGTTATAGTTACTGTGCAATTTTCTTTTAAAAGAAGCTGTGTCATTGGTTTGCCATTTAAATTTGATCTTCCAACTACAACTGCTTTTTTTCCAGTCAAATTAGGTTCAATTTTTTTTATCAACAAATAGCAACCAAGGGGAGTACAAGGAATTGAGCTTTCATAACCTGATGAGAGATTTCCTACATTAATTGGATGAAAACCATCAACATCTTTACTTGGTGAAATTTTTTCAATAACCTTTTGTTTGTCTATATGTTTTGGCAAAGGTAACTGAACTAAAATTCCTGAAACTGTGTCATCTTTATTCAATTCATTTATTTTATCTAGAACGGTTTTTTCATCTACTGAATCTGGGTATCTTATTACCTCTGATTTTAAACCTACTTCGTTTGCTGATTTTTCTTTATTACGAACATATATTTGACTAGGAGTTAAGTCTCCAATCAGAATAACTGTTAGCCCTGGGACTTTATTATGTTTTGATTTTAACTCAGATACTTCTTTCTTAAGTTCTTCTCTAAGTTCTGCTGCTGCTTTTTTTCCGTCTATCAATATCATTGCATATTTAAAAAATATATGGTGCCAAGTAAAGCTTCATACACATTTCTATAAACCAGATCAACAAAAGAACAATTATAGGAGTTATATCAAAAGCTCCTAGATTAGGTAAAAATTTTCTAATTTTAGTATAAATTGGATCTGTTAGCTTATAAGTAAATTCTAAAACTGAATAAACAAACCTATTTGATGTGTTTAAAACATTAAATGCTATCAACCAACTTATTACAACATTTGCTATAACAACATAAGAATATAATTTTAATAATTGAAGAACCAAATAAAAAATTGCAATCATTTTTTTTCAACATAAATAGACTGACTAGGGAAAGCAAATGATGCACCATTTTTTTCAACAATTTGTTTTATTTCTAATGCTAATTTTTCCTTTACAGAAAGCCACTCTTCCCATTCATTGGTTTTACTAAAACATCTTACATACATATCTATTGAGCTATCAGAAAACTTATCAACCCGAACTGCAACACCAATCGAAGTATCAAAATCCTGATTTTTATTTATGTGATCTTCAATTTGATTTCTAATTGTTTTTAGTTGATCTACAGTCGTATCATATTGAAGGGTTATCATCCAACTAATCAACCAATTTGTAGTTTGGCTAACATTAATTACTGCATTTTCTGCAAATTGAAAGTTTGGAATGATTGCTAAAGATTTATCAAATTTTCTAATTACTGTTGATCTAAATCCAATTCTTTCAACAATGCCCTCTATAATTCCTTCAACAAGTATCCAATCACCCATTTTAAATCTTTTTTCAACCAATACTAAGATTCCTGATATTAAATTTTTAAATAAATCTTGTGCTCCTAAGGCAACAGCTACTCCAAATAATCCTAAACCTGCAATTATTGGACCAATTTTAATTCCCCATAATTCAAGTACCGCAGCAGCTCCCAAAATAAATATTAAAATTTTTAATGACTTAATAATCCAACCAACTAATTCTCTTGTTAATATTTTATCTAAACCACTTAGAATATATGAAACTGGTTCAATAATTTGATGAATGATCCAAAAAATTAAAATTGTAATTAAGGTTCGATTAATATTATCAATAAATGACCTGGTCTCTTCTGAAAAAGACATATAATAACTTGCAAAAAAAATACCAAGAACAATTGGTAAAAATCTAGCTGGACCTTCCATGGATTTAACAAATGAATCGTCTAATTTATTAGTTGTTCTTTTAGAAATTATTTCTAATTTTCTTATAACTAATTTACTTATTAAACCTCTAAAAATCAGAAATATAAAAAATATTCCAATACCAATTACAATTTGAAAAAAATCAATACCTAGTATTCCTTTTTCCCAAACTGATAAAAATAGATCTTTAAAATTATTAAATACGTCCATAATTAAATTTTATATAGCAAAAACTCTTCTTCACCAGAATTAAATAGAAAAATTTTTTTCCATTTAATTTCATTTAATACTGAAGAGGTTTTTTCTCCTAAACACATTAAATTAGTATTCATCCAGCAATCCATTAAATTATATTTTTTCAAAAAATTGAGGTAATTTTTTGCACTATTTTCAGAATAAATATAGACCATATCTGGGATAGATGATTTTAAATCTTTAATAAATTCATCGCTAGCTTGCTCAACAGGTATTACTGAATAATTTATTAATCTCTTAACTTTATATCCTTCTGAAATCAAATCTTTATCTAAGTTTGATGAAACAATTTCTCCACTTACATAAAGTAAATTACCATTTTTTTGTTCAAAATTTTGTAAAATAACTTCTTTTAAATTATTAACATTTCCGTCCGCACAAAAAATATTTTGAAAACCGTTTTTTTTAGCTTCATTCTCTGTCGAGGAACCAACACAAAAACAATTCATTTTTTTATTTATGTTCGAGGTATTTAAATTTTTAATTGCATTAGCACTTGTAAAAATAATCCCAGCAAATTCCTCAAAGTTTATTTTATCATGATTTAAATTTTGAATTTTAATTACTGGAAAATGTGAAACTTTATGCCCTAAAGATTTAAATCTTAGAATTAAATCTTTACAATCATCTAATGGTCTAGTTAGCAATATATGCATTTATCTTTTATAACTCCCTTTAGATTGAAACTTTAAAGCTTCACCTACTTTTCTTCCTAATTCATTCGCAAACTTTATTTCTTTTGTTTCTTTTATAAAATATCTATTTTTTCCGTCTACTGAAAAAAGTTCAGCACTTAAACTAATGTAATCGCCATCAATTTTAGATATTACTCCTATTGCGGTATCACAGTCGCCTTCTAAAATTTTTAATACTTCTCTTTCTGAATTTGCACAGATTCTAGAATAAGGATTATTAATTTCTTCTAGTAATTTTTTTATTTCAAAATCATTACTTCTGCATTGAATTGCTATGATTCCTTGGCCTGCACAAGGTATAATATCTTCAGTTGTAAACTCTTCAGTTATTTTGTGACCAACTTCTAAAGAGTCTATCCCTGCTTTCGACAATATTATTGCATCATAATCTCCATTTTCCATTTTTTTTATTCTAGTATCTACATTTCCTCTTATTAACTTATATTTTAAATCTGATCTTTTATTTTTAAGTTGATACTCTCTACGATAAGATGATGTTCCGACAATAGAATTAGAATTAAGATCTTTAAATTTAATCTTTTGATTGCTTATTAATATTTCATTTGGTGAATTTCTCTTTAAAAAATAATTAGTTTCTAATCCATCTGTTTCAATTGATGGCATATCTTTAAGTGCATGGACAGCAATATCTATTTTTTTTTCTAACAATTCATTTTCAATCTTTTTTGAAAATAATCCTTTTCCACCCAAATCTGAAAGTCTATCATTTTGATTTTGGTCTCCAGAAGTAACAATTTTTTTAATTTCTATAATTTTTGAGAATATTTTTTTCATTTTACATTTAACATTCTCTGCATAAATCATAGCTAACTTACTGCCTCTCGAACCAATTATAATTTTTTCTCTTTTCATAATTATTATTTTTAATACATTCTTATAGTTTAATTATATTAATAAAAAAAATTTTTTATGTCGGAAAAACCAATAATATTAGGCATTGAGACAAGTTGTGATGAAACTGCGGTATCACTAATTCAGGATGACAAATGTGGTATACCTAAAATTTTATCTAATGTTGTTTCTAGCCAATTTGATATTCATAAAGAATTTGGAGGAGTTGTTCCTGAATTAGCTGCTCGATCTCATGTAGAAAAAATTGATTTAATTGCAAAGAAAGCAATTGATGAAAGTAACGTTAATTTAGATAATGTTTCAGCAATTGCCGCAACTGCGGGCCCAGGGTTAATAGTTTGTTTAACAGTTGGTCTAAATTTTGGAAAAGCAATGGCAATGTCTTTGAATATTCCTTTTATAGGAGTAAATCATCTAGAAGGACATGCTTTAAGTCCAAAATTACATTCTAAACTTGATTACCCTTATTTACTTTTATTAATTTCTGGAGGACATAGTCAATATTTAACTGTAAATGGTCTTGGTAATTATAAAAGACTTGGTACGACAATTGATGATGCATTAGGAGAAGCTTATGATAAAACAGCAAAACTTTTAGGTATTGAATTTCCTGGTGGACCAAAATTGGAGAATTTTTCAAAAAAAGGAGACCCAAATAAATATGAACTTCCTAAACCAATTTTAAATAAAGGTGGGTGCAACTTATCTTTTGCTGGATTAAAAACTGCAATTTTAAGAATAACAAAAAAAATTAAAACAGAACAAGAAAAATTTGATCTTGCAGCTTCATTTCAAAAAACTATTGAAGAAATTTTATATATTAAGACAAAAAAAGCTTTTCAAGAATTTAAGAAATTACATCCTATGGATAATTATAACTTTGTGGTTGCTGGAGGTGTAGCTGCTAATCAGGGAATAAGGAATAAAATAATTGAAGTGAGCAAAGAAAATAATTTTAATCCTATCTTTCCAGATCTAAATTTATGTGGTGATAATGCTGCAATGATAGCTATGGTTGGTCTAGAAAAATATAAAATTAAAAAATTTGATGGTTTAGATTTACCTGCAAACCCAAGATTGCCATTAGATGAAAATGCTAAATTCCTTAAAGGTGCAGGAGTTGAACTTTAATATAATAAATAAAATTTTTATTTAATTTGATTAAATTATAACCCATCAACCTAAAAATTAACTACTCCCACCACTTCCACTGCTACTCTGACTTGATTTAGCCTGTGTTTTTTTTGTTTCCATATCTCTTTTACCTTTTTTGGTTAAAACAAAAACTCCTTCAGAATCCTTCTTGGCTTCAAACCAGTCAGTTGCTACAGAACCTGTTCCTTTAATTTCAAAATAATTTGTTTGGCCTTCCTCAACAGATAATTTAATAATTCTTCTAGTTTTTTTATCTATTTTGACTTTTAATTTTCCAAATTTCCATTTGCCTTCATAATCATTCTCTCTAGCATCTGTATATATACCTAGTCCATGAGGTTTATTTTTTTTGAAATTTCCCTTGTATGTTGTTTCATCTGAAAAAGTAAGAATTCCTTCGCCATTTGCTTTTCCTTTTTTAACCTCACCTTCATAAATTGAAGAACCAAAAGTTAAAATTTCAGCTTGAGAGGAACTAAATACAATCAAAGAACATGAAAATAATACAATTAAAAAAAAATTTTTAACTAGCATAACTTATTTGATCATTTTTTTTCTTATATTTCAATAACTTATCTAAATTTCATAATTTTTACACAATATATTTCTTTGTAAAAGTTTAATCTTTTTAGATTTTATATGTCTTTTATCAAAAGTAAGATCTTTTAAAGAAAAATTAATTAGAGGTTTTGATATTAAAATATTATTTATATTTTTTGTTTCTTTAAAAGATTTACAAATTAATTTATAAACTTTTTTCTCTAATTTTTGTTCTAGTAACAAATTATTTTTTTTTTTGCTTCTTGAGTATAACCAATAAGGATGTGTGACTATAAAATCTACTTCTATATTATTTTCATTAGCCAATTGATCTAATTCGTAAAAGTATTTAACTAAATTATTATAAATTTCTTCCTGGTTTAAATCTAAAAATAAGTTTTGCATTTTTTTATTATTATTTTTCTTTATTGTAAAATTTTTATTAAATAAAAAATTTTTGAAAATTATTAATCTATACTTAAAAGGATGATCTATAATTTCGTCAAGCTCATAATCCTTTAAAGCAACAAATTGAGTTGGGTGCCAGGAGTTTGAAACTCTAAAAATGTCAACTGCAAAATTAAAGGTAATTATTATTTTTTTTCCGAGAATTATTTTGTTTTTATTTAAAAAATTAATTACCTCATATGGTCCATTATTTGGTGCTGCATATATAATAAAATTATGGTCTTTATAATTTTTACTTAAGTAGTGTTGATGAATTCTTTCTACATCAAGACCAACTACCTGACTATCACCAAATACCTGAATTTTATGATTATAAAGTTCATTGGTAAGAATTCTACCTCCATAATTATCTGTTTTATATTTATAAATGAAGCCATTTTCTTTAACACAAAAAGAGGTATTTTGAGGTAAGTGAACATAAAAATCATTCCATCCATAGGGTAGAAATGACAAACAACCATTTGATGTTGCTTTTGAATTAAATAGAATTATTAAAAAAAAAATAGATAATAAAAAAATGTTTTTAATACCAAAAAGTAGTCTTAAAAATTTTGACCCCGAAAGATGCTGTTTTGTTCTAAACGAATTTGCTGCAGCAGAATTCTCATCAGCAATAGAAATGTTATTTGCTGCAAAAAACATAAATAATAAAAAACTTTCTGAAGGTTTTATAAGACATGCAATAGATGAGTATAAACATTTTACTATTTTTACTAATATTAAAAATCAAATAATTTTAGAGTATAAAATTAATAAAAAAAAATTAAGTTTTGTACCCAATCATTTATATAATAAGGGATATATTTATAAAGATCACTTTATATTTGAAAAAAAAAAAATAAATAATTTTGCTATATTTATTGGTGCAAATGAAGAAATTGCTGAAAAAAAATTAATATCTTTAGCAAATCACTTTAAACAACACAAACCTTCTGCATTTATCAAAATTCAAAATATTTTAAAAGATGAAGAAAGGCATGCCGAATATTCTCTTAGATTTGCAAAAAATAGTAATGGATTTCTGTTGTATAAAATAAAAATTACTAAAGAAAGAACAATAAGTTTTTTGAGACATCTTTATGCAAATAGTTTAAATAAATTTTCTTTTATCTTTTATCCAATTTTAATCACAATCTTAATTATGGTAAATTTTGTAACCTACTTTTTAAAATTGAAGAAGGTAACAACAAATGATGATGTTATGAAAAATATAGAGCCAAGCTCTATAGCTTAAGATGTATTATATTGGAATATCAGCATATTATCATGAATCCTCAGTTTTCTTAACAGACAATAAGGGAACTAATTGTTTTTTAAAAGAAGAGTCATTCACTAGAATAAAGGGAGACAAAAACTTTCCAAAAAAATGTTTAAAGTTTTTAATTAAAAATTTTGATTTAAAAAATGAAAATATTCAATTTATAAGTTTTTATGAAAAACCATTTAAATCTTGGTGGGAAATATTTTATTATTCAATTAAAAATCCTTTTAAAAATAAAGATTTTTTAATTAACCATCTAAAAATTTTTAATAGCGGTTCAATATTTTTTTATACAGATGTAAATAAATTAATAAATATTTCAAGAAACAAGTTTATTTATTCTTCACACCATTTAAGCCATTGTTTATATGGTCTATCTGTTGTTAAAAATTTTTCAGAATATGTTTATGTAACTTGTGATGGTGTAGGTGAAGGTGAAACAATGTCTGCTTATACAATAGATACTGAATATAAAATTCAAAAAATTTGGACTAACTTCTATCCTAATTCAATTGGTTTATTTTATTCTGCAATTACTGATTTTCTTGGCTTTGAAGTTAATGAAGAAGAATTTAAAGTAATGTCTCTAAGTTCATTTGGAAAACCCAAATATAAAGATGAACTTAAAACAATATTTAATATTAATGATTTCAAAATTAATATGAAATATTTTGAATTTCATAAAAATTTGAATAATTCTTTTTCTAAAAAACTATGCGATATGTTGGGTGAACCTTATCTAAACATAAATGTGGAAGATAATTTTAAAAAATATGCAGATATAGCATGTTCAACACAACTAATTTTAGAAGAGACAATGCAAAATTTGTTAAAAAAAGTAATAAAATTATCTGGAAAAACAAAAGTAGTTTTAACCGGTGGTGTCGCACTTAACTGCAAAATGATTCATAATTTATCAAAATTGGATATTTTTGAAGAACTGGTTGTTCCACCTTCTCCGGGGGATTCAGGTTCCGCAATTGGTGCAGCTAATTTTGCATATCTAAATAAAACAAAAAATCAAACTCTTAATTTAAATACAATTTTTTTAGGTCCAAAAAAAAAAATGATAAATAAAAAAATAAATAAAGATAATCTATTTATAAAGATCAGTTCTTCAGATACTTTTATTAGCGATGCGACGAGTAAACTAATAAATGGCGAAATAATTGCCTCATATTTCGGTTTAACGGAAGTTGGTCCTAGATCATTGGGAAATACATCAATTTTTTGCGATGCAAAAAATAATGAATCTGTAAATAATCTAAATATTAAAATCAAAAAGAGAGAGCATTATCAACCATTAGCGCCCATTTTACTTGAAGAAGATTTTGAAAAATATTTTTCCATAAATAAAAATATACAAAAAAATTTAGAATGGATGGGAGCTTTATGTGATGCTAATCATGAACTTTATAAAGAATATAGCTCAATAATTCATATTGATGGAACTTGTAGGACGCAAATAATTAAAAATAAAGATACTATAACCTATAAAATTTTGAGAGAACTTAAAAAAAAAGGTTCTAATATATTAGTTAATACTTCTTTTAATATCTCAAAAGATCCAGTTGTGTTTGATTTATTTGATGTTTACGTAAACATGAAAAGATTAAATATAAAATTTATTTTAATGGATGATGGACTTTATCAAACTAAAAATATATGAAAAAAATAATTAATTATCTTTTATTGATAAATGATTTCAAAAAAAAATACGGTTTAATAAAAACACTATTTTTTTTAATATTTATATTCTTAGTTTTGATTTTTTCTCTATTTGTTTTTTTTCAAATTTTTCTACCATTTACTTATATTGCAATATAAAAAATCAATTAGTAGTAAAATTTAAAAGCATTTACCATAAACCTTTAGTCCAAGAATATCTAAAATTGATGATCTTTTACTAAAATCATTTGTAAAAAGCATACCTACAAAACCTGCAATTATTTCAACTTCAAATCTATCTCTACCTTCTAATTTTTTAACAGACATTGTGGTACCCATGCCATCATCACTTTTGCTGGGTATATCCATTTGAATTCCAGCCCAATTAAGTTTTTTTCCATCGTAT
>CACHFK010000008.1 GCA_902579085.1 uncultured Pelagibacteraceae bacterium | reverse complement strand
TTTTGGTGCCATTTATTGGGATAGAAGTAAAAGGATCAAAAAGATGGATTGACATTGGATTTTTACCAAGATTTCAACCGATAGAAATTATAAAGCCTTTTTTTATAATAACAGTCTCAACTTTACTATGTCTAAATAAAAACAATTTATATTTTAAATATTTTTTAAGCAGCCTTATTCTTTTACCCACTTTATTATTACTAATTTCTCAACCTGATTTAGGCCAAACTTTGCTTATAGCAATGGTTTGGTTAACTTTGGTATTTGTTTCAGGCATCAATATTTATTTATTTTTTATATTTTTCATATTTGTCTCATCAACTGCATTTTATTTAATTTTCTTTGTTTCAAAATTTGAATATATAAAATTTAGATTTATATCATTTTTAAATTCATCAGGCTCAGGCAACTATCAGTCTGAAAAAGCCAGCGATGCAATTATAAGTGGTGGTTTTTTCGGAAAAGGTATTGGAGAGGGTACTCTTAATTCAAAAATACCAGAGGCTCATACGGACTATATCGTGTCAGTAGTTTCCGAAGAATTTGGTGCAATTATTGTTTTAATTATAATTTTATTATATTTGATATTTGCATACAAAATAATTCAAAAAATAAACATAATAAATAAAGAAAATGTTAAACTAATATTAATTGGTAGTGTTTCGTTAATTTTATTACAAACTTTTGTTCATATAGGAGTGAATATAAGGTTATTACCAACCACAGGGATGACTTTACCATATTTAAGTTATGGAGGCTCATCTATTGTCAGTACCGCTATAATTTCCGGAATTATTTTAAATTTGACAAAAAGGGAAATTAGTTAAGATGAAAAAAAATGTTTTGATTTCGACAGGGGGTTCAGGAGGACATGTAATACCAGCCATAGTTCTTTATGAACATTTATCTAAAAAAGCCAATGTAATTATTTCAACTGATAAAAGAGGATCAGTTTATTTAGATAAAAATAATTATAAATATAATATTATCGACACTCCTAAATTGAGCAATACTTTTTTTTTACCAATTAATATAATTATAATATTATTTCTGACTTTAAAATCTTTTTTTTTGTTAAGAAATAGAAAAATAGAAAAAATTATTTCTACTGGTGGATATATGTCACTACCAATTATTTTAGCAGCAAAATTACTCAAGTTAAAAATTTATCTTCTTGAACCCAACTTAGTCTTAGGAAGAGCAAATAAGTTTTTTTTAAATTCTTGTTTAAAAATTTTTTGTTATTCAAATCAAATCAAAAATTTTCCAAATATATTAAAAAATAAAATGATAATCATCAATCCCTTAGTAAGAGAAAGTATTTATAAATTAAATCACTTTTCTGAAAATAAAGATAAATTTAATTTGTTAATAGTGGGAGGTAGTCAAGGTGCAAATATTTTTGATAAAAATTTAAAAGATTCTATTGTGAATATTTCTAAGAAATTTTCTATTAAGGTGATTCAACAAACTAACGAAAAAAATATTAATAGTCTAAGAGATTTTTATTCCAAAAAATAATATTGAAAATTCAATTTTTAGTTTTGAAAAAAATTTTATAAATATGATTCAAAAAGTTGATCTATGTATTACTAGAGCTGGTGCCTCAACTTTAGCCGAACTATCAGTTTTAAATATTCCATTTATAGCAGTTCCATTACCTACATCTAAAGATAATCATCAGTTTGAAAATGCAAATTTTTATAAAACCAATGACTGTTGTTGGATACTAGAGCAAAATATATTTCAAGAAAAAATCGAAGATGTTTTAAAAGATATTTTTATTAATAAAAGTGATTATTTTAAAAAAAAGGAAAATTTAAAAAAATTAAATTACCAAAATACTTGGATTAATGTTAATGAAAAAATATTGAAAAATATAAATGAAAATTGAATTAGCAAGAACTGAAATTATACACTTTGTAGGCATTGGTGGGATTGGTATGAGTGGACTTTCTTTGATAATGAAAGGAAAAGGATTTAAAGTTCAGGGAAGTGATATTTCATCAAATAAAAATATAGAAAGACTAAAAAAAGAAAAGATAAAAATTTTTATTGGACAAAAAAAACAAAATCTTAAAAACGCAACCATAGTTGTAATATCTTCGGCAATAAAGAAAAATAATCCAGAAAGAATTGAGGCCAATAGAAAAAATCTTCCTATTATTACAAGAGGTAAAATGTTGGCTCACTTAGTTTCTTTAATGAAAAATATTGCTGTGGTAGGTTCTCATGGAAAAACTACTACAACTTCATTAGTTGCTTCAATTTTGCAAAAAACTAAATTAGATCCAACGATTATAAATGGAGGCGTTATAAATTCTATAAAAAATACTGCTAGACTGGGCAAGAGCGAATGGTCAATTTTAGAGGCAGATGAATCCGATGGAAGCTTTATTCATATTTCGCCAACTTATTCAATAATCACAAATATAGATAGAGAGCACATGGATTTTTATAAATCTATGAATAATTTAAAAAATTATTTTGTGGAATTTATTGAAAAAGTTCCTTCATTTGGAAAATCTTTTATTTGTATAGATGATAAAATTAACAATAGTCTTATCCGGAAATTAAATAGTCAAAATTTTTATACATACGGAACAAATATTAGATCTAATTTTTTAATTAAGAATATTAAACAAAATAAAAAATTTACTGAATTTGATTTATTAGTCAATGTTCCAAATAAAAAAAAAATCTTCATAAAAAAAATAAAAATCCCATTACTTGGTGTTCATAATGTTAGGAATTCAGTTGCAGCAGTGTCAGTTGCATTGACAGTTGGGATTTCTATATCAGACATTAAAAAAGGTTTGTTAAATTTTAAAGGTGTTCAAAGGAGATTTAATAAAATTTTTACTTATAATGATATAGATTTTTATGATGATTATGCTCATCATCCAACAGAAATAAAATTTGTGTTAGAAGGAGTTAAAAAGGTTTATGACGGTTATGATAAAGTTTGTATATTTCAACCCCATCGAATTTCAAGACTAAAAGATTTAAAAAAAGAATTTTCTTTTGCCTTTCGAGATGCTGATACTGTTGTTTTGTGTCCAGTTTATACAGCTGGAGAGAAAATTGAACTAGGTTTTAGTTACCTAAACTTTGCAAAAGAAATTATAAAAAATTCAAAAGTTAAACTATTTTTAGTTAATGATAACAAACAATTAGCAATGTTTATTAAAAAAAATATGTATGGAAAAAAAATTGTAATAGGAATGGGCGCAGGATCTATTTCTAATTGGATGAGAAAACTTCCAAAATTGATATAATGGAATTAAAAGAGCTTAAAAACCTATTATCTGAATTTAGTGAGAATGTAAGTTTTGAATATGATTTAAAAAAAAAAAACTGGTTTAATATTGGTGGAAAATCAAAGGTTTTTTATAGAGCTGAAAATTTAAAAGAATTAGTCAATTTTATAAAAAAATTAAAAGGAAGAGAAAAGATTTTTATTCTTGGTGCAGGATCAAATACTCTAATGACTGATAATTTGTTTGACGGCATAGTTATTAAATTAAATAAGAATTTTAATAATATTTCGCTACTTGGTGAAGATATAGTAATAGCAGGTGGTGCTGTTCAAGATAGAGTTTTGTCTAATTTTGCTATAAATAATAACTTAAGTGGATTTGAATTTTTATCTTGTATTCCTGGTACTATTGGAGGTGGGATAAGAATGAATGCTGGTTGTTTTGGTAAGGAATTTAAAGACATATTATTGTCTATTCAAGCAATTGATCATTTAGGAAATGTAATAACATTACCGGCTAAAGAAATTAAATTTGAATATCGAAAGAATAATTTGTCAGACGATTTAATTTTTTTAAGTGCTTCTTTTAAAGGTGTGAAAGGAAATGAAAAAGATATTAAAAATTTAACAAACGAGTTAAAGTTAAAAAAAGAAAAAGCTCAACCAACAAGAATAAAAACAAGTGGTAGCACATTTAAAAATCCATTATCACAAACTAAAAAAAAAGTATGGGAGCTTATAAAAGAGTCTGTACCATTAGATAAAAGTTTTGGCGATGCTTATATTTCAAATAAGCATTGTAATTTTTTTGTAAATAAAGGAAATGCTACATTTGAAGATATGACCAATCTAATTGATTATGTAAGAAAAAAAGTTTTTGAAAATACTGGAATTAGTTTAGAAAAAGAAATTAAAATTTTGGAATAAATTGAAAAAAAAAATTCTTTTAATTGCCGGAGGATATTCAAATGAAAGAGATATTAGCTTAAAAACTGCTAAAAGTGTCTACATAGAGTTAAGAAAAAATAAAAAATTTAATCTTAAAATTACTGAACCTGATGGAGATTTTATAAAAAAATTAAGACTATTTAAGCCCGATCTAGTAATGAACTTGCTTCATGGAAGATACGGAGAAGATGGATATATTCAATCAATATTAGAGTCAGAAAAAGTTAAATATACCCATTCTGGTGTAATGTCATCTTCCATCGCAATTGATAAAGAACTATCCAAAAAACTTTATATTAAAAATAAAATATTAACTCCAAAATATATAAAATTTAAATTTAAATTAAATGTTATAAAAAAAGATATATTGAAAAAAGTTAAAAAAAAATTAGATTTTCCATTAGTTATCAAACCAATTAATGAAGGCTCTAGCGTAAATGTATATATATGTAACAAATCAAATTTTATTAAAAATCTATATAAGTTAAAAAATTATGGAGAGGTTTTAATTGAAGAATTCATTCCAGGTAGAGAAATACAGGTTGCAATATTAGGGAAGAAAAAATTAGGAGCTATAGAGCTAAAACCCAAGAGAAAATTTTATGATTATGAAGCAAAATATAATCCTGAAGCTAAAACAGAACACATAATTCCAGTTAAAATGAGTAAAACAAATTATAATAAAGTTACATCAATTGCCTTAAAGGCTCATAATATTTTGAAATGTAGAGGTATAACTAGGTCAGATTTTAGATTTTACAAAAATAAATTTTATTTATTAGAAACAAATACTCAACCAGGAATGACATCGCTTTCATTAGTTCCTGAAATTGCTAATTATAAAGGTATTAATTTTATACAATTAATAGAGAAAATTATCGATGATGCTTCAATCAATAAATAAGAAAAAAATTTATTTTTATTTACTGACGCTTTTATTATTTAGTTCAACTTTCAATTTTAATATTATTTCAAAATTTAAAAAATTAAATTTAATAACTCATATAAATATTTTAGGACTTAGTGAAAAAGAAAAAGATTTTGTAGAGAAAAAATTAGAGATCTTTATTAATAAAAATATTTATTTAATCAATAAAGATGAAATTGAAAACAGATTAAAAATCAATAGTTTTTTACATAATTATAGTGTTGTAAAAGTATTTCCCTCAAAACTATTGGTTAATGTAAAAAAAACTGAATTTATAGGAAAAACTATAATTGGTGGTAAATATTTTTATATAGGAAAAAATGGAAAACTTACAGAATCAGAAATAGTTGAAAAAGAATATAATTTACCACAAGTATTTGGAAGTTTTAAAGTAGAACAATTTTTGAAATTACAAGATATATTATCTACTAATGGATTTAAATTAAGTAAAATAAAAAATTATTATTATTATAAAAATAATAGATGGGATATTGAATACCATAATAATATTATTTTAAAGCTACCCTCTAATAATATAGAAAAATCATTAAAAGATTATAGTTCTTTATTAAAAGTAAAAAAAATTGTTTCAGATAAATTAATAGATTTAAGAATAAAAAATAAAATTATTATTTCAGATGAAAAAAAATAGTTATTCTACGATTATTGATTTTGGATCAAGCCAGTTAAGATTAGCAGTGTTTGACAAAAAAATATCTAAATTATTATTTCAATCAAAACAAAAAATAAAAAATAAAAATAGCGATGAATATTTAAAATCAGTAAATATTTTAATTAGAGAAGCAGAAAGTAGAATTGCAGATCATCTTGAAAATATCATAGTTCTTTATGATAGCCCTAATATTTTTACAATCGACCTATCTATAAGAAAAAAATTAGATCGAAAAATAATTTTCGAAGATGCATGTTCCTCAATAATTCTTGAAGCAAATCGAATTATTAAAGATTGTTATATTAGTAAAAGAATAATTCATTTAATAATCAAAAAATATATTATTAATGATGAAGAATTTTTTAATATACCTGATAAATTACCTAAACTAAATTCTCTAATATTAGAAATAAAATTTGTATGTTTGCCATATAATGAATATCAAAAAGTTTTTGAGATATTTAAAAATAATAATTTAAAAATCTCACATTTTTTTTCATGTAGTTTAGTTAAATCATTTAAATATATTGAGCTATTTAAAGAAAATAAATCTGTTGCTTTTCTTGATATAGGCTTGAATAGAACTTCTATTACATTTTTTAATAATCAAAAATTAGATAGTTTAAATAGTATACCTATTGGTGGAAATCATATTTCAAAAGATATATCTCAAATAATGAAATTAAGCATAGATGAATCTGAAAATATAAAAAAAGCTTTTAATAAATCTGAAGTAGATTTTTCTTATAATGAGACAAATTCAATAGAAAATATAAATATAATTAATAATATAAATGGGAAAAATATCTCAATAGATCTGTTAAAAAAGGTTGTATTAACAAGGGTAGAAGAAATAATTGAATTATCTTTCAAAGGTATCAACATTTCAAAAAATATTAAAAATAAAAAAAATTTAAATTTAGTTTTAATTGGAAATGGATCTAAAATTTTAAATAAAAATTCTTTTCAAATAGAAGATAAATACAACTTTAAGGAAATAAACTTTTATGAGGAAAATGACCTTGAAATTTGTGAGGCAGGGTTGAAATTTAAAGAAAATTCTAAAGAAGAAAATTCTGAAAAATTAAAAAAAAACCAAAATACAATGGGTTTTTTTCATAGATTCTTTAATTTTTTTGGGAATAGTTAATTGTATTTTGTTGTAACATTAGTTGTATTTCTAAATTTTTAGCATTTTAATATAAGTATTGTGTGTCGATACTAACCCAAAAAACTATTAAAAATAAAATATCCATTGATGGAATTGGTATTCATACTGGTTTAAAAGCTCACTTAACTATTTTGCCTGCGCCACCTAATACAGGGATTATTTTTAAAAGGATAGATTTAAATAAACAAAATGAAATAATTCCGAACTATAACAATGTTATAGATGCAACTCTCTGTACAACAATCTCAAATTATTATGGGACTAAAGTTTCGACAATTGAACATTTGATGGGTGCATTTTATGGTCTTGGTATTGATAATGCAATTGTAGAAATAACTTCTCAGGAAGTTCCAATTATGGATGGTTCTGCAAAAAATTTTGTAGAGCTGATAATGCAAGCAGGTGTTCAAATTAGTGAAATGCCTATAAAGTTAATTAAAGTGGAACAACAAGTTGAAGTTAAAGAAGGTGAAAAAATAATTTCAATTAATAAATCAAATGTAAGTTTAGATATAGATTTTGAAATTAAATATCAAAATCCTTTTATCAAATCTCAAAGAAATAAAGTAAGTATATATGAAGATGATTTAACGGATATATATAATTCTAGAACTTTTTGTTTATATGAAGATATTGAAAAATTAAAAGACAAAGGACTTGGAAAAGGTGGAAGTTTGGATAATGCACTAGTTGTAAAAGATAATATACTGATGAATGAAGGTGGTTTAAGAAATCAAAATGAGTTTGTAAATCATAAAATTTTGGATTGCATGGGAGACTTGTATTTATCAGGTTATAGAATAATTGGTTCTGTTGTATGTTCTCAAGGTGGACACAATTTAACAAATAAATTGCTCAGAAAATTATTTGCTGATCAAAAGAACTATTCATTAATAGAAATTAAAGGTAAAAATTTACCTCATTCCTTGGCAAGCAAGAACCAGCTAAAGTCAATTGCATAATTATTAGAATTTTTAGTAAATTCTGATAAAATCTAAAAATGAAATTTCATTTACTATATTTAATTATAGTTTTAATTTTTTTAAACGCTTCATGTACTAAAGAAAAAGAAAAAATATCTATAGTAGAAAGGGAAAGTTTAGAAATGCAAATGATAAAAGCTTATAATGATGGGCTAAAAGAGTTTGAAAGAGGCGATGCTACATTTGCTGCAAAAAAATTTAATGAAGCTGAGTTGTTATATCCCCAATCAATTTGGGCACCTAGAGCTGCTTTAATGGCAGCTTATTCTTATTTTTCATATTTTTATTATAGTGATGCTATTCTTGAACTAGAAAAATTTTTAGATAAATATAAAAATCATCCAAGAAGAGATTATGCTTATTATTTATTGGCTCTTAGTCATTATGATCAAATAGTTGACGAAAAAAAAGATTTAAATGAAATTTTAAAAGCAAAAAAATACTTTAACATTATAATAAAACAATATCCGGAAACTGACTTTGCATTAGATTCTGAATTCAAGTTAGAATTAATCCAAGAACTTTTAGCATCAAAAGAAATGTATTTAGCTAGATTTTATATTGAAAAAGAAAAATGGATACCTGCGATCAATAGATTTAAAATAGTATTGAAAGATTATGATACAACAATCTATGTAGAAGAAGCACTTCATAGGTTAGTAGAATTACATTACAAATTAGGATTGATAGAAGAGTCTAAAAAATATGCTGCATTATTAGGATATAATTATCAATCTAGTAAGTGGTATGAAAAATCTTATTCAGTATTAAATAAAGATTATGTAAAGATTTCTAAAAGAAAAAATAAAAAAAAAGAGAAATCAATAATTAAAAAATTCAAAGATCTACTTAAATAACTAGATTTAATGAATAAAAATATTAAACAAGATTATCAAAAAAAAATAGATGAATTAAAAAAACATAATAAATTCTATTATGAAAATAGTTCCCCAGAAATTTCTGACAAAGAGTACGATAAATTAAAAAGGCAAATATTAAATTTAGAAAAGGAACACGCATATTTAAAAAGTAATTTTTCTCCTTCAAAAATAGTAGGATTTAAGCCATCAAAAAATTTTGCCAAGTATAAGCATAAAGAAAAAATGTTATCTTTATCGAACGCATTTGATGAAGAGGATCTATTTAATTTTGAAAAAAAAATATTTAATTTTTTAAATGAAAAAGTTGATTTAAACTACAGCGTTGAACCTAAAATTGATGGAATTTCTGCATCCCTAACATATAAAAATGGAGTTCTTATTTATGGAGTATCAAGAGGTGATGGAACAGAAGGAGAAATAATTACAGAAAATTTAAAAACTATTAAGGATATTCCTCATAAGATTACAAACATCAATTTTCCTAAAGATATCGAAATAAGAGGAGAGGTTTACATAAACAAAGATGACTTTCAAAAAATTAAAGCAAGCTTTGCCAACCCTAGGAATGCAGCTTCAGGCTCACTTAGACAAAAAAATCCAAAAGAAACAAGTAAAATTCCACTAAAATTTATTGCTTATACATTTGGTTTTATGAGTGAAAATAAATTTAAAAATCAATCTGACTTTTTAAAAGAGTTAAAATCGTGGGGATTTTTAACAAGTGAGTACAATGAAGTTATTAAAAGTGTTAATGGGTTAGTGAACTTTCACCAGCAATTTGAAAAAAAAAGGTTTGATTTAAAATATGATATTGATGGGTTAGTTTATAAAGTAAATAACATACAGTTACAAAGAAGATTGGGTTTTACCTCTAATTCCCCTAGATGGGCAATTGCACATAAATTTTCTGCAGATCATGCATATTCAGAAATATTAAATATAGATATACAGGTTGGAAGAACTGGAGCCTTAACACCAGTTGCTAAAGTAAAGTCAGTCAATATTGGAGGTGTAGTTGTATCAAATGCAACTTTACATAATGAAGATGAAATTTTGAGAAAAGATATTAGAATCGGTGACACTGTAAAAATTGAGAGAGCAGGAGATGTTATACCTCATGTTTTAGAAGTAGACTTAAAAAAGAGAAGAAAAAAATCTAAAAAATTTATTTTTCCAAAAAAATGTCCTTGTGGCTTTGATACAATAAAAGAATTCAATAAATTAACCAAAAAGTATGATGCTGTAAGAAGGTGCCCAGATAGAGGATTTGATTGTGAAAAAATTGCTGTAGAGAAAATTAAACATTTTATATCCAAAGACGCGATAAATATTGATGGTTTAGGAAAAAAAGTTGTAGAAAAATTCTGGGATTTACAATTTATTAAATTTCCGCAGGATATCTATCATTTAAATTACCAAAAAATATCCTCTCTTGATGGATGGGGCTCACAATCAGCCTCAAATTTAAAATATTCAATCGAAAGTTCAAAAGAAGTTACATTAGAGAAATTTATTTTTTCATTAGGAATAAGACATATAGGAATGGAAAATGCTAAAATTATCGCAGATTTTACAAAAACTATGAAAAATTTTTTTAACTTAGCTAAAAAAAATAATATCAACGAGCTTATAAACATAGACGGAATTGGAGAAACTCAAATTAAATCTTTAGAAAAATTTTTTCAAAATAAAATAAATATTAAAGTTGTAGAGAAATTAAGCGAAATACTAAAAATTAAAGACTGGGAAATTAATAAAGAAGGAAAATTAAAGAATAAATCTTTCATGTTTACTGGCAAATTACAAAATATTAGTAGAGCTGAGGCTAAAAGCTTAATTGAGGAAAATTCAGGCAGCATTGTTAGTAGTGTTACTAAAAAATTAGACTATTTAGTAATTGGTGAAAAGCCAACTGCTAAAAAAGTTGAATCAGCAAAAAAAATAGGCGTTAAAATTTTAAAACAACAAGAGTGGTCTAAACTTTTAGATTAATTTTGCTAACCATTTTTTTTGTTTTTTATTTAAAAATGGAGAAATTTTAGAATAAGTTTCTAAATGATAATTAAATAAATAATTTTTTTCATTATTAGTTAGCATTTTTTCCTCGATTAAATCTTTATCAATCGGGACAAATGTAAGATTTACAAAACGTAGTTTTTTTAATATTTTTTTTATAAAAACTAAATTTTCAATTCTAATTCCAAACTTATTTTCTAAATAATAACCAGGTTCATTACTTACAATCATTCCTTCTTTTAATTTAATATAATTATTTTTTGATATACTTTGTGGACCTTCATGAACATTTAAAAAAAAGCCAACACCGTGGCCTGTGCCATGTCTATAATCTAAATTAATTTTATTTAAGCTTTGTCTAGCTTTATTATCAACATTATGACCCACTTTATCCTTTATAATATCGCTTTGAGCAACTGCAATATGGCCTTTTAGAACTCTAGTGTACAATTCTTTTATTTTTTTTGGGACCTTAGAAAAGCATATTGTTCTAGTTACATCTGTAGTGCCCCATTTGTATTGCCCTCCTGAATCCAATAACAACAATTCATTTTTATTTAATTTTCTGTTTGATGCTTTATTTGATCTGTAATGAATTATTGCACCATTAGGTCCAGAACCAGCAATTGTATCAAAACTTGGATATAAATAATTTTTATTTTGTTTTCTAAAACTTTCTAACTTTTTTTCAACTTGTTGTTCTGTTAAATTTATTTCTTTTAAATTTTTTATCCAATATAAAAATTTTGTTAAAGCAACACCATCTTCTATGTGGGCTTTCATCATACTTTTAATTTCAATTTTATTTTTTATAGATTTTAAATGATAAATAAAATCATTTCTTTCTTTAATTATGAAATTTGATTTAATCAATTCTTCATTAAATACAGAACAGGTTTTTTCATCTATGCAAAAACTACCAGTTTTCAGTGATCTCAAAATTTCAAATAATTTATCTTCTTCATAGAATAATACCTTTTGATTAACAAATTTTTTTTTTATTTTTGATATTTTATTTAATTTAGAAAAAAAATAAATTTTTCTACTTTTGGTTAAAATCAAATTACAGTTAGCAATAGGTGAGTTTGGTAAATCTTTACCTCTAATATTCATTAACCAGCATACATTTTCTCCAGCACTTATAAATAGATAGTCTATTTTTTTCTTATTTAATATTTTGATAACACTATTAATTTTTGATCTAGAACTTTCTCCTACAATTTTTTCGTCTAATTTATAAAATTTATTTACTTTAAGACTCTTATTTTTTTTTAAAAATAAATCTTCATTTATTGGTGTCAAATCACATGTATTATTAAAATATTGTTTTAAAGTAGTATAAGTAAATAGTTTTGGATCAAATCCAAGATTTAATCTTTTTTTTAAACTCTTAAAAATATTTCTGGGCCAAATTAAAGGAATTTCAAATATTTTAAAATTTTTTCCAGACTGCTTTTTTGCTTGAATTGTATATCTTCCATCAACAAAAAGATAATTTTCCTTTTTTAAAATTATTGCAAAACCAGCAGAACCACTAAAATTAGATACTAATTCAAGATTACTAATTTTAGAATATTCAGTAAAAAATTTATCATTCTTTGGAACAACGTAACCGTCTAAGTTCTTTTTTTTAATTATATATTTTATTTTACTTATCATTTAATTTTTTTTGGTACCTAATCCAACCCGGACTTCTTGCTTCTTCATCAAAATCTATGTCTTGATTAAATTCAAAATCATCAGAGTTTTCTTCAATAAAATTATTACTTTTTTTTATGAATTCGTCTGGTAGCTCGTCTACAAATCTTGACGCCATACTATCTATCCAATCCCCTTGATAAAATCTATTCATCGAAAATGAAATTTTAGCTAATTTTTTTGCTCTGGTAATACCAACATAAGCTAATCTTCTTTCTTCTTCTATCCCATTTTCTCCCTTTTCTTCAATGCTTTTTTGATGAGGAAATAATCCTTCTTCCCAGCCCGGTAAAAAAACAACATCAAATTCGAGACCTTTTGATGAATGCATTGTCATTAAATTTACCTTCTCATTTTGCCAATCTTGGTCAAGAGATGTTGCAAGTGCGACATGTTCTAAAAAACTCTCAAGATTATCAAATTCTTTCATTGCATTTAAAAGTTCTTTAATATTTTCCAATCTATTTTCATTTTCTAAATCTTTTTTATTCTTTAACATTTCGCTGTAGCCAGATTCATCTAATATAACTTGCAATAATTTATTGTGATTCGAACTACTTTTTAAATCACTTCTCCATTTTTTTAAAAAATTTAATAGTGAGACTAAACCTATTTTTGTTTTAGGCTTTATTTTATTTTCTTCTATTAATTTGTTTGATGCAATTTCCAGGGAACAATTATTTATTTTTGCATATTCGTTAATAATTTTAATTGTTGTATCTCCCACAGATCTTTTGGGAGTATTAATTATTCTTTCAAAAGACAGATCATCCAAAGGCTGATGAATAATTCTTAAATAAGCGATACAATCTTTAATTTCTGCTCTTTCATAAAATTTAATTCCACCAATAATTCTATACGGAATTCCAATTTTTAAAAATCTTTCTTCAAATTCTCTAGTTTGAAAAATTGCTCTAACTAATATTGCAATCTCGTTTAAAGAATATTTTTTTTTTAAATTTTCAATTTTTGCCCCAATTTCAGTTGCTTCATCTTTTACATTTCTAAAACATGTTAATGTTACTTTTTCACCATCATCATGATTTGTGAATAATTTTTTTCCTACTCTGTTTTGATTATTTTCAATTAAGCTTGAAGCTACATTTAAGATGTTTTGGGTAGATCTATAATTTTTCTCCAATCGAATAATTTTTGTATTTTCATAAACTTTATCGAATTCTAAAAAATTTTTAATCTCAGCTCCTCTCCAGCTATATATTGATTGATCGTCATCTCCAACACAGCATATATTTCTATTATATTCTGATAAATGTTTTAACCATTCACTTTGAATAAAATTTGTATCTTGATATTCATCAACTAGTATATATTTAAATTTTTTAGAATATAATTCTGAAATATCTTTATAGTTTTTAAATATTTTTACTGTATGCAGAATTAAGTCACTAAAATCTGCCGCATTTAGATCAATTAATTTTTTTTGGTAAATTTTGTAAATTTCGAGAAAATTTTTTTCTAATGGATTTTTTTTTTTTAATATTACATCGTCAGGATATAATCCTTTATTTTTCCACTTATCAATTATTGCCAATATATACTTTGCTGATATTTTTTTTGTATCTACATTTTCTGCTTTACAAATATTTTTTATTAACCTTTCTTGGTCTGTTTGATCTATAATTGAAAAATTACTTTTTAAACCAACCGCATCAGCATGTTTTCTTAATAGTTTTGCACTAATCGAATGAAACGTTCCTAGCCACGGTAAACCCGTTGCCTCCTTTTTGAGTAATTTTGAAACTCTTATTTGCATTTCTTTAGCTGCTTTGTTAGTAAATGTCACAGCAAGTATTTGATTTGGAAAAGCTTTATGTTGCTTGATTATATGTGCAATTCTTGATGTCAGGACTTTGGTTTTTCCTGATCCTGCTCCAGCAACAATTAATAGCGGTCCTTCAATGGATAAAGTAGCTTCTTTTTGATTTTCATTTAAATTATTTAAATATTCTGAATTTAACATTTATTTTTTTATAGTATAAGCCATATTAATTTTTATGAGTAAAAGAAAAAAAATCAATTCTTCACATTTTATTTTACCATCAATTATAATTTTTTTTACTGCAATTTTGTTTTTATCATTACCAGTTTTATTAAAATATAATAGCATGCAAAATGTAATCGAAAAAAAGATTTCGTTAGAATATAAGATTAATCTAAAAATATTAGACGATATTTCTTTTAAAATATTTCCAAAGCCTCATTATTTAATTAAAAAAGCGAATCTATATCTTAATATTGAAAATGAGAAAGCATCTACAATTGAAACTAGTGATTTGAAAATTTTCATACCTATCAAAAAAATATATTCTAAATCAAATATAAAAATCAATGGGATAGAAATAGAAAACGCTAACATTTATTTTAAAAAAGATGATCTTTTGGATTTTAGGAATCATCTTTATTTCAAAATAAATGAACCTATTTATATTAAAAATAGTAAATTTTTTTTAATTGACAATAATAATAATATTCTTCTTATTTCTCCTTTAATAAAATTAAATTATTTTATTAATAAAAAAAATAATTCTAAAGAATTAAAAATAAAAGGAAATATTTTTGATATTGATTATCAATCTTCTTGGAAGAGATCTTACAGTAATCCAAAAAAATCGGTAAATGAAATTAAATTTAAAAATCCAAATGTAAATATTAAAAACTTATTTTCATTTGATGACAATTTAAATTTTAAAGGGAAAAGTACAATTAATTTTTTAAATGAAGATATTATTTTTAATTATATTTTTAAAAATAATGAGATTTTTATTAATTCTCCAAATGAAAATAAAAACCAGAAAATTAAATTTAATTCAAAAATTGATTTAGATCCATTTTATTTTGATACCATAATTAATATTGAACAAAAAAATTATACTTTTTTTATTGATAATTTATTAAATATTATTTTTAATCTTAATGAGGAATATTTAGATAATATTAATGGAAAATTAACTTTAATTATTAATGATTTAAAGAATTCAATTATTAATGATGGTAAAATTAATTTATCAATTAAAGAAAATATCATTACATTAGAAAGTTCGATATTCAAGATCAAAGATATTGGAATAATAAAATCAGATTTCAGATATTATCAAGATAAAGGAGATTTAATATTTACTTCAGAAAATGTATTTGAAATAAATAATAAAAAAGAATTTTCAAGAAAATTTCAATTAACTTCAAAAAATATTAAAAATGTAGATAAAATATATTTTGATTTTGAAAAAAATGTTAATAATGGAGAGATATCTATATCTAATATATATTTAAATAAAGATGATAGACAAAATTCTTCAGAGGAATTTTATATAATTAAAAATTTACAAGAATTGAAGTCTTTAATTAGAAAATTTTTATCCTAACTAGGCCCTATCATTTTTTTTGGATTGACAATTTTGTCATACTCTTTTTCACTTATTAAACCTGATTTTAAAGCTTCATATTTTAATTTTGTATTATTCTTTAAAGCTTTTTTCGCAATTTTTGCAGCGTTATCATATCCTATTTGGGGCGCTAAAGCAGTTACCAGCATTAATGAGTTATCCAAATGTTCTTTAATTTTTAATTTATTTGCTTTAATCCCCTTTACACAATACATACTAAAATTTTTCACACTATCAGACAGTATATCAATTGACTGAAGTACGTTATGAGCAATCAAAGGTTTAAACACATTAAGTTCAAAGTGTCCGTGGGTGCCAGCTATTGATATTCCCGTATGATTTCCAATTACTTTAACACAGACCATAGTTACTGCTTCACACTGAGTAGGATTAACTTTGCCTGGCATTATTGAAGATCCAGGTTCATTTTCTGGTAAAATAAGCTCTCCATAGCCAGCTCTTGGTCCAGACCCAAGAAATCTAATATCATTTGAAATTTTCATTAAAGCTACCGCACATGCATTCAATGCTCCAGAAAAACTTACTATGGCATCGTGCGCTGCTAATTCTGAGAATTTATTTGGTGCTGGTTTAAAAGGTATTTTACAATATTTGCTTATTTCTCTCGTAATTTTTTTGTCAAAATTTTTTTTTGTGTTTAAGCCCGTTCCTACAGCCGTTCCTCCTTGTGCTAAAAATAAAATATCTTTAATGCTAAATTTTATTCTTTCTATACTTTTTTTTAATTGTTCATGATATCCAGAAAACTCTTGTCCTAAAGTAAGAGGAGTTGCATCTTGCAAGTGTGTTCTTCCTATTTTTACAATTTTTTTAAATTCATTTGACTTTATTTTTAATGATTTTTCTAATATTTTTAGATTTGGTATCAACTGACTTATTGTTTCGATGGCAACAGAAATATGCATTGCAGTTGGAAAAACATCGTTTGTAGATTGAGACTTGTTAACATGATCATTGGGATGAACTGGTTTTTTAGTTCCTTTTTTACCCTTTAATATTTCTATAGCCCTATTTGCTATAACTTCATTAACATTCATATTAGTTTGAGTACCAGACCCAGTTTGCCACACTTTTAAAGGAAAATTTTTATCAAGTTTTCCAGAAATAACCTCGTTAGAAGCTTTTACTATTGCATTACTAATTTTGGCAGAAATCAGATTATCTTTCCTGTGAACTATAGCTGCAGATCTTTTTATAATTGCTATTGAACGAATTATTGAACTATTTACAAGAATTTTTCCGATATTAAAAAATTTATTTGATCTTTCTGTAGATGCTCCCCAGTATTTATCTGCTGGTACTTTGATAGCTCCTATACTGTCAAATTCTTTTCTTTTTTTCATTTGTTTGAACAATTAAAGTGATTTATTTATATACTAGTTTTAACAAATCTTACAGGAGTAAAATGACAAACTTTCAAAAAGTAAAAACATTTATGCAAACATTTGGCCAAGAAGTAAAATCAAAACCATCATTTAGTTCAGATAAAATTAATGAATTAAGATACAATTTGATAAATGAAGAACTTGAAGAGCTTAAACGAGCAATGGTAAATAAAGATATATTAGAGGTAGCTGATGCTTTAACTGATATATTATATGTTACTTACGGAGCTGGACATGCTTTTGGAATAGATTTAGACGGTTGTTTTGAAGAAGTGCAAAATTCAAATATGAGCAAGCTAGGAAAAGATGGAAAACCTATTTATAATGAAGTAGGCAAAGTTATGAAGGGACCAAATTATTATAAACCTGATTTGTCAAAATTTATTAGATAGATTTATATCCAAGCCGGTTTAAGAACTTTAAGCTTTGCATCACCACATTGATAGATATTTTCGAAGTCTAATATATTGCTTTCAATTTTAATTAAAGCAAAAGGATTTTTATTTTTTATAAGCAATTTTCCAACTTCTTTGTCATTTAAAAATATTTCTTCACTACTTATGTCTCCTTCAATAATTTTTATTGCAAAAAGTTTTTTACTTAGTTTATTTTTAAGTTTAATCCTTGCTGTATTTTCTTGACCTACATAGCAACCTTTTTTAAAATCTATTCCATTCAGTTCTTCAAAATTACATTCAATTCCAAATATTTTGTTTTGAAGTTTGGCATTATCAATTTGAGAAATCCCAAGCTCGTGACTAAATTTGTAGTAATCTTCAATTTTAGCAATTTTAAGTTCTAATTTTTTTAGAGATAAGTATAATTTTTCTAAATTAATTATTAATCTAGCACCTAATTTTTTTAATCTTGGGTCTAAAAAAATAGGATCTTCACGATATTTAATCGTAAAGCCTTCAATGTCTTTAGAATTATCTAAAGTTAAAAATTTTTCATAACTTATTCCTGCTACCACAAATTCATTACTAAGATTTAAAATCTCAACTTTTGATCTTAATTTATACATAGCTAATTTTTTATAAAGCTCATCAATATTTTTCTTTTCACAATCTAAAAAATACCCTCCTTTATGTTTAATGATTAAAAAATCAAATAAGTATTTTCCTTGCGGCGTAAGCAGTGCAGCAAAACAACTCATCTCATCAGTTACTTTTTCGATATCATTTGTAATTAAATTCTGTAAAAATTCTATTACATCTTCACCACTTAAATAAAGAAGTCCTCTATCTTCAAATACGTAAACATTATTTTTTTTCATAATTGATTGATCTTCATTTATAATATAATTACTTTCTATAAAAATGTTAGATCTATTAATTAAAAACGGTTCTTGTTACATCGATAAAGATCTTAAAAGCTGCGATATAGCTATCAATGATGGTAAAATCATCGAAATTGGGAAAATTAATAATGAGGCGAAAGAAATATATGATGCAAGTAATCTAACAGTTTTACCTGGTTGTATAGATACTCAAACACATTTTAGAGAACCTGGTTCTACTGATACAGAGGACCTGCATTCAGGTAGTAGAGCTGCTATCGTAGGAGGAATAACAAGTGTATTTGAAATGCCAAATACAAATCCACCAACTTCTAACAAAACTGAGTTTCAAAGAAAATTAGATCTCGCTAAAAATAGAATGTATTGTAACTATGCCTTTTATTTTGGTGCTACAGCTGACAATGCAAAGGATTTAGCAAGTTTAAAAAATTTAGTCGGCTGTTGCGGAATTAAACTTTTTGCAGGTTCTTCAACTGGCAATTTATTGGTTGCTGCAGAAGAGGATATTGATAAAGTTTTTCAAAATAGTTCTAAAGTTATTGCTGTTCATTCAGAAGATGAAGAAATTTTAAAGACTAACAAAAAACTTATAAAAAATGGTGATGTACATTCACATCCAGTGTGGAGAAGTGTCGAATGTGCAATGTCATCTACGAGGAGGATCGTTAGAATTGCAGAGCGGTATAATAAAAAAGCTCACATACTTCATATTACGACAAAGGAAGAAATTGATTTCTTATCACAACATAAGGGAAACATCACATTTGAAATTACTCCTCAGCATTTAACAATTTATGCTCCCGACTGTTACAACAAATTAGGCAGTTATGCTCAAATGAATCCACCTTTAAGAGACAAATCTCATTATGATAGATTATGGTATGCAGTTAAAAATAATTTTAATGATACAATTGGATCAGATCATGCCCCACACCTAAAAATTAATAAAGATAAAGAGTATCCAAATTCTCCATCAGGTATGCCTGGAGTACAAACTTTGATTCCAGTTATGTTAAACCATATAAACGATGGAAAATTAAGTTTAGAACAATTGATAAACTCAGTGTGTGAAAACCCAGTAAAGATTTTTGGAATTAAAAACAAAGGTTTTATAAAAGAAGGATATGACGCTGATTTTACAATAGTGGATATGAATAAAGTTATTGAAATTAAAAATGAAAAAATTGAGAGTAAATGTGGTTGGTCCCCATTTCATGGATACAAATTCAAAGGTACGCCAGTTTCAACTATAATAGCTGGTGAAATAAAAATGAGAGAAGGAAAAATTATAGGGAAACCATCTGGTTTACCCATGAAATTTATTTAGATGTGAGATTTCTTTTTGTCTTAGCTTTAATTTTTACATTTTCTAACAATACATTTGCGGGTGTTTCAGATGCTCAAAGACGAGTAATAGATAACCAATTATTTTTATTAAAGGAAGGCATGATAACTTCAGAGAAAGTTTTTAAGAAGGCAAAAAAATTTGATGATAAAGGAATATTCGGTATTGGATCAGATGAAATGACTAAAGATGAATTCAAAGACTATTTAAAAGAAAAAAATTTCACTATTCATGATTAAAATTTAATCATAATATCTTTGAATTTTTCAAAGACTCTTTAATTTCATCTAATATCGCTGGGTCATCAATTGTTGCAGGCATTTTATATTCTTCTTTATCTGCAATTTTCCTTACAGTTCCTCTCAATATTTTTCCTGATCTAGTTTTAGGCAGTCTTTTTACAACAATCGCAGTTTTAAAAGCTGCAACAGGACCAACCTTATCTCTTACCATTTTTACACACTCTTTAGATATAGTTTCATCATCTTTATCTACACCTGCTTTAAGAGCTAACAAACCAATTGGGATTTGGCCTTTTAATTTATCAGCTATACCAATAACTGCACACTCTGCAACTGACTTATGTTCAGACAGAACTTCCTCTATAGCTCCTGTTGACAATCTATGTCCAGCTGTATTGATTATATCATCTGTTCTTGACATTATCCAAATGTATCCATCTTCATCAATATGACCTGCGTCGTAAGTTTGATAATAACCTTTATAATTTGTCATATAATTTTCTTTATATCTTTTATCTGCATTCCATAGTGTAGGAAATGTTCCTGGTGGAAGAGGTAGTTTAACAACTATATCCCCCATTTCATTTGGTTTAGCCAAACTTTGATCAGATTTTATTATTTTTACATCATATCCAGGAACTGCTTTACAAGCTGAGCCATATTTAGTTTTTTGCATTTCAATTCCTGTACAATTAGAACTTATTGCCCAACTAGTTTCAGTTTGCCACCAATGATCAATTACAGGTACCTTCAATAAATTTTCTGCCCACTTAATAGTATCGGGATCAGCTCTTTCGCCTGCAAGAAATAAAGATTCAAATGAACTTAAATCATATTTTGAGAAAAATTTACCTTCTGGATCTTCCTTTTTAATTGCTCTAAAAGCTGTTGGAGCAGTGAAAAGTGATTTAACTTTGTATTCAGAAATTATTCTCCAAAATGTACCAGCATCAGGAGTTCCTACAGGCTTACCTTCAAACAATACTGTAGTACAGCCTTTAAATAACGGAGCATAGACTATGTAAGAGTGACCAACAATCCATCCTATATCACTTGCTGACCACCAGATATCATCAGTATTAATGTTGTATATGTTTTTCATTGTCCATTTTAAAGCAACTATATGCCCACCAATATCTCGAACAATTCCTTTAGGAACACCTGTTGTTCCAGATGTATATAAAATATAAGCTAATTCATTAGAACCCATTTCAACACAATCTTTATTTTTAGCATTTGCTAAACATTCTTCCCAACTGATCTCAAGAGGCTCATTAAGTTTTACTTCATGGTCTTTTCTTTGAAATAAAATGACTTTCCCAACTTTATGATTTGCTAATTTTAAAGCTTCATCTACTAAAGGTCTGTACTCGACTGTTCTTCCAGGTTCAAAGCCACATGAAGCGGTAATTAAAACTTTAGCCTTGCTATCGTCTACCCTACTGGCTAACTCATTAGATGCAAATCCTCCAAATACAACAGAATGAATTGCTCCAATTCTACCACAGGCAAGCATAGCTATTACTGCCTCTGGTATCATAGGCATGTAAATTATAACTCTATCTCCTCTTTTTACTCCTTGATTATCTAAAGCCCCTGCAAATTTTGAAACTTTTTCTTTTAATTCGTTAAAACTAAACTTTGCTTTATTTCCAGTAATAGGACTGTCATAAATTAATGCTGTTTTATGACCTCTTCCTTGATCTATATGTAAATCTAATGCGTTATAGCAAGTGTTCGTAACACCATCTTCAAACCATTTATAGAAGGGAGGATTAGATTTATTTAAAATTCGGGTTGGTTTTTTAAACCAAAAAATATCCTCTGAAATATTGTTCCAAAATTCCTCAGGTTTTTTAATAGAATCTTGATAAATTTTGTTAAAACTGCTTGTCATACTGATTTGTTTTTTGATTCACTTTTATAATGATTTTTAGCTTAAGGTTGTATTTAATTTTAAAATGTAAGTAAAATCAATACTTTTTGACTGTTAAAAAAACTTCTATAATCTATTTTTATTTGCTATTAACCCCATAACTTAAGTCTAACCATTAGGTCAGGCTGTAGTTTAAATTTAAACTATAAAAACTAACTAATGAGGGAGTTTTTTATGAAGACAATTAAGATGTTAGCTTTAGCTTTAGTGCTTATTGGAGCAACTACGGCGGCTAATGCGGCAACAACCTTTTTAGCTACGGATGATTTCGTTGGTATCTCATTCTGGTTAATTTCAATGGGTATGTTGGCAGCTACTGCATTTTTCTTTATGGAGCAAGCGAATGTTGGCGCTCAATGGAGAAAATCTGTAAACGTAGCTGGTTTAGTAACTGGTATTGCATTTATCCATTATATGTACATGAGAGCAGTTTGGGTTGAGACAGGAGATACTCCAACTGTTTACAGATACATTGACTGGTTAATTACAGTTCCTTTACAGCTAGTAGAATTTTATCTAATTCTTTCAGCAGTAAGAAAAGTTGACAGCGGCATATTCTGGAGAATCTTTATCGGTTCTTTAGTAATGTTAGTTGGTGGATATCTTGGAGAAGCTGGATTCATTAATGCTACACTTGGTTTTATTATCGGTATGGCTGGATGGATTTACATTCTTTATGAAATCTTTTCAGGTGAAGCGGGCAAAGCTGCAGCTAAATCTGGAAACAAATCTTTAGTAACTGCATTCGGAGCATTAAGAATGATCGTTACTGTAGGTTGGGCAATCTATCCTTTAGGTTACATTTTTGGTTACCTAACAGGTGGTATTGACGCTAATGCACTTAACGTTATTTACAACTTAGCAGACTTTGTTAATAAAATCGCTTTTGGTTTAATTATCTGGTCTTGCGCTGTTGCTAACTCTTCTAAAAGATAATAGTAGAGTTAAATAATTAATAAATAGGGCAAGTTTAATTACTTGCCCTATTTTTTTTTGTGCTTATATAAATTTTAAATGGCCAAAATCAAATATATAGAACATAATGGAAATCAACATGAGATTGATGTTGCGAATGGCCTTAGTGTAATGGAAGGCGCGGTTCAAAATGATATACCAGGTATCGATGCTGATTGCGGAGGAGGAATGGCATGTGCAACTTGCCACGTTTATGTCAAAGAAGATTGGTTTAATAAATTACCTGAAAAAGCAGAAGGAGAAGATGATATGTTAGATCAAGCTTATGAACCTAGCTCAAGTAGCAGATTAAGTTGTCAGATAGTAGTTTCTGATGAATTAAATGGATTAGTTGTCCATTTACCTGAAAAGCAAGTTTAATGATTGATACAGATGTTTTAATCGTTGGAGCAGGACCTACAGGACTATTTTGTGCTCACCAATTGGGTATCATAGGACTTAAGTGTGAAATAGTAGACAACCTAGATAAATTAGGAGGACAATGTATTGAACTTTATCCTGATAAGCCAATTTACGATATTCCTGCAATACCAGAATGCACTGGTGAAGAACTTACTAATAATTTAATTGAACAAATAAAACCATTTAACTTTAATTCTCATTTAAGCGATAGAGTTCAAGAAATAAAAAATGAAAATGATAGGTGGATTGTAAAAACTTCAAAAGGTAAAGAGTTTTTGACAACTAATATTATTATTGCTGGCGGTGTAGGATCTTTTGAACCAAGAAAATTTCCAACTAAAAATTGTGAAAAATTTGAAGGAAAATCAGTTTTATATTCCATAAAGGATAAGACCATTTTTAAAGATAAATCAGTAGTGATTTTTGGTGGAGGAGATAGTGCATTAGATTGGGCCATTGAATTATCAAAAAGTTCTAAAGTTACTTTAATACATAGAAGAGATGAATTTAGAGGCGCTCCATCGAGTGTTGAAAAATTAAAAGAATTAAAGAAAGAAAAAAAACTAGATGTTTTAACAAAATTTTCTATCAAGGATGTTAAAGGTAATGGCACACTCGAAAGTGTTGAGATAAAGGGAGACAATGGAGAAATAAAAACTATTAATACAGATTATGTTTTAGGTTTTTTTGGTTTAATTATGCAGTTAGGACCTATTTTAGAGTGGGGCTTAAATATTGATAAAAAATTAATACCCGTAAATACAGAAAACTTTGAGACTAATAAAAAGGGTATATTTGCAATCGGTGATATATGTTTTTATCCAGGAAAACTAAAACTTATTTTATCAGGATTCCATGAAGGCGCTTTAGCAGCAAGAGGTTGTTTTAAATATTCTAGACCAAATGAAAAATACAAACTTGAATTCACAACTACTTCAAAAACAGTTAAGGAGAGACTGGGCGTCAAAGAGTGATAGAATTATTTTCAGCAGATACTCCCAATGGAAAAAAAATTGGTATAATGTTGGAGGAAATTGCTTTTGATTATAAAGTGACCAAAGTTGATCTTGGAAAAAAAGAACAATTCCATCCTGAATTTAGAAAAATCAGTCCATTTAGTAAAATTCCAGTGATCATCGATCATGATAAAAAAAAAGTATCTATTTTTGAGTCTGGCGCAATCCTTATGTATCTGGGTGAAAAAAGTAACAAATTTTATCACAAAGAAAACAGGCTCAAAATTAATCAGTGGTTAATGGGTCAAATGGGATATGTGGGTCCTATGATTGGCCAACATCACCAATTTCATCATTACAATTCTGGAAAAAGCGAATTTGGTGAAAAAAGATATTTTGATATAGCTAAATCAATTTATGATGATTTAGATGAAAGATTAGGACAATCAAAATTTCTTGCGGGGAAAAATTACACAATAGCCGATATTGCTACATGGCCATGGTTAGCAAGACATGAATGGCATGATATTGGATTAAAAAACTATAGTAATCTTAGTAGATGGTATTTAGAAATTGCAGAACGTCCCGCTGTAGTAAAAGGTTATAAATTTATGGACAAAACTTTAGAAATTCCGTTACCTTAGTCGTCGGCGTAAACTTTTTCATTTTTTTCGTGTTTTTCTTGAGCAGAAATACACAATGTAGCAACAGGTCTTGCCATTAATCTCTTTAAACCTATTGGTTCGCCTGTTTCTTCACAAAAACCATATGTCCCATTTTGTATTTTTTTAAGAGCTCCATCAATTTTAGAAATAAGTTTTATTTGTCTATTTATAGCTCTCATTTCAACATTTTTTTCAGTATAAGAACTTGCCTGATCAACTATATCTGCAGATGAACTATTATCATCCATAGAAGCATTAAAAATTGCTTCACTATTGGATCTTTTAAGATCTTTTTTCCATTCAGTTAATTTTTGCTTAAAATATTCAAGGTGCTTAGCGCACATGTATTTTTCTTTTTCTTTGGGGATATAAGTTTTAGAGATCTTTACCATAGTCAAATTTTTGAATTTGGAGAATATATTCGCGAATTATTGAGTGTCAAGATAGTATTAATTGTATAAATTCATTAAAATGGCTTTAAATAAAAAGAATTTAAATAACTTATTCTATATTTTTGTTTCAACCCATTTAATTATTTGGACACTTATACCAGCATTAACTAATAACAATTTACCTTTAGATACAATAGAACATTTGGCTTGGGGAAGTAATCTAGATTGGGGATTTAATAAACATCCACCCATGGTTGCTTTTGTTCTTGAAATTTTTTATCAAATTTTCGGCGCTCAAGATTGGGCTTATTATTTATTAAGTCAAATTTTTGTAGTTTTTTCTTTTGTTGTTGTTTTTCAATTAGCAGAAGAATTTTTTAAAAATAAATTTTTTTCTTTACTATCTGTTTTATTGTTAGAAGGAATTTGCTTTTATAATTTTACAACACCTGAATTTAATGTGAATGTTTGCTTGATGCCTTTTTGGGCGTTAACAATTTTATATTTATGGAGAAGTTTTAAAAATAATAAAACTACAGACTGGTTGCTAATGGGTTTTTTTGGAGGATTGGGTTTTATGTCAAAATACTTATTTATATATCTTGGTTTAGCAATTGATCTTTTTATAATTTACATGCTTTATAAAAATAAATTTAATTTTAACTTTAAACCTTTCATTTCTATAATTCCATTTTTTATAGTTTTGTTACCTCATTTGATATGGTTAACTGAAAATAATTATATTACTATTACTTATGGATTGCATAGAACAGGATCAGAAGATCCAAATATTTTAAATCATATTAAGCATCCTTTGATATTTTTAAGTAAGCAAATTGGAATTTTAATACCTTTCTTTTTAATGTTAATATTCTTAATCAAAAAATTTAAATCTAAAATTAACTTTAAAGATGATAAATTATTATTTTTAATTACAATAAATATAGCTCCTATTGCGTTAATATTTTTAACTTCTATGATTTTAGGAGTTAAAATTAGAACAATGTGGATGACCCCATTTTATTTATTTTTTGGTATTTTGGTAATTTATATTTTTCAATCTCAAATTAATTTAAATAAATTAAAAAATTTTGTTACATTATTTATAATTTTATTTATTTTTTCTCCATTTGCATATGCTTATGTTTCAATTTCTAAAACAGATAAGAGAACTGATTACCCGGGAAAGAAAGAAGCTGAAAAGGCTAAATTGTTTTATGAAAAACAAAATAAAGTTTCTGGAAAAATAGCTTTTGTTAAAGGAAATGAATGGATTGCTGGCAATTTATCATATCACCTAGAGGAGAGGCCTAAGTGGATTTATGATAAGAATAATACCTTTATATGTAATAAAGATTTAGAATGTATAAAATATAAATGATCCAAATATGAATTTTAATTTAAGCGAGAAAAAGAAAAAAATTCTATTAATTATTGTAGTTGTTGCTGCAATTGAGTTTTCCGGATATGGATTTTTTGCCACTTTATTTAGATTAATTAAATCGGTGTCTTAATGAAAATAATAATTTTAGTTCCTATTTATAATGATTGGCAGTCTGCATCAAAGCTATTAGAAGAAATTAATTCTATTATTTCAGGGCTAGAATGTCAGTTTTCAATTATTATTGTAAATGATGCATCTTCAGATCAACAATCAATAAGTGCTTTAAATACTGAGAATTTACACTCCATTAAAATCCTCAATATGAGTGAGAATAGAGGTCATGCAAGATGTATCGCAACAGGATTAAAACATATCTTTGAAAAAGAAGAATTTGATTATGTAATACCTATGGATGGAGATGGTGAAGATAGACCAGAAGAAATAAAGAATTTTGTAGATTATTTAAAATATACTTCAGACAAACCCGTTGTAGGTGAAAGAGTAAAAAGATCTGAAAGTTTATTCTTTAAATTTTGTTATGGTGTTCACAAAATTTTAACATTTGCTTTTACAGGACATTCTATAAAATTTGGCAATTATACTTGTCTTCCAAAATCAACTGTTGAAAAAATGATAAATGATAAATCTACCTGGAGTAGTTTTTCAGGAGCCTTAACGAAATTAGAAAAGGATAGGTCTACTGTTCCATCAATAAGAGGACCAAGATATTTTGGTCCATCTAAAATGAGTTTTAAAAATTTGATTATTCACTCATTAGCAATAATTTCAGTTTTTAAAATAAATGTATTAATAAGATCTATATTTTTTTTATTGGTATATATGTATTTAATTCATCAAAATATTTCAGCAATTATGCTTATCCCAATACCATTAATAATAACATTAATAGTTTTGGTTTTTTATATTTCTAAAAGAGAAAATTTAAATGAATTAAATAATTCATTGTCAAATATATCAAATATTGATAATATTAAATGAATATCAAGTCTGGTTGTGCTGACTTGTAAATCCAGGGACAACGTTATTTAGTAAATAAAAATTGAAAGTTTGCAAATAATGAAAAAATTTTTAACAATAATTATTATATTAATATTCTCAACTACCCAATTATTTGCCGCATCAAAGAATCCTCTTAAAATATTTAAAAAAAAAATATTAGGTGGTGATGCAAAAAAGAAGATGGCTCTTGCCTATGACTCTCTTACTAAGCATAAAGATATACTTCACTATAATGAAGATGAAGAAGCTATAGAAATCACTCTAGACTATTCTATGAAAGGACACCCAGAAGATTGGGATCTTTCTGATGAACAAGCTCAACGATGGGAATTTGTTACTAAAAAAAAAAATTTTTATAAGTTAGGTAAAGAAGTTTATTTAAAATATATATTTAAATTAAATGCTGGTCAAAATCATAGTGCCAATATCTGGCAAATAGTAGGAACCCAAGATGATGGTAATATAATTTATCCTGCAATGCAGATAAGGTATACGACTGATCAAGACGACCTTCCTAATAGAGTACAGTTTTATTATAAACAAATTGAGGAAGTATTCTGGACCGATATTGATCCATCAGCAAATAGATTTAAATCTACAACCTATAAATTCGATATAGGAAGCCTGCATTCATTTAACAAAAGATATCAGACAGCGCTATTCAAAATAAAACCTTCTAAAAAAGATGATGGTGAATTTATAATGTGGTTGAATGGAAAAAGAGTTTTAGAGTTTTACGGGCCCAATATGATTTTAGATTTAACAGGCGGTATAGCATTTAAAATTGGTTTATATAGGTACTGGAGCACAGAAATGGCAGAAAAAGATCCTAAAATGATTGAACCATCTGTATTATCTATAAAAGAATATGCAATAAGCAAAGATTGTCAAAAAAATAATGGATAAAGATAAATGTAAATATAAATCTAAAGATAACGTTCCGAAAACAAAATATAAATATAGAGTAAGTGACAGACATTATATTCCTGAGGGTGCAAAAAAAATAAAAAGACTAACCTCAAAAACTAAAGCGCAAAAAATTAAGTTTCAAGACATGAAAGGAAGATTTCTTGCAATCATTAAAAATAAAAATGATAAAAAATATGTAAAAAAAAATAGAGGATTAAGCAAGGAAGAAGCTGCTAGTATTGGATTAACAAAATGTAAAGAAAAGTTTCCAAATTTTTCTGATTTAGAAAATAATGGCTGTTATGTTCATTATGAAACAATAGTTAATGATTTTAATAGTTAAAATATTTTAGAATGAAAAAATTTATTAGCATGATAGTTTTCTTATTGCTTTGGTTTAGCAATACAAGTGCTGGGGAAATGAATGTATGGAAAAAAACTATAAAGCTTCCAGAGGATGTTTCTAAAGGGTATAAAAAAGGTTGGAGATTTGGTAATAACTATGATCCCGAAACTCATTTAACTCCTGATTATGCATTCAAAATAGTTGATAAATCTAATGGTTATCCAGTTAGATTTGGAGATCAATCAATTCGATTTGAATTAAGACATGGAGATTGTGGTGTTAGTACTGGTGGATATAATGATTGCACAATCTGGAACAAAGAATCAGGCCATTATTCTGAGCGTCATGAATTAGGTTCAGTTGATTACTTGCCAAACAAAGGTATAAGTTGGCACACTTATTCTTTTTTTATTCCAGAAGATTTTCCTATTTTAAATCATTACTATGAACATATATCTTTAGGCCAATTTCATGGAGGACCAAATAATAATCCTGGGTTTAAATGGGATGCGGATGAAGAAACTTATCAGTTAAGAAGACGTACTGGTTGTTGGTTAAAAGAATTTATAAAAAAAAATGGAGAAAAAGATAGTTTTAAATGTAGCCTTGGGATGAAGGAGAATAATAGAAAAGATGTAATTTCAAAACAAGATTTAAAAGGTAAATGGCACGATATTATTATCAATATTAAATGGTCAAGAAAACAAGATGGATATTTCAAACAATGGATAAATGGAAAGTTAGTTTATCATTATATGGGAAACACAAGCAAGCCAAAAGGTAGTACAAATCAATTTAGATTTGGAATTTATAGAGGTGCAACCAATAAGACACCAAAAGACTCAACACACATTGTTTATTACGATGAAATCCATTATGCAAAAAAATCTTGTGATAAATTAAATTTACAAAAACTTGGATATTCTTGCAAAGATCTCAATGATCAAAAAATTGCAAATATCTATATTGATCATATACCTGGAAAAATAAAACTGGATATTAAGTCTTTAGATACATTGGATGGAAAATATAAATTAGCATGGCACTGGGTTAATAGAGATCCTAAGGACAATTCTATAATAAAACAATGGAAAATTTTAGAGGATAAAATTACAATAAAGGATGGAAATTTATCTTTTGATGAAATGGAGAAAAGCAAAGTTATTAGTGACAAATATAGAAAAAATATTGAATTTTTAAATACAGGCAAAGAATTTATAATTAAAGGTAATTTAGACCTCGATACTTCAAAGTCATATAACATAGAAATTATTGGTGAAACAATGCTTGAAGAATATGGATATTATTCTGGGGAAGGGTTGTTTGGATATGATGATTCAAAAAATAGAAACGAAAATATTAAAGTTACTCTAAAACCAATAAATTAAATGAAAAAATATTTAATTATATATTTTTTTATTTCATTAATTTCTTCCGCTAAATCTATAGAACTAAAAAATCCTGGAGATGTAATGGTTGATTTTGAAAAATTTTCTATAGAGGAATGTGCTTCAGAATGTAAAGAAGTTCCAGAAAAACTTAATTTTCCACCTTTACCTGAAGAGTTTTCTGAGCAATGGGTAGAACAAAACGTTATTGGAGATAAAAAATATAATTTGTATAAAGATTGGGTATATGCTGCTGGAACTAATTTAGATAAATTAGGAATAGCATGTTTAATTGGAAAAAAAGAGGCGTGTAATCTTTTAGTAAACTCTACAGAAAAAATTATAAAAGAAGATTTTTTAAAACCAAAAAATTGGTCAGGGTGGCCACACGACTCTAAAAAAGTAAAATCATCAGCTGAAACATTTATCTTTTTTCATTATTTTGCAGGACCAATGATTGAAAATTATGCAATAGCTCTAAAAGCAACTGGAAAAAAACCAGTAAAAGGATTTAAAGAATGGTTTTATAGAAGATATGAACCTTATTTAAGATATTATACCCATCAAACAGGAAACTGGAAAGATGAAAGGCTAAAGAAATATAAGCTTAAAGGAAAAAAAGTTCCTCAAAACCATGTGCTGTTAACTACTCATACTCACTTAGCAGTATTATCTATAATCAATGATGCTGAAAAGTTTGAAAAAGAACTACAGATTTGGGATCTTTATATGAAAACAATGAATAAAGATGGTAGCTTTCCTCTTGAAGCTCATAGAGGAGCAAAAGCATTTATGTATACAGGAAGAACTATTATGGGTCTTCTTAAGGCTGCACATATGGCTGAGATACAGGGTATAGATCTATGGAGCAGAACATATAAAAAAGATTGGCAAAACCTTCATCATGCAATCAGCTTTTTTCTTGATGCATTGAGTAAAAATAAAATAATTTATAAACATGCAAAAATAAATGATAGTGCTGGTAGCAATAAAAAATATAAAGAACAAGAATTTAAATATTTTCCTACAGAGATAAGTTTTTATACTTATTATAAAAAAAAATTTCCCAATCATCCAAATATTAAAAAATTTGAAAATTTAACTTTTGACAAAAAAACTTGCAAAGTTCCTAAAAAATTAAGAATGAAATATTGTAAATCTGAAGATCAGATAATAACATTTAAAGAAATTTTCAACTCAGATAAAAAAAGATTCAATGTCCAAAATAAATTTATGGGTCATCGTTGTTTTTATTTAAACGGTAAATACAAAGTAGATAAAAATGAATATTCTAAAAAATCTAATAAAAAAGCATTCGAATTTATTGCGATAGTAAAAAATAAATCTGACGATAGCGTTTTAATTAAAGTTAGAGCGGATAGCAAAGACTTAGCTATTGAAGAGGCTATGAAAAAATGTACTGATAAACACGAAAACGGATGCTATGTACACTATTCAAGTCAGGTCGCTTTTGGCCAATAATTCTAGGTTTTTATCGTTGGTAAATAATGAAAATCAGCCGTATCTATTTTAGAAGAATATTCTCTTTTCATATTCCATCTTTTATGAACCCCGGCGCTCGCAAGACTCAAAGTTGATCTACCATATCTATAATTAGTATTATCGATAGACTTCATTAAACTATTTATTTTTTCATCTTTTTCAGAAGAGAATAAATTTTTATTATTTGTGGCTTCTGATAAACTAGATAATAACACTCCTGCTTTTTGATAACGATAACCATTTTTAAAAATACTTTCTAAAGCTATTAATGCAGTTTTAACAATCTCAATACTATCATTTGTTCCAATTGGAAAATCAATTGTCTTTGAATTTGAATAATATCCAAAACGACTTTGAAAAGGACTAGTTCTTATAAAAACAGTAATTGATTTCGTAACTAAAGATTCTGATCTAATTTTTTCAGAAGCATTTAAACAATAACCTGCAATAGCTTCTTTCAATTCTTGATACTTTTCTATTCTTTGACCAAAAGAACGTGAAACGACACAACTTTTTCTTTTTGATTTTGTTTTTTCTAAATCAATACAAGAAATACCCCTAAGTTGCATCGCAGTTCTTGATCCTAAAACATTTGAACTTTTTTTAATCCAAGTGTTCGATTTATTTTTTAATTGTTTAGCATTATAAATTCCATTTTTATGATAGAATTTTGTTAATTGTCTGCCCACTCCCCAAACATCATTGATATCAACTTTTTCTAATAATGGATCTATATTTTCAACTCCAATAAAATTTGTAATACCAGATTGTTTTTTCTTTGCAATATGGTTTGCAACTTTACTTAATGTTTTTGTTTTAGCAATACCAATGCTTGTTGGTATACCGGTCCATTGTAATACTGTAGCTCTAATTTCTTTTGCAACTTTTTCAACCTCATTATCAGGAAAGTTTGATAGATCCATAAAAGCTTCATCAATTGAATAAACTTCTATGTCAGTATTAAATCTTTTAAGAGTTCGCATGACTCTT
>CACHFK010000007.1 GCA_902579085.1 uncultured Pelagibacteraceae bacterium | reverse complement strand
TTAATAAATTTTTTTTTAGATAATATTCCTGATATTAAAATTAAGTTGAATGTTGAGCTAAAACAAGTTGAGTATGGAGAAAAATTGAAAGTTTATTTTTCAGACAAAACAAATGAAAATTTTGATTATTTAGTTGTGACTGATGGAGTTTTTTCAAATTCAAAATCTATTATTGCGGAAAAGCCTATATTTCCAAAGTATTTTAAATCTGTTGCCTTAAGAGGAACTATTAATAATTATGATAACCCTGATATTTCTATATTTATGGGTTCAAATTTTCATTTTGTAATTTATCCAATTAATCAGAATAAAGAGTATAACTTTATTTCTATAATAAGAAAAAATCTTTCTAAAGAACAACTTTTAGATAAAAAATTGTTTGAAAATAATGATTTTTTAAAATCTCTTCTCGGAACTGTTAATCGAAATTCATTTCTAGATTTAGGAAGTAATTTAGAGAATATTAAAGTTTTTCCAATTTTTGTAAGTGAAAAATTAGAAATAATAAATAAAAAAAATGTATTTTTTGCAGGTGATGCTCTATTTTCTTTTCCACCCTCATTTGCTCAAGGAGCTTCACAATCTATAGAAACTTCAAATGATTTGTTTCAAAATATAAAAAATAATAATGGTAAATTTTATAATGAACGAATTAATAAAATCAATTCAGTAAATAGAAGATCAAAAATAAATTATTTTGCTTTTCACTTAACAAATCCTTTATTTAAATTCATTAGGAATACTTTTCTAAAATATTTAACAAAAAATGAAAAATTTTTAGAAAGTTATCTTGGAAAAATTTATAGGAATTAATTAGATGATCTTAATCTTTGTCTTAATTCATCAATTGGTTTTAATAAATTTCCAGACTGATAGTGCCAATAAGTCCAACCATTACAGCTCTCGGTACCTATAATTTTAGCTGCTATTTTATGTATTGAACCTTCAAATTCTTGATGTTTTATACTTCCATCTACCATGATTTTTGCGTTTACCTTTTTCTTTTGATCATAGATTTCAGTGCCAGGTTTTATTACTCCCATTTCAACCAGTGATCCAAAAGGTATTCTTGGTTTTGATTTGTTATTCTCCAAAGTATCTAAAAATTCATCTTTTATAACTTTTGCATTTAGAATTCTTTTATTTGCTGCTTCAAAATATTTTTTTTCCTTTTCTATTCCAACATAATTTCTACCTAGTTTTTTTGATACTACAACTGTTGTTCCTGTACCTAAAAAGGGATCTAATATTAAATCGTTTTTATTTGTAGATGCTAGAATAATTCTATGAAGCAGAGACTCAGGTTTTTGTGTTGAGTGAACTTTTTTTCCATTATATTTTAGTCTTTCATTTCCATTACAAATTGGCAAATTCCATGTTGATCGCATTTGAAGATCATCGTTTAAGCATTTAAGTGACTGGTAGTTAAAAGTATATTTTGATTTTTCACTTTTAGCGGCCCAAATTATAGTTTCATGAGCATTTGTAAATCTTGTTCCTCTAAAATTTGGCATTGGATTGTTTTTGTTCCAAATAACATCATTTAATATCCAAAATCCTAGATCCTGAATTTTGCAACCAACTCTAAATATATTATGATAGCTGCCTATTACCCAAATAGTTCCATCTTTTTTTAAAATTCTTTTACATTCGTTAAGCCATTTTAATGTAAAATCATCGTAGCTCTTAAAATTTTTGAATTTATCCCATTTATCATTAACTGCATCCACTTGAGATGCATCAGGTCTTTTTAATACTTTTTTTAATTGTAAATTGTAAGGAGGGTCAGCAAAAATTAAATCAAAACTTTCGCTTGGAATTTTTTTTAATTCTTTGAGACTATCACCGTTAATAATTTTGTTTGTTAGTTTTGAGTTAATCATTTTATAAAAAACAATTAGACTCCAGGTCAGAGTCCCAGTCAACCTGTGATTGAATTAATTTGAATCTTCTTGTTATCTCATTTTTTTTAGACTCAATATATTGTGTATAGGCTTGAAAGTTTTTCTATGAAATTTGGTTACTCCATGCTTTTTGATAGCAAGTATATGATCGCTAGTTCCGTAGCCAGCATTTTTTGACCAACTATATTTTTTAAATTTTTTTGATATATTTGTAATTAGGCGATCCCTTGAAACTTTTGCAATTATTGATGCTGCTGAAATTTCAGAAATTTTTTGATCTCCTTTAATTATACTTTTAAGTTTATAATTCTTTATTTTAGGAAGTTTGTTTCCATCGATTAATACTAATGTAGGTTTTTTCTTTAGTTTTTTAATGGCCCTTTTCATTGCAAGTAAACTTGCATTTAAAATATTGAGCTTGTTTATCTCAATTAGAGATGCAGATCCTATAGCCCAATAAGAATTTTTCTTAATATATTTTTCTAAATTTTCACGATTAGTTTTAGATAATTTTTTTGAGTCTTTTATTTTTTTTTTATCAATACCGTTATTTAAAATAACTGCTGCAGCATAAACAGGCCCAATTAAACTGCCCCTACCAACTTCATCTACACCAGCAATAATCTTTTTCATTAAACAAAAAAGAAATGGTAAATTAACAAACCGATAATTAACCCTTTAATAAAAGTTAACCACAATGTAGCATAGTCTGATATATTAAATTTTTTCTGCCACCATTTTACATATTTTTTATGCAATTCTATCATTTTAATAATTTATAAACTTATATTTAATTGGTCAATTTTTTTTCTTATTTCTTTTAAATCTGTCCATGAGTACTTTTTGTTTTCAGGTTGCCTTAATAGATAAGCAGGATGAAAGGTAATCATACAAAGGTAAGTTTTGTTGTTAATAATTATGTCTTTCCATGATCCTCTTTCTTTTGTAATTTTTATATTTGAGCCAAATATAGATTCCATCGCTGTGCTACCCATTAATATTAATATTTTTGGATCAATAATTGAAATGTGCTTTCTTAAAAAATTTGAATATTTTGTTATTTCTATAGGTTCTGGTTTTCTATTATTTGGAGGTCTATAATTCACTACATTTGTAATGTAAACATTTTGTCTCTCAATATTAATTGATTTTAACATTTTGTTTAAAAGTATTCCAGCATCACCAACAAAAGGTTTCCCAACCTCATCTTCTTTTTGCCCAGGACCTTCACCAACAATCATGATTTTGCTTCTAAAATCACCATCATTAAAAACTATTTTTTTAGCATTTTTCTTTAATTCACAGTTATCTATTTTTTTAATTTCATTACATAATTCATCTAATTTTATCGATATATCTTCTACTTTTGGTTTAGTTTTAAATCTATTTATTGGCTTATCAGCAAATATGTACTTGTTATAATTTAAATTAGTTTCTGAATTGATGTTGTTGCTTTGATTTTTTCCTTCTGAAGTCATAAAATATTATATGCGTTTAAAAATATTTATTATATTAATTTTAATACTATATCAGAATAGTGCTATTTCAAAAACAACTGGCGAAAATCAATTCAACCAGAAGTATTTATCAAATTACTTTTCAGCTTTAGTTTCCTCTAATATTCAAAAAAATGATGAAGCTATTAAATTTTTTAATTCTTCAAAATTTTTAATTAATAAACATGATAATTTTTTAAAAGAGTATGTATTCTCTTTAGTATTAGATGGACAAATTAAAAAAGCCATTAAACAAATAAAAAGTTCAAATAATTCAGGTTTTTTTGAAGCCAATCTTTTACTGATGTTAGATAGTTTAAAAAAAAAAAAATTTAAACAAGCCAATAGAAGATTAAAAAAACTTCAAACTTTTCAGGAACAAGGAACATACGAATTTGTTATTATTAAATCTTTAGAGAGTTATATTTATTTATTTCAAAATAAAAAAATTAATAATAATGACAGAAATTTAGGAAGAATTGATTTAATTACAAATGCTTTTCAAAATTGCTATTTAAGCTCAAGTAAAACTAATTCAAATTTTTTAAATTTAATTAATTCTCCTGAAAGTGATTATTCAAGATATCTATTTTTTTATCTAGGGAATATTATTGAAAATAAAAATCATAAAATTGCAAAAGAAATTTCAAATACAATTAAACCTTTAAAAAGTAGCTTGTTAATATCACAGTCCAAAAAATGGATTGAAGAAAATGATTATAATAAATTTAATCATTATTTTTCATGTAAAAACGAAAATGATTTATTGGGCGAATTTTTTTTCTTAATTTCCAATCTGTATTCTTCACAAGATAAATTTAAAGAATCGAACTTTTATTTAAATATATCAAATTATTTCAACCCTAAATTTTATTTTAATTTGTCCTTGCTCGCTGAGAATTATCATTTGAATAATAATTTTACATTAGCAAATAAAATTTTAGAAAAATTTACTGATGAAAATGAGATTTACTATTGGTATAAAATTAAAAAAAAAACTCAATTTTTGATAGAACAAAAAGGTGAAGAGGAAGCATTAACTTACATTGAAAATAGTATAAGTTCATTTAAAAATCCTTCTAACAAAATTTTATATGATACAGCAAATATTTACAAAAAATTTCAAAATTATGAGAAAGCAATCAAATATTATTCTAAAGTTTTATCGAAAATTGATAAAAACTCTTCTACATTTGCCGATGTCCTTTATAGAAGAGGTGGATCTTTTGAAAGAATAGGCGATTACAAAAAAGCAGATAAAGATTTATTAAAATCATTAGAGATTAGGCCCAACGATGCTTACACATTGAATTATTTAGCTTACAGCTGGCTTGAGAGAAATTATAAAATAAAAGAAGCAATCCAAATGCTGGAGCAAGCATATAATGAAAAAGAAAATGATCCATATATTACAGACTCTGTAGGTTGGGGATATTATTTAATAGGAGATTATCACACAGCAGAAAAATATCTACGAAGAGCTTTAGAATTAATGCCAGAAGATCCAATTGTTAATGATCATTATGGAGATGTGTTATGGCAATTAGATAGAAAGTTAGAAGCCCATTATTTTTGGAAAAATGTATTAGAATTTGATGATACAGAAGAAAAAATGAAAAAAAGTATTCAAAATAAATTACTAAATGGACCCAAAAAATTTAGATTATGAAGAGCAACAAGATAAAATCTTACGCAAAAATAAATATCTCGCTCGGAATTTTGAATAAGCTTAAATCTAATTTCCACAAAATAGAAAGTTTATTTTCATTTATCAACTTACATGATGAAATCTCTATAAAAAAAGTAAATAGTAGAAATCACAAAGTAGTATTTTATGGTAAATTTTCAAAAGGAATTTCTAAAAATAATACTATTTCAAATTTATTAAAAATAATAAAAAATAAACTTCCAGACCAAAAATATTTAATAAAAATTAATAAAAAAATACCTCAAAAATCTGGAATGGGTGGAGGATCAATGAATGCATCTTCTTTGTTGAAATTTTTGATTAAAGATCAAAAATTAAAATTAAGTTCTAAGGATATTCTTAAGATTTCTTCAAAAATTGGATCTGATGTAGTTATAGGTATGCAAAATAGTTCATCAATCTTGTATGGAAACGGAGAAATAAAAAATATAAATAATAAAATCAATTTATATACATTATTAGTTAAGCCAAATTTTGGATGTTCTACAAAAACCATATATAATAATGTAAAATGTTTTTCTAAACCAATTTTCAAAGTTAGTAAGAGAATAAATATAAATTACAAATTTCTTTCAAATTTGAGAAATGATCTAGAAGATCCAGCATTTAGAAAGTATCCAAAATTGAAAAAAATTAAGATATTTATGGAAAAATTAGACAACATTTTATTTATAAATATGACAGGTTCAGGATCGACTATGGTAGGATATTTTGTTAGTAAAAAAGCAGGATTAAACGCAATTAAAAAATTAAATAAAAAATATAAAAACTATTGGTGTATTTTATCTAAAACTATATAAAGCTTTTTTTTTGTGTTATACGAAATTAATTTTGGGGTGTAGCCAAGTGGTAAGGCAGCGGTTTTTGGTACCGCCATCCTAGGTTCGAATCCTAGCACCCCAGCCAATTATGAAAAATATTTTAACCAAAATTTTTAGTTCAAAAAAAGTTTTAAGTTCTAAAGATAAATCTTTTTTAGAAATTTCAAAAAATACTAAAATTTTAGAACTTTTTAAAGTTATTTCAAATTTCAACGATTCAAGTGAAATTAGATATGTTGGGGGATGCGTAAGAAAAATTTTGAATAATGAAAAAATTGATGACATTGATTTAGCAACAAATCTTAAACCTAATGAAATCAAAGAAAGTCTGAAAAGTAATAATATAAATTTTTTTGAGACTGGAGTAGAGCATGGAACAATAACTGCTCATATAGATAAAAAAAACTTTGAAATTACTTCTCTTAGAAAAGATATTTCAACAGATGGAAGACATGCTGTTGTTGAATTTACTAACAACTGGACTGAAGATGCTCTTCGTAGAGATTTTACATTTAATTCAATTTATGCCGATAAAGAAGGTAATTTGTTTGATCCAAATGACGGTGTTAAAGATTTAAAAAATGGAAAAATCGAATTTATTGGAGACCCAGAAAAAAGAATAAAAGAGGATTATCTAAGAATTCTAAGATATGTTAGATTTTTCCTTAACTACAGCAGACATGAACATAAACAAAACGTAAAAAAAATAATTAAACAAAACATTAGCGGTGTTATTAAATTATCTAAAGAAAGACTGATAGATGAATTAAAAAAATTAGTTATTTCTGATGGATTTATTAATATTTACGAAGACAAATTTTGCAAAGATATAATCTTACTTATTTTTCCTCAATTAAAAAATATAGATATACTAAAAAAACTAAAAAAAAAATATAAAACTGAAGTTTTAAAAAAAGATTTTATATTCATACTGTCTTTATTTATAATCGATGAAACAGATAATTCTGAATTTTTTCTCTTCAAATTCAATATGTCTAATGAAGCTAAATTAAGAATTAATTTTTTAAAAGAAATACACAAAAATTCTAATAACAAAAATACTTTTTCTAAAAAAAATTTACATAAATTATTTTATTATCATGGCAAGTCATATTTAATAGATTTATTAGATTTTCAATTATTTAGATCTAATAAAAATAATAACAAATTAATAGAATTAAAAAAATATTTTGAAAACTTAGAAAAACCAAAATTTCCCATTAAGGCTAAAGTTATAATGGAAAAATATAATTTGAAAGAAGGTAAAGAACTTGGTCAAAAACTTAAATCTCTAGAAAATTTATGGGTAGAAAATAGTTTTAATATTTCTGAAAAAGAAGTGGAAAATACTTTTTTAAATTAAATATATTTTACATCAATTATTTCGAAATTTTTTATTCCTGCAGGAGTGGTAACTTCAACTAAGTCACCTTTATTTTTTCCTATAAGACCTTTTCCTATCGGTGATTTAAAAAATAGAAGTTTTTGCTTTAAGTCAGCTTCATCTTTTCCAACAATTTTATATTCTATTTTTTCATTGTTATCTAAATTTTGTAAATAAACAGTTGAACCAAAAATAACTTTTCCATCATTATTAATCTTGGTTACATCAATAACATTTGCTCGCGCAATAATACTTTCTATTTCTTGAATCCTACCTTCATTATGAGATTGTTGTTCTTTGGCTGCGTGGTATTCTGCATTTTCTTTTAAATCACCATGTGATCTAGCTTCTGATATTGCGGCAACTATTTCTGGCCTTTTTTTTTCTTTTAGAAAAACAAGTTCATCTTTAATTTTTTCTAATCCATTAATTGTAATTGGTTCTTTATCCATAATTTATTTCCACTTTGCCAATGGAGGCAAAGACATTAATATAGCATCAACATTTCCACCAGTTTGTAAACCAAATTTCGTTCCTCTATCATATAACAAATTAAATTCGACGTATCTTCCTCTTTTTTCATACTGAATTTCTTTATCTTTTTTTGTCCATTTTTTTTTATATTTTTTTAATATTATTTCTCTAAATATATTTTTAAAGCTTATCCCCACTTCTCTCACAAAAGAAAAATCTTTTTCCCAATTATTTTTTTTATAGTCAAAAAAAATACCACCTATACCTCTTGGTTCATTGCGATGCGGCAAATAAAAATATTCATCGCACCATTTTTTGTATTTTTTATAATAATTTTTATCGTGTTTATCACAGGATTTTTTTAATTCAGAGTGAAACCATTTTTCTAACTTTTTATCTTTAAAGCAAGGAGTTACATCCATTCCTCCACCAAACCATCCATATGATGTATAAACATATCTTGTATTAAAATGCATTGCTGGAACGTTTGGATTTTTCATATGCATAACTACAGATATACCAGAGGCCCAAAATTTAGGATTCTTATTTGCACCTGGAATTTTATTTCTAAATTGTTTAGAAAATGTTCCATAAACTTCAGAAAAGTTTACTCCAACTTTATCAAATATTTTTCCATTTTCATAAATTCTTGATTGACCCCCTCCTTCTTTTGAATTATTTCCTCTTTCCCAATTTTTATATTTAAATAATTTTGAGCCACCTTCTAATTCTTCTATTTCTTTACATAAAACTTCTTGTAAAGTTTTAAACCAATTTCTTACTAATTTTTTTTTAATTATTTGGTCCATATATAATTTGTTTGTCTTAAATTTTCGGCTAAAGTTATTGCTACTGAGCTGGCCAAGTTTAAAGATCTTTTTTTTTCAATCATTGGTATTTTTATTTTATTTTTTATTTTTTTATGAATAGCCTCAGGTACGCCAGCACTTTCTCTCCCAAATAATAAAGTATCATTTTTTTTAAATTTAAAATCAGTATATTTTTTTTTTGCTTTAGTAGTCATTAATATTATTCTTTCTGACTTTTTATATTCAAAAAATTCTTCAGCACTATTATAAATATTAATCATACTTTCATCCAAATAATCCATTACAACTCTTTTAAACCTTTTATCATTGAACAAAAATCCACAGGGTTCAATTATTTCTAGAATAGCACCCAAGCAAGAACATGTTCTAATTATAGCCGCAGTATTTTGAGGAATATCAGGCTCATATAGCGCAATTTTAGGTACTGAAATCGATCTTTTGTGTGTCATTCTTGCTATAGAAAAATATCTCTTTTCTTATATGAAAACATATATTAAAGGAGATTGAAAATAATAAAGATGTCAGAATCAGATAAAAAAAAGCCAAATAGAAGAGACTTTATTTTAACAGCAACTACTGCAGCAGGAGCTGTGGGAGTAGGAGCGGCTGTATGGCCTTTAATTGACCAAATGAACCCTGATGCTTCTGTTAAAGCTTTAGCTAGTACCGAAGTAGATATAAGTGGAGTTGAACCAGGTCAATCAATAACAGTTTTATGGAGAGGAAAACCGGTTTTTATTAAAAGAAGAACCAAAGAAGAGATCGATAGTGCAAGATCTGTAGATTTAAAAGAATTAAAACATCCTGAAAAAGATGAAGATAGAGCTAAAAATCCTGAGTGGCTAGTTATGCTTGGAGTTTGTACACATTTAGGCTGTGTACCTTTGGCAGATAAAGGTGATTATAATGCATGGTTTTGCCCTTGTCATGGCTCGCACTATGACACTTCAGGGAGAATAAGAAAAGGTCCAGCACCAACAAATATGGAAGTTCCAAAATACGTATTTGTAAATAACACAACTATAAAAATAGGTTAGATAAAAAATGAGTGATCACGATTACCAGCCGAGTTCAAAGTTAGGAAAATGGTTTAATGATCGTTTGCCTTTACTAACGCTTTCAAATCATTTGCAAGAATATCCAACTCCAAAAAATTTAAATTATTGGTGGACATTTGGGGGAATATTAACTTTTTGTCTAATAACTCAAATAATAACCGGAATAATTTTAGGAATGCATTATATTGCTCATGCTGAGTTAGCATTTGGAAGTGTAGAACATATTATGCGTGACGTTAACTATGGTTGGTTAATTCGATATGTTCATGCAAATGGTGCATCAATGTTTTTTCTTGCTGTTTATATTCACATATTTAGATCATTATATTATGGATCTTATAAATCTCCCAGAGAAGTAATATGGATTATTGGAATGATTATTTATTTCTTGATGATGGCTACTGCTTTTATGGGATATGTGCTTCCATGGGGACAAATGAGTTTTTGGGGCGCAACAGTAATTACAAATCTATTTAGTGCAATTCCTTTCATAGGTGAAAGTGTTACTAATTGGTTATGGGGAGGTTATTCAGTTGACAACCCAACCCTTACAAGATTTTTTAGTTTACATTATCTTTTACCTTTTTTAATTTTAGGACTGGTAATACTTCATATTTGGGCATTACATGTTCCTGGAAATAATAATCCCATTGGAATTGATATTAAAAAACCTTCTAAAGATACAGTTCCTTTTCACCCATATATTGTAATTAAAGATTTATTTGCCTTATTACTATTTTTAATTGTTTTTGCATTTTTTGTTTTTTACTCACCAAATATTCTGGGACATGCAGATAATTATATAGAAGCAGACCCATTAGTTACCCCTGCTCATATAGTTCCAGAATGGTATTTATTGCCTTTCTATGCAATTTTAAGGTCAGTCCCAGATAAACTATTAGGAGTAATTGCAATGTTTGCATCAATTTTTGTCTTAGTAATTTTGCCTTGGTTAGATACTTCAAAAGTAAGATCTGCAATATTTAGACCAATCTATAAACAATTTTATTGGTTTCTTGTAGCTGATGTTTTGATATTGGGATACATGGGAGCAATGCCTGCGGAAGGTGCTTATTTAATTATAGCTCGTGTTGCAACTGCATATTATTTTCTTCATTTCTTAGTTATTCTTCCAGTCTTAGGAAGAAAAGAGAAAACATTAGATATTCCATTAAGCATAACAGAACCTGTTCTTGGAGGATTTCCGAACCAAGCTACAACCAAAAACAAACAGAATAATAGAGAAAATTTGTGAAAAAATTTCTGAAAATTTTATTTTGTACATCATTATTATTGTTTAATATAAATTATACAAAAGCAGCAGAAAAATCAGCGGAACTTTTGAAAGTCGATTGGAGCTTTAAAAGTTTTTTTGGAAAATTCGATAGGGCTTCGCTACAAAGAGGATACCAAGTTTATAACGAAGTATGTGCATCATGCCATTCAGTAAAGTATTTAAGCTATAGAAACCTTACGGAAAAAGGAGGTCCTGAATTTACCGAAGAAGAGGCTAAAGCAATAGCATCTAATTTTGAGGTCACAGATGGTCCTGATAGCACTGGAGAGATGTTTACAAGACCAGCAAGACTTTCCGATAAGTTTGTAATGCCATATGCAAATGATGAAGAAGCAAAGTCAGCAAATGGTGGTGCATATCCTCCGGATATGTCTGTACTAGTTAAAGCTAGAAAAGGTGGAGCAGATTACATTTATTCACTACTTCTTGGATATGAAGATCCACCAGCAGATATGGAGCTAGATGATGGGGTTTATTACAATAAGTTTATGTATGGAAATAAAATTAAAATGTCAGCACCATTATCAGATGATATAGTTGAATATTCTGATGGAACAAAGGCTTCTACCGAACAAATGTCAAGAGATGTTGTAACTTTTTTAATGTGGGCTGCAGAACCACATCTAGAACAAAGACATAAGTTTGGATTTAGAGTAATTATATATTTAATAATTATAAGTATATTAGTTTATTTCAGCATGAAAAAGATTTGGTCACGTATTGAATCTAAAGTTTAGAATATCTCCATCATTAACAATATAATCTTTACCCTCTAATCTCATTTTTCCAGATTCTCTTGATTTGAGCCATCCTTTATTTTCAATAAAATCCTTATATGAAACTGTTTCAGCTCTAATAAATCCTTTTTCAAAGTCAGTATGGATCTCGCCAGCAGCTTTAGGCGCAGTACAATTTTTTTTTATAGTCCAGGCTCTAGACTCTTCTGGACCTGATGTGAAAAAAGTTTCAAGTGATAACAAATTGTATCCTTTTTTAATCAAATTGTTTAATCCAGTTTCTTTCATATCAATCATCTTCATATAATTTTCTTTTTCAACTTGATCGCCAAGTTGGTTGATTTGATTTTCAATTTCTGCCGATATAATTATTGTGTTTTTTTCACCATATTTAGCTATAAATTTTTCAGTATATCCATTTCCATTTTCAATACTTTTTTCATCAACATTACATATATAAAGTTTAGGCTTTATAGATAATAAAGCGCATTGTTTTAAATCTTTTTCATCATATTCATCATATAAAATATTTAAATCATTATCATTATTGATTAATTGTTTAGCTTTTTCTAAGATTTTAAATAAATTTTCATCTAAATTTTTCTTATTTTTTTTATCAAGTCTTTTTTCAATAGAGTCTAAATCTGCTAATTTCATTTCAGTTTCTATAATTTCTAAATCTCTAATAGGATCTACATTTGGATTTACATTTTGAATATCATCAGAGTCAAAACATCTAATCATATGAATTATTGCATCAACTTCTCTTATATGTGATAAAAATTTATTTCCCAGACCTTCTCCTTTTGAAGCACCTTTCACAAGTCCAGCTATATCAACAAATGAAATAGTAGTATGAATTTTTTTTGCAGAATTCGAAATTGAAACTAATTTTTCCAATCGTTTGTCTGGAACAGGAACTATACCTATGTTTGGATCTATAGTACAAAATGGAAAATTTTCAGCCTGAGCTTTACTACTATTGGTTAAAGCATTAAACAAAGTTGATTTACCAACATTAGGTAATCCAACTATCCCACACTTAAAACCCATTTAATTATTATTTACTGTACTGGAGAATAAGTCTAACTTTTTATCAATTAAAATAGAAATTGAGTCAATAATATTTTTTGTAATTTTTTCTAAGTTTTCATTCTCTTCTTCACTAAAGTCATTTAAAACATAGTCAGCCGAAGATATTTTCTCTTTTGGTTTTCCAATTCCTATTCTTACTCTTGAATAATCTTTTCCAATAAATTTATCAATTGATGCAATGCCGTTGTGACCTGCATCCGATCCACCAAATTTTGCTTTTATTTTTCCAAATTCAACATCTAAATCATCATGAAAAACAATTACATCTTCTGAGTCTATTTTAAAGTATTCTAACAGTTCTCTTATACAAATTCCTGAATTATTCATAAACGTTAGAGGTTTTATCGCATATATTTTTTTTTCTTTTATGTTTCCTGTTGTCAAAAGACCTTTGAATTTGGGTTTTTGTTTTGAGAGACCAAATTCTTTATTTATTGAATCAACTATTTTAAATCCGACATTATGTCTATTATTCTGACTATTGGGCGTTGGATTTCCTAGTCCTACAAATAACAACATAAATTCTTATTAATGGAAATATTCAAAGTTAATTTTTATTTTTTTTCTGCTACAGGTTTTTCAGCTTCTTCTTTTTTATCCTCAGACTCAGCTGTTTTATTATCACCTTCTGTAGAACTTGCTTCTGCGCCTTCTCCAGCAACAGCTTCACCTTCAGCTTCAGCAGGTTTTTCAGGTTCTTTTACAATTGTAGGAGCTGCTACAGTTGCAATTACAAAATCTCTTCCTTGAATTGTTGGTGTGACATTTTCTGGCAAACTAATAGATGAAATCTTAATACTTGTTCCTATCTCTAAACCTTCTAAATCTACAACAAGTTCTGTTGGAATATTTTCAGTTGGGCATTTTAATTCTACTTTACGTCTAACTATATTTAAAACCCCACCTCTTTTTAACCCTGGAGATAATTCATTATTTATAAATCTTACAGGTATTTCTAAAATTATTTTAGAACCTTTTACTATTCTTAAAAAATCAATATGCGTTGGTTCATCAGAAATTGCGTCGAAAGATATCTCTCTTGGTAAAACCTTTTGTTCTTTTTCATCAAGTTTAATAGAAATTACATTTGATAAAAAATTTTCTTTATTAATTAAGTTTTTAACTTCTTTTTTCGAAAGAGAAATTTTTTCATTAGCATTTTCACCACCGTAAATAATGCCTGGAACATTTCCACTTTTTCTCAAAGCTTTTAGTTCACCGCTGGTTTTTGTATTTCTAATTGTTGCTTGAATTAAACTCATAAAGAGCTGGGTTTTAACTGATGAATCTAAATTTTACAAGAATTATTTAAATAGATCAGATACTGAAGTAGAATTAGAAATCCTTTTCATGGCTTCTGCCAATAAGTTTGATATAGATAATACCTCTATATTTCTTGATTTTTTTACTTTATCCGAGTTATCAATGGTGTCTGTTACAACTAAATTTTTAATTTTAGACTTTTTAATTTTTTCAACTGCTTCACCACTTAAAACTCCATGTGTAACATATACATAAACTTCTTTAGCGCCTCTTTTTATTAATGCTTCTGCTGCATTTACAATTGTTCCACCTGAGTCGATTATATCATCAGTAATTATACAGGTTTTTCCTTTAACATTACCTATTACATTCATTACCTGTGACTTGCCTGGAGATGGTCTTCTCTTGTCAATTATAGCTAACCCAACATCTAATTTTCTTCCCAAAGCTCTGGTTCTTTCAACTCCTCCAACATCCGGAGCTACACAAATTAAATTTTTACTTTTAATTTTTCTCTTAATATGTCTAGCAAATATTGGGGTTGAAAATAGATTATCAACTGGAATATCAAAAAATCCTTGTATTTGTCCTGCATGAAGATCAACAGTTACAATTCTGTCTGCTCCTGCTTTTGTAATTAGATTTGAAACAAGTTTTGCAGATATAGAAGTTCTTGGCACAACTTTACGATCTTGTCTAGCATAACCAAAATAAGGAATAACAGCAGTTATATTTTTTGCAGAAGATCTTTTTAATGCGTCTATACATAAAAGAAGTTCCATTAAATTATCATTAGCAGGTGAAGAAATAGCTTGAATAATAAATATACTATTACCTCTAATATTTTCATTTATTTCAATATAAATTTCTCCATCAGAAAATTTTCTAATACTAGAATTTACTAATTTATTTTTAAGATATTTAGATATCTTAGCACTTAAATGTTTATTGCTATTTCCTGTGAGAATTTTCATATTCTAAGAATAAATTATTTAATCATAATTACAGATATATTTCTACCAAAATCATTAAAATTATTTTTTAAAGACCTTCTGGAACTAAAAAAATTATTTTTATAAGAATAGGTGTCTTTTTTAATAATCTCGACATTTTTTACACCTATGTCTTTAAGCTGACCCAAAATATATTCATTTAAACTAAAAAATATTTTTTTTTTATAAATAGTAAAAAAGCGCACATTTTTTTTATTTTGAATAGTAAATTTCTTTAAAAAATCTTTTTTAATTTCATAATTTTGCTTTGATATACAAGGTCCAATAACAGCAAGTAAATCTTTAATATTACTTCCTTTTTTTTTTAATTTGCAAATAGTCTTATAAATAATTTTTTTGTAAGCTCCCTTCCATCCCACATGGGTTGCTGAAATTATTTTTTTTTTAGGATCAATAATGAATACAGGAGCACAATCAGCAGTTAATATTCCTAAAGCAAGTTTGCTTTTGGAAGTAATCAATGCATCTCCTAAAAACTTTTTTTTTGGAGTTTTGTTTATTGAAAAAACTTTATTACTATGAATTTGATTAAGCAATATTAAATTTTTTTTTGAACATTTTATTTTTTTACAAACTTTTTTTAAGTTTTTATTTATATTTCTTTTATTATCTTTTGAACCAATGCCACAATTTAAGCTTTTATAAATTCCAGTAGAGCAACCTCCTAATTGATTAAAAAATCCATGAGAAATATTTTTATATTTACCTAAAATTCTAGATTTAATCATTTCAAAATCCTAAACTAAAATTATTTTTTTTATTTGTAGCAAAAAGAACTTTAAATAATGTTCCCATTTGCTTTTTATCAATTAATCTTTTAATTCTGAAATGAACATCTGATTTTTTGGAGAAAGGCATATTTTTACTAACTATTTCAGCTCTTTCTAATATTCCCATTTTTAACAAAAATTTCCTCTGTGTAGTTAAATTTATTGAACTTATCTTTAATTTTTTGATTGTTTCTTTTAAAAAATTAAAATTTATTAAATATGTAATATCTGCTTTATATATATTTTTTAGTAAATTATTTTTCTTGTGCTTTTTTACACTCTGTAATGTATCAAACATTATTCTACTATTGTATCCGTAATCAAATATTAATAAACCTCCATTATTTTTTCTAATAATATTAGTTATTGATCCCAGTATCTTATTTCCCAACGGAGAAAATTCAATAAATTTTTGATTTTTAAAAATTTTATGTTTTAATAATTTTTCAATTGCTTCTTTTTTTATTTTTTTATCAAAAAAATTAAATGAATTATTTTTATTTACAATATATTTTTCATACCAAGTATTTTTTTTATTTACAAATTGTTTTATAGGAAGAGCATCAAAAAATTCATTAGCAATGAATATTGTTGGGAACTTTGAAAATTTTAAATTATTTACCCATTTTATATTTTCAAATTTTAGTTTTCTTTTTTGTATTTTTTTTAAGTATCGACTTTTTTCAAAAATAAAAAAGTTAGAACTTTTTTTACAATTTTTAAATTTTTTGAAAGTATTTAAAATTTGATACATCATTTCGCCATTTCCTGCTCCAAGTTCAACGATATTAATATTTTTTGGACATCCAATTTTTTCCCAGAATGATATTAACCAAACTGCTATCATTTCAGAAAACATTATTGATATATTTGGTGAAGTTATAAAATCACCCCCAGCACCTATTGGATTGCTATTCATGTAATATCCTTTGTTTTTGTCATATAAGACTTTATCGATAAACTTATCCAAAGGAATTGTGCTATCTTTTTTTAGAATCATAATTCTTGTAAAATAAAATTGTACCCGCAATCAAAAATATAATACTTATTATTTGTCCTAAGCTCAGGCTAAACAACAGCAGACCTATTTGAGCATCGGGTTCTCTTGTAAATTCTATAATAAATCTAAATAATGAATAAAAAATAATAAATAAAGATGAAATTAATCCATTTTTTTCTGAAAATTTTTTGTTAAAAAAATTTAAAATTATAAATAAAACTATTCCTTCAAAAATTGCCTCATATATTTGTGATGGATGTCGATTCAAATTATCAATCTGTGTAAATTTTACTGCCCAAAATATATCGCTCTCTCTTCCGTAAAGTTCAGAATTAATGAAGTTGGATATTCTGCCTAAAAATATTCCAATTGGCGAGGATAATGCAACTAAATCTAAATAATAAAATATTTCTTGATTATTTTTTTTACAAAAAACTATAGTTGATAATATAACTCCTATAACAGCCCCATGAAAGGACATGCCACCGTTCCATATCATTGGTATTTCATCTATATTTTTTAAGTAATATGATGGATTATAAATAAAAACATATCCTAATCTTCCACCAATTATTATTCCAATAATAATATAAGTAATATAGTCGCTAAATAGATTTTTTTTTGCTTGATCTTTTATTAAATAATTATTGCAGTATATCCAACCAATAATTAAGCCAACTACATATGATAAAGAATACCATCTTATCTCTAAAGAAAATACTTGAAATGCAACTGGATCAAAATTATTGATAAACATTAGTTTAATTTATTATAAATTTATAATATTTTTTGTTAAATAATTATTATGTCAAAATCAAGATTTGTTCTCGATAAATTTGCAAAAGTAATAGAGCAGGGCCTATTAAGTTATAAAGATCTTAGCGATGAGGTTATTAATATATTAAAGTCAAAAAGAGATGAAATAGTATTTAGAATGAAGCTAACGAGCAAAGAAGAATTTGATATTTTAAACAAAAGGGTTGAAAATTTAGAAAAAAAATTAGACCAAAAAAAGAAAAATAAGCCTCTTAAGAAAATTAAACGGGCAATGAAATAATAACTCTTAAACCACCTAAATTTGACTTACTAAAATTAATATCACCACCATGTGATTTTATAATATCTGATGCAATAGATAATCCAAGACCCACACTTGATTTTGTTTCTGATCTGCTTTTATCAATTTTATAAAATGGTTTAATGACATTTTCATATTCTGATCTAGGTATACCAGGACCATCATCTTCAATCGATATATCTATATTTGATATTTTTTTAACTATTGTTATTTTTGTTTTTTCTCCATATTTCATTGAATTATCTATTAAATTATTAATGCATCTTTGGATTAAATTTTTTCTTCCATTAAAATCAATTCTTTTTTTAAAATCTATAAAGATATTAGGGTTTTCATATTTACTTACTATATTTTTTACAAGCTCAGATAAATCAAAGTTTTCTGTTTTATCTTTTGCTCCTGTTCTTGTAAATTGAAGATACTCATTTAACATTTTTTGCATTTCATCAACATCTTCAGATAGTTTTTTTGACAAATTATTGTCTTTAATCATTGCTAACTGAAGTTTAATTCTTGTTAATGGAGTTCTTAAATCGTGACTAATACCTGACAACATTTCAGATCTTTGATTTAAATGCCTTAAAATTCTATTTCTCATTTTTTCAAATTCTAACCCTGCTTTTCTTATTTCTAAAGCTCCAGAAGGTCTAAATTCCTCAATATCTTCTCCTCTACCAAATCTTTCAGATGCTTCAGCAAGTTTTATTATTGGTCTTGTTTGATTTTTTAGAAAAATAATTGCAATTGCTATCATTAAAATAGCAGGCAATGTTATCCATAACGCAAATATTCTGATTGATGATGCTTGTATTCTTTCTTTAGGAAAAAAAATTTGTAAAACACCATCTCTAAATTTTATTCTTAGATCAACCACCTCCTCATAAGATATTGTGTTAAACCAATATTGGTTAATTTTTGGTTTTAATTCTCTTCTTAAAGTTCGATCCATAGGACTAAACCATCTCTCAACTTTTATATGTGGAAGTTTTTCATTTTCCAAAAATCTAACTGAAAAACTAAAATTTTTATTATATAAATCAGTTACAATTTTTTTATTATATTCACTTTCATTATTGTAGATGTCAATAATTGTAACAATCTCACTTACCAAAGCTTTGGTCATTCCTTTATTTGTTTTTATCCACAAGCTATCAAAAAATACCAAAGTTATAGTTATTTGAAGTACTACTATTGGAATAGCAACAATTAAAAGTCCTCTATAAAATAATCTTTTAGGAAGTAAATTTTTAACAAATTTATTCAATCCATAAAACATATCCTTCTCCTCTAATTGTTTGTAAATATTTTGGACTTTTAGGATTTTCCTCAATTTTTTTTCTCAATCTTGTAATTATGACATCTATCGATCTTTCTTTATTCAGATCAATTAAATTACCTATCTCTTCTCTTTGAAAAATTTTACCTGGTGAATTAATCATTTTTTCTAAAATTATTTTTTCAGTATTATTAATTTTTAAACTTTGTTGATTTCTATAAATAAATAATTTTTTTAGATCTATTTTAATACTTCCAAACTCAATTATTCTTTTTAAACCATCGTTTTTAATTTTATTTAGAATATTGTTAATTCTTAAAATTAATTCTTTTGGTTCAAATGGTTTAGCCAAGTAATCATCAGCTCCGATCTCTAATCCTTTAACTCTCTCAGAAGCCTCTCCTTTTGCTGTTAATAATATAATTGGTGTATCTAATTTTTTTTTATTTTCATTTGTGAATTCTAATCCACTTTTTCCTGGCATCATTATATCCAATACTATTAAGTCAAACTTAACTATCTTGGTTTTTTCTAAAGCATCTTCTGAACTTTTTGCTGTTGTAACAAGATAATTATTTTGATTTAAAAATTGTTTAACTAAATCTCTAATTCCATCATCATCATCTACAACTAAAATATGTGCTTTATAATTTTCCATTTATTATTTTTTTTAGAACATTCTCAAAACTAATTACTTCTTCAGATGTTGAATTTAAAAAAGCTTTATAAATTCTTTTTTTTTGCATTGAAAAAATTTCATTAAATAATTTTATTCCATGTTCTGTTAAAAATACATGTTTTACTCTTGTATCATTTTGATCTTTTTTGAAAATAATTACATTAAGTTTAATTAAATCTTTAAGAACTCTATTTAGACTTTGTTTGGTTATTTTTAATTTTTTAAGCAGTTCTGAAATCGTTATTCCTTCATATAAAGATATCAAGTGAATTACTTTATTATGAGCAACACCTAAAGAATGTTTATCCAAGATTTTCTTAGCATCTGAGACAGTTTCTCTGTACCCTACAAATATTTTTTCTATATATTGTTTTAATTCTTGATCTTTTAAATATAAAAGTTTTTTCATATTGGTAAGTTATATTGACATATTATATATACAAATATATTTTTTAAAAAAAAAAAATCTAATGATACCTTTCGATAAAAGAGACGGAAAAATTTGGTATAATAATGAACTTGTAAATTGGCAAGATGCTAAATTGCATGTTATCAGTCACGGGCTTCATTATGCAAGCCTAGTTTTTGAGGGATTAAGAGTTTATGAAGGTGAAATTTTTAAGTTAGAAGAGCATACTGATAGACTTTATCATTCAGCTAAAAGAATGGATATTACAATTCCATACACCAAAGAAGAAATTAATATCTCGTGTAAAAAAATAGTATCGATACAAAATGTTCTAAATGGTTATGTAAGACCATTTGCGTGGAGGGGAAGCGAAATGATGGGTGTATCAGCACAACAAACAAAAATTAATGTTGCAATAGCTACTTGGGAATGGGGAGATTATTTTGATCCAAAGCTAAAAACTGAAGGAATAAAATTAAATATTTCAAATTGGAGAAGACCTGCTCCAAACACTATTCCTTGGGATAGTAAAGCAGCAGGATTATATATGATATGTACTTTGTCAAAACATGAAGCTGAAAAACAAGGTTATAGCGAGTCGCTTATGTTAGATCATGAAGGAAATGTAGCAGAGTCGACTAGTGCGAATGTTTTTTTTAAAGATAATAATGGTGAGTTACATACACCTATTCCAGATTGTTTTTTAGATGGCATAACCAGAAGAACTGTAATTGAAATTGCAAAATCAAAAAATATTAAAGTTAATGAAAGAAAAATATCACCAGAAGAACTCCCAAATTTTGTAGGGTGTTTTTTAACTGGAACAGCAGCTGAAATAACTCCTGTTTCTCAAATTGCTAAAAATAAATATAAAGTATGTGATCTTATTTTAGATCTATCTTCTAGCTATGCAAAATTAGTTAGAAAGAAAAAAGCAGCTTAATTTTTGTTATCTTCAGATATAGCGTGGTCTATACCTTTTCTTAGATATTCATAACCAGTAAATAATGTTAAAAAAGCTGAAAGCCAAAGTAAAATCATACCTATAGTTTGCGCATTATAATCTTGAAAATTAACTATCCTGTTTCCAGTTTCCCCCGTTAGTAGAGCTGAGATTGCAAACATTTGTAAAAAAGTTTTAGCTTTTGCTAAATTAGATACAGGAAGTTTAATTTTTCCACCTGCTAAAAATTCTCTTAAGCCTGATACTAATATTTCTCTTGTTAAAATTATTATTGCTGCAATTACTTCATAATTTTTAATTGTACCATCCATCACCAATAATATTAAAGCAGTTGCTACAATTATTTTATCTGCAATAGGGTCTAATAATTCTCCTAACTTAGATTCCTCTTTATACATTCTTGCCAATAAACCATCTAAAAAATCTGTAAAAGATGCAATTACAAATAATGCGAATGGAATTACATCGCCATAAAAACCAGGCAGATAAAAAGCAAAAACAAATACAGGTACTATAATTATTCTTCCTATTGTCAGATAATTTGGAAATTTAAATTTCATTCGTGAAAAAAGTTATATATTTTTTTTGCTACTTTTTCCTCAACTCCTTCTACTGTTTTAATTTCGTCTAAACTAGCAGATTCTACTGCTCTAGCAGAACCAAAGTGATTTAATAGTGCTTTTTTTCTCATAGAACCTATGCCTTCTATCTGATCTAGTAGAGATCTGCTAATGCCTTTCTTTCTTTTAGCTCTATGCGCACTTACAGCAAATCTATGAGCTTCATCTCTTATTCGTTGTAGAAAAAATAGAGTTGGATCATTTTTAAGAAATTTGAAGCTTTTCCCATTATGAAAAAAAGTTTCATCACCACTATTTCTAAATTTTCCCTTGGCAATAGCTATTATCGGAATATCATGAAGTCCAAGTTCGTTTAAGGCATCTCTTGCGCTAGAATATTGACCCTTACCACCATCAATTAAAACAAGATCAGGAAAAGACAAATAATTATCTTTTTCTTTAATAGCTTTTTTAAATCTTCTGCTCAGAACTTCTTTCATCATTCCATAATCATCTTGTTCATTTTGTTTATTTTTAATATTAAATTTTCTATATCTTTTTTTTATAAATCCCTCTTCGCCAAAAGTAATTAATGCTCCAACACTATTAGTTCCTTGAATATGGCTGTTATCATATACCTCAACAAGACTTACATTCGTTTCCAAATCAAATTTTTTCGCAACTTTATCAAACAAGTCTCTGTTATTTTGGCTCTCATAAAGTTTTCTATTTAAGCTATCTTTAGCATTCTTTATTGCTTGATTTATAACTTTAAGTTTAGATCCTTTTTTTGCTACAGAGATACTAATTTCTTTACTTTCTTTTTTTGAAAGAGTTTTTTCGATTAAAGTTTTTTCTTTAATTGCTTCATTTATAATTATTGTTTTTGGTACACTTTTATTTTCATAAAATTGAGAAATAAATGAATTTAAAATTTCATTGAGATTTTCATCAGGATCATGTTTTGGAAAAAAAGCTTGATTACCCCAATTTTGTTTTGATCTGTAGAAAAAAACCTGAATACAGGTTTTTCCAGACTCTTTATATCCAGCAATAACATCTGCCTCAATTAAATTAGCCTCATTAATTCTTTGAGAAGATTGAATTATATTTAATGATTTAATTCTATCTCTTAAAATTGTAGCTCTTTCAAAATCTAATTCTTCACTAGCTTTTTCCATTTGCTGTGAAAGATTTTTTTGAATTTTTCTAGATTTTCCTGAAACAAACTCAATTGCATCATCTACAGTCTGTTTATACTCATCATTTTTAATGTAACCTACACATGGCCCAGAGCATCTTTTGATTTGATACAAAATGCATGGTCTTTCTCGATTTTTAAAAACAGTATCATCGCACACTCTAAGATGAAAAATTTTTTGTATCATTTTTATTGTCCAATTTGCAGATCCAGCTGAAGCAAAAGGTCCAAAATAAAATCCTTCTTTATTTTTTTTACCTCTGTGCCTTTTGATCTGAGGCCATTTTTCTTTGTTACCAATGAAGATAAATGGAAAAGATTTATCATCTCTTAAGAGGATATTGTATTTTGGTTTATATTTTTTGATTAAGTTTGCTTCTAACAGCAAAGCTTCACTTTCATTTGAAGTAGTAGTTATCTCAAGCTTTTTTGTTTGAGATAACATTCTTTCAGTTCTTATTATGTGATTTTTTTCTGATACATAACTTTTTAATCTATTAGTAAGATTTTTAGCTTTTCCCACATAAAGAATTTCATTTTTGGAATTTAACATCCTGTATACCCCAGGAAGTTTTGGCATTAAGGGTAGTTCTTTTTTAATTACGTCTTTTCCAATATCAGAGCTTAGCATGGCTTCTTTTTTTAGAAATCTGTATACCAACTGACGAACAATCCTTCATTATTTCTAATTTTTCAATTTGAAGAGATATTTTATCAATTCTTTTATCTTTAAATAGCTCATCAAAAACATCTTCAGCCAATGTTTCAAGAAAGTTATAATGCTTATTTTTAACCAATTTTTTTATCAATTTTACAATTTTATCGTAGTTTACTATTGATTTAAGATCTTTATCGTTCGATGGTTTTTTATCCTCATAGTTTACTTCAAGAGTAAACTTTACTTTTTGAGGCTTTTCTTTTTCAAAATCGTAATATCCAAGTTTTAAATCTAATATTAGATCTTTTATAAGAATTTTTTTTTCGTAGTTAAATAAACCTTTATTTTTGTCTATTTTAACTATTTTAAGATTATTTTTTTTCATATTAAATTTTCTTTAAAGAAATTTATAAATTGAGGCATATATTCATCCATGTGATTCCCTCCAATTGTTACACCTCTATCTAAACATTTTTCTTTTTTTAACACTTTGAATGAAGTTTTCCATGCCTTCCTAGGCTCTATTTGTGCTGCATCGTAGAACTCATCAATCGATGAGTATAATTTATATTTATTTAAAACTAAATCTGGCCACTCATTTCCAACAATATATCCCTCATTATCAACAAAAAAAGCAGGACACTTACTGACTGTCATTGCTTTATACTTTTTAGGTTTTTGACCGTAATGGAATCCATGATACCAGCCTTCTTTCATATCAATCTCAATCTGACCAGGCTCAGATTTAATTTTTTTTACATAATCCTCACACGGTTTTGGCAATGTGTAGTCATCTGCAGCTCCGTGAATATAAAGTAATTTAGTATTTGAAGTTAGTTCTGGCTTATCGAAGAAACCTGCAAGTCTACATTCTGCAGCTTCTGGTAATATTGCATCAAATCCCTTTGATCCTTCCAAAAACAAAGATGTAAACTTTACATCTGCTAAATAAAGGCTGTTGTTTCCTCCTCTTGAATGTCCAGTAGTTCCAAATTTACCATTAGATCTTGGATGAGTTTGCAATAACTTATAAGCCATAATAGCATCTATCGCTCCATTAATAAGCGGAACTTTCGATTGATCCCTCCAAGTTTGTCTTGCTCCTCTAGGACAAAAATTATCTACATACATTACACCTATTCCTGCATTCAAAAGATTTTGGGTGCCATGGTAGACAAAATCATTCCATGCATATTCACCAGGACCACCACTACTGTGTGTCCAAATAACTATTGGCACTTTATCCGAACCTTTTGGTAATTGCAGATATCCTGTTATTTCAATTGGGTTATTTTTATGTCCATCAATTAGTACAGTTCTTTGGTCAAAACCAGTAAAAGACTGAAATTTTATTAGCTCACCACCTTTTGTAAGTTTATATTTTGAAACCCAATTAAGTGCAGATCTTTTTTTTGAACAATTTTTTTTTAAGTCAAAATTTATTTTTTTTGTGTCATGAGCATTTACAGCTGTTGTAAAAAAAATAGTAATTAAAATTAAAATTAGTTTTTTCATTCTTTTCCTCCCATAATATCTGGTGTTTGCCAGTTTAAACTCTGGCCACTATCAATCGAAATAACTTGCCCTGTAATAGATATATTTTTGATAAAAAAGTCAACTGCATTACAAATTTGTTCAACGTCTACTTGTCTTTTAAGAGGGGTTGCCATGTATTGCTTTTTGAAGTGTTTTTCAGATTGTCTTTTATTTTTTAATGTAGGACCTGGAGCTATACCATTCACCCTTATATTTGGTGCAAGGCTCATAGCACTTGTTTTGGTAAGAGTGTAAAGTCCTGTTTTGCTTATAGTGTATGAGAAAAAATATGGTGTGAGTTTAAAAACTCTCTGATCAATAATATTAATTATATTGTTATTTTTACCTTTAATATTTTTAGCAAATGCTTTTGATAAAAGTGCTGGCGCTCTTAAATTTGTTCTTAAATGTTTACCCCAACTATCAGTTGTGAAATTTTCTAATTTATCGTTTTCAAATAATGAAGCGTTATTAATTAAACAATCAAAATATCTTAATTTAGATTTTGCAAATTTTACTATCTTATTTACATCTTTTTCTACACTAAGATCACCTTTAACTAAGTAAACTTTTGTATTATTTTTTGATAATTCTTTTTTTAATTTTTCAGCTTTAGCCTTTGATTTATTGTAATGAATTACTATCTCAATATTTGAACCAGATAATTTTTTTGCAATTGCAGCCCCAATTCTTGTAGCGCCTCCTGTAATAATTATTTTATTTGCTTCCACTTCTTTTTTCCTTTTTGAGCTCTTGTTCCAGGCATCCCCATTGTCGATCTTCCCTTAGGGTACATTTTGTTATTTTTGCTATATTTTTTTACTTTTGGGTTAAGTGTAACTTCTAATTCGGTACTTTCAAGTTTTCTAATTTCATCTCTTATTTTTGCAGCTTCTTCAAATTCTAAATTACCTGCAGCTTCCTTCATTTGTTTATTTAAAGCTTTAATATGTTTTTTTAGATTTCCACCTACATTGGCTCCAGTTCCTATTTTTACATAGTCTTTTTCATAAACGCTTTCTAAAATATCACTTATTTCTTTTTTAATTGAAGTAGCGCTAATTTTATTTTTTTTATTATAAGCTAATTGAATATTTCTTCTTCTTTCGGTTTCTTTAATAGCTTTTTTTATACTTTTAGTTTCTTTGTCGGCATACAGAATTACTTTTCCATCCAAATTTCTAGCCGCTCTCCCAATTGTTTGAATTAACGATGTCTCAGATCTTAAAAATCCTTCTTTATCTGCATCTAATATTCCAACTAAAGCACACTCAGGTATATCAAGACCTTCTCTTAACAAGTTAATTCCAACCAAAACATCAAAAACACCCAATCTTAAATCTCTCATAATTTCTATTCTCTCAAGCGTGTCTATGTCGGAATGTAAGTATCTAACTTTAATTCCATTTTCGTGAAGGTACTCAGTTAAGTCTTCAGCCATTCTTTTTGTTAAAGTTGTAACTAGAACTCTATGATTTTTTTCAATTGTTTTTTTGCACTCGTGCATTAGATCATCGACTTGATTTTTTGCAGGTTTTATTTCAACAGGTGGATCAATTAATCCTGTAGGACGAATAACTTGATCAATAAATTTTCCCTTTGTTTGTTCTAATTCCCAAGGTCCAGGAGTAGCTGAAACAAATACGGTTTGAGTTCTCATTAAATCCCACTCTTCAAACTTGAGCGGTCTATTATCCATGCAAGATGGAAGTCTAAATCCATATTCTGCAAGAGTACTTTTTCTAGATCTATCTCCTTTAAACATTCCATTTAACTGAGGAACTGTTACATGGCATTCATCAACAAATATTAAAGTGTTATCTGGAAAATATTCAAATAGAGTGGGAGGAGGTTCTCCAGGCTTTCTCCCTGATAAAAATCTTGAATAATTTTCAATCCCCGCACAAGTTCCTGTTGCTTCTATCATTTCTAAATCAAACTTAGTTCTTTCTTCCAATCTTTGAGCTTCTAATAATTTATTTTCATCCTTATGTTTTTTTAAAGTAGCCTCTAATTCTTTCCTAATTTTTATTACAGCTTGCTCTATTGTTGGCTTTGGGGTTATGTAATGGCTATTAGCATAAACTTTAACTAGATTTAATTCTCTAACCTGATCACCTGTTAATGGATCAAATTCTTCAATTTTTTCGAGTTTATCTCCAAATAAACTTAACCTCCAAGCTCTATCTTCTAAGTGAGATGGAAAAATTTCTAAGTATTCACCTCTAGCTCTAAACGTTCCTCTATAAAAATTTTGATCATTTCTTTTGTACTGAAGAGCTACTAATGATTTTATTAATTGTTCTCGATTGTAATTATTATTTCGTTCAAGAGTTAAAGTCATCTTGCTATAGGCTTCAACTGAACCAAGGCCATAAATACAAGACACGCTGGCCACAATTAGAACATCGTCTCTTTCAAGAAGAGATCTTGTTGCGGAGTGTCTCATTCTATCTATTTGTTCATTAATCGATGCTTCTTTTTCAATATATGTGTCAGATCTAGGAACATATGCTTCTGGAGTGTAATAGTCATAATATGAAACAAAATATTCAACAGCATTATCTGGAAAAAATGTTTTCATCTCGCCATAAAGTTGGGCTGCTAAAGTTTTATTGGGCGCCAAAATTAAAGCCGGCCTATTTGTCTCTTCAATAATCTTTGCCATTGTGAAGGTTTTTCCAGATCCTGTTACTCCAAGCAAAACCTGATTAAATTCATTTTTTTTTGTACCTTGAACTAATTTTTTAATAGCTTCAGGTTGATCTCCAGCAGGCTTGAAATCTGATTTAATTTTAAATTTTTTTCCACCTTCAAGTTTTTCAGAAATTTGTGGGTTTTTACTCTGTATATCTGTAATTAAATCTTGATAAGTATTTTGCATATATTAAATAAAGTATTAAAATAAAAACTTATTTCAATGAGCATAATATCGGACAGTTTAAAAAGGATAAAACCGTCACCTACAATCGCCGTAAGTCAAAAAGCCAGAGAATTAAGAGCTGCTGGCAAAGATGTAATAGGATTAGGAGCTGGTGAGCCAGATTTTGATACACCTTATAATATTAAAAATGCAGCGATAAAAGCTATTAGAGCAGGTGATACAAAATATACTGCAGTTGACGGAACCCCCGCTTTAAAAAAAGCTATAATTAAAAAATTTAAAAAAGAAAATAATTTAAAGTACTCCACAGAAGAAATAACAGTTGGAACAGGTGGTAAGCAAGTTCTTTATAATGCTTTTATGGCCACATTAAACAAAGGTGATGAAGTAATTATCCCAGCACCATTTTGGGTTTCTTATCCAGATATGGTGCTATTAGCAGGAGGTAAACCAAAAATAGTAAAATGTAGCGAGACTGAAAATTTTAAATTAACTCCAGCAAAATTAAAAAAGGCTATTTCTAAAAAAACAAAATGGCTAATACTTAACTCACCTTCAAATCCTACAGGAGCAAGCTATACAAAAACAGAAATAGGAAAACTATCTAAAGTATTAATTAAATACAAAAGAATTCATATTTTAAGTGATGATATTTATGAACATATTTCTTATGATAAATCTAAATACTTTACTATCGGTCAAATATCTAATTTAAAAAATAGAACACTTACAATGAATGGCGTTAGCAAATCTTATGCTATGACGGGATGGAGAATAGGATACGCTGGCGGTCCTAAAGAAATTATTAAAGCTATTCGTAAAGTTCAATCACAATCAACATCGAATCCTTCATCTGTAAGTCAAGCTGCAGCTGTCGAAGCATTAAATGGGACGCAGAAATTTATAAAAACAAGATCTAAAGAGTTTAAAAAAAGAAGAGATTTTGTTGTTAGTAGCCTAAATAAAATAAATGGAATTAATTGTTTAACTCCTAATGGTGCTTTTTATGTTTTTCCGAGTTGTAAAAAATTACTAGGTAAAAAAACAAAACTTAAAACAGATAGCGAATTTGTTGAAAAGTTATTAGAGAAGGCAAATGTAGCAGTTGTTCAAGGATCTGCATTTGGCTTGCCAGGATATTTTAGAATTTCTTATGCTACATCAATGCAAAAGCTAAAGGTAGCTATGGAGAGAATAAAATCTTTTTGTAATAATTTAAACTAAACCAAGTCTTACAACAGATTTAGCATTTTCAGCTATACAATCTTTTGCAGGTTTAAATTTAAAACCTAATAATTCTTCAGCGTATAACGTATCAGTTTGCATCATAATACCTAGATCTGGTATCATGGTTTTAGCGCTTGAGTCTAAATAACTAATTAATTTAACCATAAAGTTTGGAAGTTCTTTTTTGGGAAGTTTTTTTGCATACTCAGGCATCGCTTCGGCCATCAATTGAGATAACTCAACTAGTTTTTTTACTTCTTTTCCAACAATTAATCTTCTCCCACCGACTTTTTTATTTCCAATACAAGCGACATGTGCTTTTGCTATATCTTTGACATCAGAAATTAAAACTGCAAATTTAGGCGCACCTGGAAATTTACCTGCCATAAATTGTCTAACATATTCTATTGATGTACCTCCTTTTTTATCTAAAGCATCACCAAATACTCCACCTGGATTAATTGTTGTTAATTTATTTTTTAAACCTTTGCTTTCCATTAATTCCCATGCTGCTTTTTCTGCTTTTGTTTTTGATAAAAAGTAGTCATTCACACCCTCTACCCAATTTTCATCAGTCCAATCATTCTCTCCAAATATATAGGGATTGCTTCTATTAGGCCTTCTAAACATTGCAACGATCGATGAAGTTTTAATTATTTGTTCTACACCAGCATTTAAACCAGCATTTAATACTCTCAAAGTTCCATCAACAGCAGGGGGCAATAAACTTTCTCTATTCTTTGAAACTTTTATTGGAAAAGGAGAAGCAACGTGAAAAATATATTTACATCCTTCAGCTGCCTCATTCCACCCATCATCTTTAACAAGGTCTAACTCAACAAATGATAATTTTTCTATTGAAGCATATTTGCTTATAGTTTCTTTTGTTTGTTCAATTAAATTTTTATTTCTGACCGTTCCTAAAACTTCATAACCTGAATTTAATAATTCTATTGCAGTATGTTTTGCAATCCATCCACTAACACCTGTTAGCAGTACTTTTCCAGTCATATTATTTTTTAGTAGTTTTTTTCTTTTTATCTAAACCAACAATTGGAGAATTTCTAAATCTTAATACAAGTATTGCTAATGCAATTAATAAAATTGCTCCTGCTTCATAGACAAGTATTTCAGGATTAATTGATTTTCCTTGTAAAATTATAAATCTAGATAAAGCTGTTATGGCAATGAATAATGGAAGTGTAATTTGAATAGACTGACTTTCCCAAAACACTCTAACCATAGCCAAAACTTCTAGATATAGAAAAAGTAAAAGTAGGTCTGCTAGAGTAACTGTTTGAATTTTAAACATTTGGTAAAGTTCGCTACCAATAGCAATCACTGTGCTAATTAGTATTATAATTAAAGTAAGTAATTGTATTTGTTTAACAATCTTTTCCATATTTCCTTTTATGAAGCCAAATATTTTTCAGCTTCTAATGCAGACATGCAACCCATTCCTGCAGCAGTTACCGCTTGTCTAAAGATTTTATCTTTAACATCGCCTGCAGCAAAAACACCAGGGATATTTGTCTCAGTAGAGTCTGGTTTGGTTATTAAATAACCTTCTTTATCCATATTTAATTGATCTTTGAATAGCTGAGTGGCAGGATCGTGCCCAATAGCAATAAAAAGACCATCTATTTTTAATTCCTTAATTTCATTATTTTTAACATTCTTAATTTTTAAACCTTTTACATTTTTAGGGTCTTCGTCACCAATTACTTCTTCAACAACACTATCCCAAATAATTTCAATTTTTTTATTTTCCATTAATTTTTTTTGAAGTAACTTTTCAGCTCTTAATTCATCTCTTCTATGAATTAATTGTACTTTTGATGCAAATTTTGTAAGAAACATTGCCTCTTCGACAGCTGCATTTCCTCCACCAACAACTGCTACTGTTTTTTCTTTAAAGAAAAAACCATCACATGTTGCGCACGCTGATACTCCAAATCCTCTAAATTTTTGTTCAGAATCAATATTTAACCATCTTGCTTGAGCCCCAGTAGAGATGATAATTGAGTCCGCTGTATATTTTTGGCCACCATCTCCAACTGCTTCAAAAGGTTTTGATTTTAAATTTACAGAAGCAATATGATCTTCAATCATTTCAGTTCCAACTGCCTCAGCTTGTTCTTTCATTTGATCCATTAACCAAGGTCCTTGAATTACTTCTGCAAAACCAGGAAAATTTTCAACATCCGTCGTAGTTGTTAATTGTCCACCCGGTTCCATTCCATGGACTAATATAGGTTTAAGCATTGCTCTTGCAGCATAAACCGCAGCAGTGTATCCGGCAGGACCGGATCCAATTATTAACACTTTTGTGTGTTTTGTTGGATTTTGATTCATATGGAAGCTATATAGTGATTAATGTCTAAATTGAAAGGTCTATTATTGACCGAAGGTATGCACGGGATGATAAGCCAAGTTGAAGGTTTGGCTAAGGCGCTAGACATTGATTTTACTCACCATAAAGTTGAACTAAATAAATTTTGGAAATTAATACCACCTAAATTAACACCTGTTTCAGATTTCACATTCAACCCAGTAAATTCAAAAGATTTTGATATTATTATTTCATGTGGAAGAAAAAGTGTAATTCCTTCTATTTGTCTTAAAAAAAATTCTAAAAAAAAAGTTTACAATATTCATATTCAAGACCCAAAAGTATCTTTAAAAAATTTTGATTTTATTATAGCCCCCGAGCACGATGGTTTGACTGGTGAGAATGTAATCTTATCAAAAGGATCAATTCATTATTTAACAAACGAGGAAATAAATAATAATAGAGAATACTTGTCTGAGAGATTGAATAAAGAAAAAGAATATTTGGCAATAATTATTGGAGGGCCCAATAAATACTATGATTATAGTGAACAAAATATAAAAAAAGTTTTTGAAAAAATTAAAAATATTTTGCAAAAAAATAATTTACAGGCAATAATTATTCCCTCCATGAGAACACCACAACAAATAATTGATCTATCTGAAAATTACTTTGGTCAGGATCATTTGGTAATTAAGCAAATAGATAAAAAGGCTTATTTATCTTGCTTGTCTTTAGCAAAATATATTGTTGTTACTTGTGACTCTATATCTATGATTTCGGAGACAGCACTAACTGGAAAACCTATTTATATTGCTGAAATTCCAGCAAAAATTAATGATCATAGATTTAAAAAATTTAGAGATCTGTTTGCAAAATTAAATATAATTAAAAATTTAGATGAAAAAATTGAAATTTGGAACTATGAAATTTTAGATGAAACAAATAGAATATCAAAAGAAATCAAAAAAAAAATATCTTAATGTCATTTTTAAATTCAATTATTAATAATTCAAAAAAATTCAGAGATCCATTTCCACACTGGGAATTAAATGAGCCTTTAACAGAAGAGCAAATTGAAGAAATAATCAATGCAGATATTGCTAATCCATCTGAACATAATCTTAATTATGATGGTACTAGAGCCATAGATGGTGGAGAAGGAAAGTTTCGAGAAGGCATTTCTGATGGTGGCAAAGCTTTGAAATTTAGATGTTTTATTACTAAAGATAATTCCAATCAGTTTCCTGGTTTGTCAAAATTAGTTAAGGAACTTCAAGATAAGCAAACGTGTGAAAAAATTTCTAATTTGATAGAAAAAGATTTATCCAATTCTTATGTAAGGATTGAAGTTATATGTGATAGAAAAGGTTTTTGGCTGAAACCTCACTGTGATATTAAAGAGAAACTTTTGTCATGTCTGCTTTTTGTTAACAAATATAACGAGAGTGAAGAATTAGGAACCGATTTTTATGATAGTAATCTAAAAAGAGTAAAAACTTTGCCTTATAGAGATAATTATGGTTATTTTTTTTCTAGTGGACCAAATACTTGGCATGGAATGGAAAAAAAGGACATAGTTAAAGAAAGAAGATGTCTTCAAGTAAACTATGTAGATTTTAAAACAGATTGGAAAGTAGACTAATTTTCCTGAAGAGATTTTACTTTTAGTTTTTTATTTTTTAATGACTTGATTGCTTCTAAGCAAGCGTAAGCAGTTGACATATTTGTACAATATGGAACTTTATTAATTAATGTAGATCTTCTCAATGCTCTTGCATCGCTAAGCCGATGTCTTTTTTTTCCACCACCAGTATTAATTACTAAAGCAATTTTTTTTGAGTTTAAAACATCAACTATGTGAGGAGATCCACCGCTTACTTTATTTATTTTTTTGCATTTAATTCCTTTATCCCTGATTGCATTAGCAGTGCCGTTTGTTCCACAAAGATTAAAATTTAATTTTAATAATTGTTTAGCAAGATCAATTATCTCATCTTTATGTGAATCTTTAACCGATAAAAATGCTAAACCTTTGGTGGGTAAAGAATTGGATGCTGCTATTTGGCTTTTAGCATAGGCCATTCCAAAATCATCATCAAATCCCATTACTTCACCAGTTGACTTCATTTCTGGTCCAAGCAGAACATCGCTATCAGGAAATTTATTGAATGGGAAAACAGCTTCTTTTACAGCAAAGGTTTTATTGGTTTGATATTTTAATTTATACTTTCCAAGTTTTTCACCCACCATAATTCTTGAAGCAATTTTTGCAAGAGCAACACCATTAGCTTTTGAAACAAAAGGTACAGTTCTACTAGCTCTTGGGTTTACTTCTATTACAAATATCTCATCTTTTTTAATTGCAAATTGAATATTTAAAAAGCCTTTAACCTTTAAAGCTAAAGCTAATTTTCTAGTTTGTATCTTTAACTCTCTTAACAAGTTTTCTTTAATCGATATTGGAGGCAAGCAACAAGCAGAGTCTCCAGAATGAATTCCTGCCTCTTCAATGTGTTGCATAATACCTGCTACGTAAACATCTTTACCATCTGATATAGCATCAACGTCAACTTCCATTGCATTATTAATAAATTTATCAATTAATATTGGATTTTCTTCTGAAGCTTTAAACGCTTCATTAATGAATTCTTTTAACTGGTTTTTTTCATGTACTATTTCCATGGCTCTTCCACCGAGCACGTAAGAAGGTCTAATAACTAAAGGTAAGCCAATTTTATTAGATATGTTTATTGCTTGACTATAG